>VXRJ01000032.1 GCA_009838525.1 Acidobacteriota bacterium
CCCCCCCCCCCCCGCGGGCGCCCCGCCGCCTGGTCCGGGGGCCGGGCTGTTGTCATAGAGGTTGAGGATCTTGTCGTAGAGGGGACCCTGGAACGAACGGCGCACCGCCAGCAGCGCGGATCCGCGGTGGTTGAAGAGCGGGGTCTCGTACACGCCGTTGAAGCTGAGCAATCCCGCCCCGACGCTTCCCGCCGCACGGTCGGTCCGGCCACTCTTGCCGGCGATCTGCATCACGCTCGAGAGCGCGCCGCCGTGCCGGGCTTCGAAGCCGCCCTTGCTCAGTTCCACCGTGTCGACCGCATCCATGTTGAAGGCGCTGAAGTAGCCGAACAGATGGTCCACGTGGTAGACCCGGAAACCGTCGTACTCGACGCGGTTCTGGTCCGGCGTGCCGCCGCGGACATACAGGCCGGACGACGCCTCGTTGCTGCCGGAAACGCCAGGCAGGAGCTGAAAGGCCCGGAAGAGATCGCGTTCGCCCAGGCTGGGCAGCACCGAGACCTGCTCCGGGGCCAGTTCGATCCGGCTGACATCGTCGGTGGCGTCGAGCATGGGGACCTCGGCAATGACCGTCACGTCGGATGCGAACTCCGGCGTCAGCGTGAAGTCGATGCTGGTGGTGAGCGGTCCCGTCACCTGCAGCGCGGCGTCGTCGGTGCGGAACCCGGACAGTTCCGCGAACAGGATGAACCGGCCCGACGCTCGCGTGAACGCGAGGACGTACGCTCCGTCACCGTCGGTGACGGCCCGGAACGGCGTGCCGAAGACCCGCACGGTGACGCCGGGCAGACGGGATCCGTCCGGCGTCTGCACGGTACCGGTGATCTGAACGTCGTGGGTCTCGGCGCCGCGCGTGTTCTGGGCGAGCGCTTCACCGCCCGCGCACACCGCGCACAGTACGAACAGAGTGACTACGAATCGGCGCATGGATCGGGTTCCTCCCGGCGCCGCCGGCCGTTGCGGCTCCGTTTCCCTTGGGGCCGGCCGGCGGGTTCAGCAGCAGGCGCTGGCAGGCAACCGCTTTGCTGATTGCGCTATGGAACAACAGACCCGGAACGGGTCGACTTTCTTCCGGGAAACCGCCAGATGGCGCCGAGCGGGGGATTCACGCGCGGGACCTTGCCGAGACCGCGGAGGCTACTTCAGGCGGGGAAGCAGAACTGCAACATCCCCGTGCAGGGTCGCGAATCCGGAATCGAGAGTGGCTACCCGCCCGCCGCGCCGACGGGCGAGCTCGGCAAGCCAGGCGTCCGTAACCTGCCGGTAGCCCTGCAGGTGCCGGTGCGGAACATCGAGATAGTCCAGCCGCTCGTTCCACCATTCGTGACGAGGATGCTCGGACACGGCTCGCAACGCTTCCCAGGCGGCGGCCGCAGTACCTTCCGTGGAGAAGCGCATGTGCGCGCGCAACAGCGTGCCCTGCGTGACGCTACAGGTGGCGAAACGGTCGTTCTTCAGTCCGGCGAGCCACTGATGCGCCCGCTCGTGATGGATGTGCGACCTCAACAGGAGGGCGACCAGCACATTGCCGTCCGCCAACCACGTCATGTCAAGTCGTCCTCGTCCTCGATCCGTTGGACCGTTTCAGCGGTAATCACTTCCCGGCCACCGCAGACCAGCAGGCCGTTGCGTCTTTCCATGCCATGGCGAGGCTCTCCAGAACTGGATGGCCCTCCCGGGAGCGAACGGCGCAGAAGCCGGTTGACGGCGGCGCTGATGCTGCAGTCCTCGGCCTTGGAGAGCGAAACAGCCACGGCGTAAAGGTCAGGTTCCAGGTTGATCGTGAGCCGCATGGGTCTATTCTGGTGCTGTGGTGCAGTGGTGTCAACGGAGTCTGCACTCGGCGCCCGGACCTTATGATTGGGTGTGCAAGCGAACGCAATATGGCCGACTTGACGATCTCGACGGCGGACATCACGACGCTCGCGGTCGATGCGATCGTGAACGCGGCGAACACGTCGCTTCTGGGCGGCGGAGGCGTCGACGGCGCGATTCATCGGGCGGCGGGACCGGGCCTGCTGGAAGAATGCCTGACGCTGGGCGGCTGCGAGACCGGGAACGCGAAGATCACGGGCGGCTACAACCTGCCGGCGCGGCACGTGATCCACGCCGTCGGGCCGCACTGGCAAGGCGGCGGGCGCGGCGAGCCGGAGCTGTTGGCCGGGTGCTACCGGCGCGCCATCGAACTGGCCCACGCGCACGGGCTGAAGTCAATCGCCTTCCCCGCCATCAGTTGCGGCATCTATGGCTACCCCGTCGCACTGGCCGCGCCGGTGGCCGTGGGGGCGGTTGTCCAGGCGCTGGAAGAAGCCCCCGGCGTCGAACAAGTCCTGTTCGTATGCTTCGGGGACGATGTGAAGCAGGCCTGCACGACCGCGCTCGCGGCGCACGGCGACAGCGCGTGATGGCCCGCTCGCGGATCGACGCGCGCGGCGTCCTGCTCGATCTCGACGGGACGGTCTACGAATCCGGCGCCGGGCCGTTCGTCGCGGCGCTGGAGTACGCGACCGGCCGAGACGCGATAATCGTCGGCAAGCCGAGCGCCGCCTTCTTCGACGGAGCGGCGGCATCCATGCGCCTGCCGGTCACCGACGTCGCAGTCGCCGGCGACGACATCAACAGCGACGTGCGGGGAGCGATGGCTGCCGGGGCGCGCGGGGTTCTGGTCCGCACCGGCAAGTTCCGGGCCGCCGACCTCGACGGGCCGGGCAGATCCCCGGATGCCGTGGTCGACTCGCTCGCGGACCTGTCGGTGCTGCTCGGAGCTACCTAGTTGTTTATATTAAAACATTATAGATAAATATTAATATAGAACCCAGAGTTGCGGCAATGTATTGATCTATAGCCGCTAATGTTAATTACGTCTAGGGCCAGTGCTGGACGTTGATCTCGGGCATAGGAAAGTCGTCAACGTTCGCAGTCGCCAGTGAGGCGCCTACGCCAACCGCCGCGGCGGCAATCAGGCAGTCCGCCTGATGCAACGTGATTCCGCGTCGTCCAAAAGACCGGCGCCACGCTCCCGCTCGTACGCCTTCTGCTACTCCGAGTGGGGCAAGTCGCAGGCCCCTGAACAGGCGGCGAGTGACCGCCTCCTCGCCCGGCCGCAAACCGCGCCAAATCTCCTCGATCGAGATCACGCAGACCCAAGGCTCCGTGCCCGTTCGTCTCAGGGCCGCGAGTCGAGCGGCGGCGGATCGGCCACGAAGCGCATCGATAAGCACGGTCGAATCAAGGAGCACGCGCGCCACGGTCAACCTGCGCGCCGCGGATCTGCGTAACGCTGCTGGCGAACCCACGCCGCGGGATCGTCATCCCACTCATGTCCGGTGTCGGGCAAGGCGCCGAGAGCGGCTTCGATGTCGTCCCAGCGCCGTTCGTCTTCAAGGCCGCGCTGGATGAGCTCGGTAATGAAAGCGCTACGACGCCGCGGACCGGCACGCCGGTCGATCTCCCGCACCAGATCGTGTTCCAGGACTATGTGTAGACGCATGGGCCTAAAACACTATTCTATGCACATATGCTCTCGCGCCGCACCCGACGATCCCGTCCTCGACCGCCATCGCGTTCTACGCAGGGCTCGCCAAGGCCAGCGCCCCAGGATCAGGACGCAGACGCCGACACGCGCCGCAAGGGCTGGCGGGCGCCGTAGGTGAGCGACCGCCACGCCCACTCCGCCGGGCCGAACCGGAACCGCTCCAGCCAGAGCGGAGACCAGACCAACTGCACCACCGAGACGGCCACGACGACGCCAAACTGCGCCAGGCGCCCGACCGACCCGAAGAGGCCGAAGCCGTGGCCGTAGAAGATGGTGGTGCAGATGACCGTCTGCAGCAGGTAGTTGCTTAGCGCCATCTGCCCCACCGCGGCGAACGGGCGGGTGGCGCCGCGCAGCGCCGCCGTCCGGGACGCCAGCATGACGAGGCCGATATAACCGAGGCTGACCCCGATGCTCGGCCAGTAGTTGAACAGCTCCCCCTGGAAGAACGACCAGGGCGCCCACCCGTACCGGAAGTCGAGCACCACCCCGTACGATTCCACCGGGATGGCGAGGAGGATCGCCACCGCGATGAGCGCGCCGTAGAAGCGCCCCGAACGCTGCGCGCTGAAGACGCCGAGCTTGAAGAGGGCCATCCCGATCAGCATCAGGCCGCCGGCCCGCCAGCCGCCCCACAGCAGGATGACGAAAGTCTCGAACGCGAGGGCCTGCGTCGACCGGGCGGGAACCTGCTCGATCCAGCCACCCCGGTACGCGGCCAGCTCGGCGTCGATGAACGGCTGGGTTGGCTGCCATTGCTCGTCGACGAAAGCTCTCAGCGCCTCCTCTGGCCAGTACGGCAGCGATACTCCGCCGAGGAAGTACACGGCCGACCCCACGGTAACGACCGCCGTACCCAACACGAGCAGCAGCCGCGGCGACTGCCGGCGGAGCGGATAGACGAGCATGCCGCACACCGCATAGAGGAACAGGATGTCGCCGGCCCACAGCAGGTGGGCGTGCGCCAGGCCGATGAGGAGCAGCCATCCCATGCGGCGGTAGTGGACGCGCGTGGCGTTCCCGCTCTGTTCCGCACGCCCCGCCATCAGGACGATGCCGGCCCCGAACAGCATCGAGAAGATGGTCATGAACTTCTGATCGGCGAGCAGCCGGCTGCCGAGCCAGACGGCGAAGTTCGCGCCGTTGAGGTCACCGTAGGCGATCGGGTTGAAGTAGGCCGCGGCCGGCATCGCGAACAACTGGATGTTCATGACGAGGATGCCGAGCAGGGCGAAGCCCCGCAGCACGTCGATCGAGTCGATGCGGGCCTTCTGGACGACAGGGCTGGCGACGGTGCTCTCGGTCGGCGTGTTCATGTCCATACCGCGAACCCCTCCCGCCCAGGCGACAATGGACGGCCAGCCATCATATCGCCACCGGACGTTGTAGGCTTGCCGAAACATGCGGGTCGGAATCCCCACCGAGATCAAGGACGACGAGCACCGCGTCGCCATCACTCCGGCCGGGGTCGCCGCCTTCGTCGCCCGCGGGCACGAGGTGCTGATTGAAGCGGGGGCCGGCGTCGGCAGCGCCATCCCGGACCGCGCCTACCGGGAGGCCGGCGCCCGACTGGCCGGCGGCCCCGACGATGTCTGGGAACAGGCCGACCTGATTCTGAAGGTCAAGGAACCGCTCGATCCGGAGTTCGACCGGATGCGGCCGGGCCAGATTCTCTTCACCTACCTGCATCTGGCGGCGTCGAGCGCGCTGACCGCCAGGTTGCTCGACCGGCGCATCGTGGGCATCGGCTACGAGACGGTGCAACTCGACGACGGCACGCTGCCCCTCCTGGTTCCGATGTCGGAGGTGGCGGGCCGCCTGTCGATCCAGGCCGGCGCGGCGTCGCTGGAGCGCCACGCGGGCGGCAAAGGCCTCCTGCTCCCGGGCGTCTCCGGCGTCCGGCGGGGGCGGGTCACCATTCTCGGGGCTGGCGTGGTCGGCATGAACGCCTGCGTCGTCGCGGCCGGCTTCGGCGCCGAGGTGACGATCATCGACATCAACCCGCTGCGTCTCGGCTACGTCCGCGACGTCCTGCAGGGCCACGTCAACACCCTGATGTCGAACGCCGCCAACATCGAGGGCGCGGTGGCGTCGGCGGACCTCGTGCTCTGTTCCGTGCTCATTCCGGGGGCGCGGACACCGCGGCTCGTAACCCGAGCGCACCTGAAGCAGATGGAGCCGGGCTCGGCTCTGGTCGACGTCGCGGTCGATCAGGGTGGCTGCGCGGAGACCAGCCGGCCGACGACGCACACCAACCCGCGCTACGTCGACGAGGGCGTCGTCCACTACTGCGTCTCCAACATGCCGGGGGCCGTCCCGCACACCTCCACCTACGCGCTGACGAACGCCACGATGACCTACGCGCTCGAAATCGCCGACCGAGGGTGGCGCGCGGCGGCCGAGCGCGACCCGGCCCTCGCGAGGGGCGTCAACCTCGTGGACGGGCAGGTGACGCACGCGGCGGTCGCCGCCGCGCACGACCTGGACGCGGCGCCGCTGAAGGGCCAGCGCGCCCGTCCGGCGCTCTAGCTCCTGGTCGTGCCGAGCGCTTCCAGGTCTACTGCGAGGAAAACGCGAAGGTCCTCAACTCAAGGGTCGTGTAGCCCGATTCGCCCTCGACGACGTGGATGGCCCGATCCACCGGGACATCGGTGAACGTCTGCGTGACGCCGGTTGCGGGCCAGAAGATGTCGAGCTGTTCGATGCGCGACGCCCCGCCCAGCCCGAGGGTCTGACGCAGCGGATTGCCCCCGAAGCTGCCGCCGCTGTTGACGTGGCGGTAGATGGAGCGCCGCCCGCCTCCGTCCCCGTCGACGACGACCGCCCGGATGCGGGCGCCGATCGCCGACCGGTTGGACCGGACGCCCTCGAGTTGCACGGTGAGCCAGTGGTTGTCGAAGCCCGGGTTCTCGTACAGGGCGTTGCCGAACGCATCGCCCGGGAAGGCCCCGCCCATCTGCTCGAAGACGTCCTGATCGCCGTCGTTGTCGAAATCGGCGAAGGCCACGCCGTGGCCCTTCTGGAGGTGGCCGAAACCTCCCGAGTACGTCACGTTGGAGAAGCCGCGCCCTTCCCGGTTCCGGTACATCAGGTTCGGCATGACGCTGTGGTACGGCGGATAGCCAGTGCCCAGGTAGAAGTCCGGATAGCCGTCGTTATCGAGGTCGCCGAAGTTGGAGCCCATGGCCGCGGTAGGCTCCGTGAGGCCGTAGGCGGCGGACACCTCCTCGAAGCGCTCGCCGTCGACACCCCGATAGAGGCGTGACATTTCCGTGCCGGCGGGCCGGCCGAGCGCGCTGGCCGCGAGATGCTCGATGCCCGCGGTGTAGGCCGAGACGTACAGGTCGAGCCGCCCGTCGTTGTCGAAATCCCAGAACCACGCCGGGAAGCTCCCCTGCGGGCCGGCGACGCCGAGCCGCTGCGCCTCGTCTATGAAGGACCCGCGGCCGGTGTTTCGATAGAGCCGGTTGGCGCCCCCGAAGTTGGATACGTACAGATCCTGCAGGCCGTCGCCGTTGTAGTCGCCCCAGACCGCCGCCTTGGCGTACCGGTAGTTGCTGACGGCGGCGTCCCCCGCCACGTCGGTGAACGTGCCGTCGCCGTCGTTGCGGAAGAGCTGGCTCGGGGCGACCAGGGCCGGAGTCGATTCGTTGCCGACGTAGAGGTCGAGATCGCCGTCGTTGTCGTAATCGCCCCAGGCCGCCGTATGGCTCGGGTAATGCACTTCGCCGAGTCCGGCATCGAACGTCACGTCGGTGAACGTGCCGTCCCCGTTGTTCCGCACCAGCGAGTTCGGATGCCGGCCGTCGGCCCGCAGCCACGCTCCGCGCAAGACGAGCAGATCCACGTCGCCGTCGTTGTCGTAGTCGGCCTGAACCATGTTGATGCCGCCGTACAGCCCGAGCAGGCCCGCTTCGGCGGTGCGCTCCATGAAGGCGCCGTTCTGGTCGTTTCGGAAGAAGCGAATCTGCCCGCGCGTGCCCCACGTCGAGACGACGATGTCCAGATAGCCGTCGTTGTCGAAGTCGTCGGCAATCGCCCCGCCGCACATGTCGAACGTGGCGAGGCCGAGGGCGGGCGCGACATTGGCGAAACGGGGAATCGTCTCCGCCGACTGGAACGTCTCGGGCGGCAGCCGATACGCCTCGGGAACCTCGTCGGGGTAGCCGTCCACCGTCATGTAGGCGATGTTGAGCAGCCAGAGCGCCGACAAATACTGCTGCGCCGCCCCGCCCCCGGCGGGGGGCGGTGTTCCCACGCTCCAGTTGCGGGCGCCCGCCCCGGCCGACAGGCCGCCCGACGCCTGGTCGGCCGTGTTCCGGAGCACCTCGGTGAAGGCGGCTATCGCCTGGCGCGACGGCGTCTGATCCGCGTGTATTCCGGGCCCGCGAAGCGGCAGGATGCACGCCTCCGCGTTCGGATGGAGGGCGCAGTTTCGCGTCTCCGCCAGCCGCAGGTAGGCCACCCCGAGGCTGTAGTTGTTCAACGTAATCCCCGGGCGGTTCTCGTCGGTGGTCGGAATCAGTTCAAGGGCGTCGGTAAGAAGACGGATCGCCTCGGCTTCGTTTCCGACGCGGAGTTCCTCTCCGGACAACTGGACCATCACGCGCCAGCGGTTGGGTCCGGTGTCCGTTGCGGGAAGCGCGTTCAGCTCCTCGCGCAACTGCCGGGCGCGCCAGTCGCCGATGTAGGGGTGCGTGTCGGGGGTCTCGTCCGCGATCTCTTCGAGCAGGGCCAGCATCCGCTGATGGCCATCGGAGAGAACCGGCTGGCCCGCTTCGGATGCCGGCTGGAACGTGGCCCCGAGCGGCCCTGCCGCGGCGAGCGCAACCGCCAACCCCACCGACAGGATGGAGGCGCGTGGAAGGTTGACGAACCCCACACGTGGCATTCTATGGGCCACTTCCCGTGACCGGCGCGCCACGGCCGCCGCGCCGCACTACTGCAGCCGGATCGTGACCTCGTCCTCCTCCTCGCCATCCCGGAGGATCGACACGGTTACTTCGTCGCCCGCCTGGTAGCGGTCGAGGACGGCGCGCAGCTCGCCCAGGGTGCGGATCGGTTCGCCTTCGACCGCCTGAATCACGTCACCGAGGGCGACGATGCGATTGCGCGAGACTTCGATCGGCAGCAGCCCCGCGTCCGCCGCGCCCGATCCGGACTCGATTGCCGCAATCAGCACCCCTTCGATGCCGAGCCGGCGGGTCAACCCCTGATCGACGGCCCGGATGCCGAGCCGGGGCGGGCTGTAGGTCCCGGTCTCGATCAACTCCGGCACCACGCGGCGCACGGTGCTGACGGGGACGGCGAAACCGACGCCGGCCGACGCGCCCGACGGACTGGAGATCTGCGTGTTGACGCCGATCACCCGGCCGGCGCTGTCGAGCAACGGCCCGCCCGAGTTGCCCACGTTGATCGCCGCGTCGGTCTGGATGACGTCCTCGATCGGCGTGCCGTCAAGCCCGTTGATCCGCCGGCCAAGCGCCGAAACAACCCCGGTGCTGAGGGTCGCGTTGTAGCCGAAGGGGTTGCCGATGGCATAGACGCTTTGGCCGACGAGCAGCGCGTCGCTGTTGCCCGGCGTGACCGGATGGAGCGCCTCCGGCGGAGCGTCGATGCGCAGCACGGCCAGGTCGTGCGACGCGGAACCTCCGACCCACTCGGCGTCGTAGGTGGACTGATCGTCGAGCACCACCTCGACCGAGCTCGCATCCGCCAGCACGTGGAAGTTGGTGATGATGTGTCCTTCGTCGTCCCAGACTAAGCCGGTGCCGGTCCCCTGCGGCACCTCCATCACGGTCCCCCGGAACCAGTCGGCGCGGCGGGCGAGCGTGTTGATGTAGACGACCGACGCGCGCGTCCGGTCGAACAGGTCGATCGTCGCCCGCTCTTCCGGCCGCAGCGGCGTCGGCGGCGGCTGGTCCAGGTCGGCCGCCCTCGCGGGCGTCGCACCCTGCACGGCGGCCGCGCCGAGAGCCGCCACGCCCCCGGCCGCGCCGTCCGTCGCCGGTCCGCCTGCCGTACACCCCAGCGCCGTGAGCAACGCGACCCCGACCGCAATCGCCACGATCCACCAGCCGCTCCGCCCGGCGCCGCAGCACATCCCTCGCATATCGCTATGATATTCGACGGATCGGGGCGCGAAATGGTTCTTCGTGTCCCCGCACCAACGACCACGGCACGGAGCCAGAACCATGCAGGAGACGAAGAAGACGCTCGCCATCGCCGGGGTGGCCATCCTCCTCGGCGTCGTCGCGTTCGCCAGCGCGCCGCGGCGCGCGGTGCCGGATCTCTTTTTCGACGTCGGTGAACCGTTCTTTCCGGAGTTCACGGATCCCGAAGCGGCCGCCACCCTCGACGTCGTCGAGTTCGACGAGGACACGGCGTCGGCGACCCCGTTCCAGGTGACCAACGAGGACGGCCTCTGGACGATCCCGTCGCATCACGGCTATCCCGCCGACGGTGCGGAGCGGCTGTCGAACATCGCGGCGGACATCATCAGCCTCACCAAGGAGGACTTCCGCTCCGACAACGTCGCCGACCATGAAGCGCTCGGCGTCATCGACCCGACCGACCTGACCGCCACCAGCCTGGTGGGCCGCGGCACCCGCGTCACCGTGAAGGACGCAACCGGCGAAACGCTCGCCGATCTCGTCGTCGGCCGCCCCGTCGAGGGCCGGCCGGGACTCCGCTTCGTCCGCTCGCCCGACCAGAAGCGCGTCTACTCGGCGCGGTTCGAGGCAGACATCTCCACCCGGTTCGAGGACTGGATCGAGCAAAACCTGTTGGAAGTCGAACGCGATCAGGTAGTTCACATGGTCCTGAACGAGTACCAGGTGGATGAAGTGACCCGCCGCGCGTCGCCGCCCCGCACCTTCACGGTCGACAAGGTGGACGACACCACCTGGACCGGCGACTCCGTGCCGGCCGGCCAGGAAGTGGACTACGTCCAGATGAACCTGCTGGTGGGCGCCGTCATGAACATGCAGATAGCCGGCGTCCGCCCGAAGCCGGAAGGGATGACCGGCAACCTGCGCGACGCCGCGATGGCGGGCCGCATCAGCCGCGAAGACATCACCGACCTGGTGAACAAGGGCTTCTACCCCACCGCCGACGGCGGCCTGCTGTCCAACGAGGGCGAGCTGCTCGTCCGCACGACCGAGGGCGTGCTCTACACCCTCCGCTTCGGCGAGATCGTCTACGGGAGGGGCGACGCCGTCCTTCTGGGAGACGAAACAAGCGACGACGCCGAGACCGGCCCCGGCGAGAACCGCTACGTCTTCATCGAGGCGGAGTTCGACGAGGCGGGGCTGGGCCCCGAACCGCCCGCCTCCGAGACCGACGCCCACGCCTCGTGGGAGCGCCGCGTCCGCGAGGGCCAGGAGAAGGCCGACCGCCTCGCCACCCGCTTTGCGCGGTGGTACTACGTCGTCGCCGCCGGCAGCTACGACCGCATTCACAAGCCGCGGGAAGAGTTCCTCAAGGACATCGAGCCCGAGGAAGGCGAGGCCGGATGACAACTGAGACAGCCACCCGGCCTTGATCACCGATCCCTGGTTCTACGTCGCGGCGTCCGTCGCGGTGCTCCTTGTCGGGCTGGCCAAGGGAGGCCTGGGCGGCGGCATCGGCGTCGTCGGCGTGCCGCTGATGGCGGTGGTAGTCGGTCCGTTTCAGGCCGCCGCCATCCTGCTCCCCATCCTGATGGTGATGGATGTGCTCGCCCTCCGCGTGTTCTGGAGGGAATGGGACATCGGCAACCTGCGCGCCATCCTCCCAGGCGCCTTCTTCGGCACCGTGCTCGGCTTCCTCACCGCGCGCCAGATCTCGCCCGACGGCCTCCGCATCATGGTGGGCGTCATCGCCCTCATCTACGCCGTGCAGTACTTCTGGCTCCGCCCCGGCCGCGGCGGCACGCCCAAACCGGCGCGTCCCCTGCTCGGCGTCCTATGGGGGACGACGGCCGGGTTCACCAGCTTCTCGATCCATGCCGGCGGCCCGCCGCTCCAGGCCTACCTGATACCGCAGCAGATGCATCGGACCAGGTTCCAGTCCACCAGCATCGTGTTCTTCTTCGTCGTCAACTGGCTGAAGGTCGCTCCCTACTACTGGCTGGGCCAATGGAACACCGAGAACCTCCTGACCTCCGCCATGCTGTTGCCCATCGCCCCCATCGGCGTCACTCTTGGCCGGTACATTCATGAGCGCATCAACGACGCGATCTTCTACGCCATCGTGCACGCCGGCCTGTTCGTCATCGGCGTGAAGCTGCTCTACGACGCGTCGGCAACGACGCTCCCCTGATCACGTTCCTCCAGCGTTCCGCTCCTGGCGCGCCCGCAGGTTCTTCGCTACAGCACCCGCTTCTTCCAACCTCCGCGCCGGAACGCGAGGACGCCCGCCACCGCCATCAGCGTCTGGCAGACCGCGACCGTCACGAACACCCCGTTCGGCCCCAGACCGACCGGGCCGGCGAGCGTCCAGGCGAGCGGAAGTTGTACCACCCAGTAGACGAAGAAGTTGATCCATGTCGGCGTGGTCGTGTCGCCCGCACCGTTGAACGCCAGCACCGTGACGAGGCCGAAACCCCAGAACACGTAGCTGCAGGCGACGATGCGCAGGCAGGCGGCGGCCAGTGCAACGACCTCCGGATCGGTCGCCAGGAGCCCGACGATGGGCCGGGCGAAGACCACGAAGATCACGCCCACGATGCCCAGTAACACCGTGTTCAGGCGGGCGGTGAACCAGACCGCGCTCTCGGCGCGATCCGGTCGGCCGGCGCCCAGGTTCTGCCCCACCAGGGTTGCGGCGGCGTTGCCGACGCCCCAGACCGGCAACAGCACGAAGATGATGATCCGCACCGCCACGGTGTAGCCCGCCAGCACCGTGTCGCCGAATGGGGCCAGGATTCGAATGAGACCGACGAAGCTCGCCGTCCCGACCAGGTACTGCAGGATGCCGATGCCGCTGACACGCATCAGGCGCAGCATGGTCTGCGTCTCGATGCGGGCCCGCCGCCAGTCAATGGTCACGCTGCCGTTGCCGCTCGTGAGCGCCCGAAGCTGGTAGGCGACGCCCAGGCCGCGCCCCACGGTCGTTGCGATCGCCGCCCCTTCGAGCCCGAACGCCGGAATGGGCCCGAAGCCGAAGATCAGGATCGGGTCCAGCACGATGTTGACGAGGTTGGCCAGCCAGAGCGCCCGCATCGCCAGCACCGGATCGCCCGCGCCGCGAAAGATGCCGTTGATCATGAACAGCAGCGTCACCGTGACGCAACCGCCCAGCATGATCGCCGTGAAGGTCCGGCCGCTCGTCGCCAGCTCCGGCGTGGCGCCCAGCAGCACCAGCAGATCGGAGGCCCAGACAACCCCCGCCACGCCGATCACGAACGACGCAGCGCAACCGCCGACGATGGCCTGCACGGCGGCGGACGACGCGCGCTCGGGCGAACCCTCGCCGACGCGCCGAGCCACCATCGCCGTGGCCCCCATGCTGAGGCCGATCGACACCGCGAACACCAGGGCGATGAGCGAATCCGACAGGCCGAGAACGGCCACCGCCTCCGGGCCGAGACGGCCGACGAAGTAGACGTCAACGACCGAGAAGACCGACTGCATCCCCATCTCGAGGACCATCGGCACGGCCAGCAGCAAGACGGCGCGCCCCAGGCTGCCGCTGGTGTAGTCGCGGGGCACGGCGCGGACGGCGTCGCGCAGGTCCGCACGAAGCTGCGCGTTGCGGGCCGCCAGCGTGCGGCGGCCGTTGGAAACCACGTCGACCAAAGACATCAGTGCACCACGAGAAGGCAGAGACGATGAAACAGGACGCCGCATTGGATGCAACGAACCCGCGGAACCGAACGAAGAAGGAAGTAGATCAGCCGCGCCGCACGGAAGGACCGAACCGAACGAACGACGAAACTGTCGTGAAGGAGCGGAGTCTAGCCGCGCATGCGGGGGGAACTATCCGCGCGTGCGGAGTGCGACGAAGATGGTGAGCGTGAACATCGGCAGGCTTCCTTTAGGCAAAGAAACAGTGTACATCATCCGTTTTGGTCTTGCTAGACATACATGCAGTATCCACAATGCATGCACTACTGGCAACGACGCTCTAGGGAAGAAGATCGGAACTGCAGGCGCTCACCGAGATGGCGCCTACGCCCGCCTACGCCAGCCTCAGGCCGGGCACATCGCTGAAGTCCTTCGGGTTCAGCGTCCAGAGCGTGGCTTCGTTCACGAGGGCGGAGGCGGCGATCGCGAGATCGAGATCCCGGCCGCGCGGGCGGGACAAACGAGCGTACAGCCCCGCCGCCTCCGCCGCCGCCTCGGTGTCGAACGGCACGGCCTGCTCGCGCGGAAAGAGAGCTTCCTGCACGCGAAGCTCGCTCACGGTTCGCGGCCCGCGCAACCACTCGTAGAGGACAATCGACGAGAGCCGCAACCGATGGCCCTGGTCTATGAAAGTGTACAGGCGGTCGGCGGCGGCGCCCGGCCCCGCCAGCGCGCCGACGAGCGCGGACGTATCAAGATGGATCGTCATCGGCCAAACGCCGCAGGGACGACTCGCGACGCGACACGCGGATCTCTCGAAGCTCGGATTCGACGCGCTCGCGAGAGCGCGGCGCCGGCTCGCTGCGCCAACGGTCCAGCACCCCGAGCATGCGCAGGCGCTCGGCCTCGCTCAACCGATCGGTGCGCGTGGCGTAGTCGGCGACCGCCTCGCGGACGACGTGGCTCTGCGGCTTCCCAATGCGTTCCGCCGTCCGGCGGATCCGGCGTACCGTCGCGTCGTCCAGGGAATAGGTGACCTTGACCATACTCATGCAATACTACCATACTAGGTTCAATCGTGATTGAATGGCTTGGCGTCGGCCACCTCTTCGAGCTGACGCGCACGGAAGCGATTGCGGGCTTCTTCACCCCACTGGCCGTCTTCGCGGCGTTCCTGCTGGCGCAACTCATCCTGCCGGGAAAGTGGGTCCCCGGCTACGTCGTCAATCCGGTGACTGGAGAGCCCCGCACCTATCGGCTGAACGGGCTCCCGGTGTTTGCGCTGGCGCTGCTCGTGTGGGCGCTCGAGCTCACCGGGATGCCGCGCGACTGGTTCTACCGGTCGTCGATCTACGCCGTGGCCGGCGGGACGGTCTTCACCACGATCTTCGCGATCATCGCCGTGTACAGCCAACCACCGGGCAGGATCAGGAACCCGCTCCTGGCGCTGTGGGATGGACGGATCCAGGAGCTGTCGTTTTTCAACAACCGCTTCGACTTGAAGATGTACTTCTATGTCGTCGGCGGGGCGATGTTGTCGCTCAACGCCCTGTCCGGGGCCGCGTACCACTACGAGCTATTCGGCGAAGACTCCAATCCGGGCGTCTTCCTGTACGCGGCGTTCTTCACGTTCTACATACTCGACTACTTCATCTTCGAGCGCGTCCAGCTCTATACCTACGATCTGATCCACGAGCATCTCGGCTTCAAGGTGTTCTGGGGCTGCCTCATCGTCTACGGATGGATGTTCATCCTCCCGTTGTGGGGGCTGGCCGTCTACCCGGACCCCGGATTCTCGCCGCCATGGACGAACGTCTGGCTGATCGGAACGACCGCGCTGTTCCTGCTCGGGTGGGGCATCTCGCGCGGCGCCAACAACCAGAAATACACCTTCAAGCGCTGGCCCGATCGCAAGTTCCTCGGACTCATCGAGCCCGAGTACATCGAGGCGGGCGACCGCAAGATCCTGTGCAGCGGCCTGTGGGGCGCCGCCCGCCACCTCAACTACCTCGGCGAAGGGTTCCTGGCCCTGGCCATCGCCCTGGTATTCGGCTACTTCACCAACCCCTGGGCCTGGACCTACTTCGTCTTCATCGTCTCGCTGTTCACCTTCCGCCAGCGCTTCGACGACGCGTACTGCGCCGAGAAGTACGGCGCCGACAAATGGGCGGAGTATCAGGCGCGGGTGAAGTACCGGATTATTCCCGGCATCTACTGAGCTGGCGGCAAGTCGATTCAGGCAGACGTCGGAGGCGACACCATCGGCACGACAGGGAAATAGGTTTGGAATCGCCGGGAATCTCTCGTAACGAGAGTCAGGCCATCGGCTTCCGCATGGGCTCCGATGTAGAAGTCCGGGAGGGGCGCCGACCGCGCCCCGCCAGCATCCCGGTACCGGCGGAAGGCCCTGGCTGCACCGAACGCCGCGTTGTACGGCAACGGAAGGCGCTCGATCATCAGTTCGTCCAACTGACGGTCCAGTGTCTCGGCGACATCGAACGCGAGGGACGCCTCCGCATAGATGATCGGGTTGATGCCTATCGGCCCGGCGACCAGCGCCTCGGCAAGAGCGTTCTCGGACCACGCCCGCCACTGCGGGTCGTCCGTGAAGATGTCGAGCAGAACGTTGGTATCGAGCAGGAACACCTAGTCGTCCCCGCGCGTGAGCCGCATGATGTCGTCCGTTCGAACACCGCGGACGGCAACTCCGCGAGCCCGGCGAAGGCGGTCCTCCAACAACGCGCGCTTGCTCAGCACTGGTCGGATGGTGACGCCACCATCGGTTTCCTCGAAGCGCACGTCGGTATGCGGCAGCAAACCGAACTTGAGACGGAAACGCTGCGGGATCGTCACCTGCCCCTTGGTAGTAATCCGCATGGCGTGGGTATTACTTTATCAGGTATTACTCCACGCTCGACGTTGTTCTGCTCGTCCGTGAGCACCTTGGCGCTCAACAGGAAGACATGTACACTCTAACTGTACATTCATGGTCTCTGAGGTGGCGCATGGCAAAGAGTCTCGGTGCAACCGAATTCAGGGCGACCTGTCTCCGCGTCATCAAGCGATTGGAGAAAGACGGGGAGCCGGTCACAATCACTCACCGCGGCCGACCGGTTGCCGTGTTGTCGCCAGCCCCCCCGCCCGGTACTCGTTCGTCGATCATCGGTGCGATGCGGGGATCGGTGCTGGGCTATGACAATCCCTTCGCACCAGCGACCGATCCGTCGGACTGGACGGCGGCCCGGTGATCGTCCTTGATACGCACGTACTTATCTGGGCGGTTGACGGTGACCCCCGGCTCGGACGCACGGCCCGTGCCACCCTCGACGAAGCGGGAGGTACGGACGGCATCGGCGTCTCGGCCATAACGCCCTGGGAAATCGCCCTGCTGGTCGAGAAGGGTCGCTTGCGCCTCGGGTGCGACGCCGGGACCTGGATCGACAGCGCGCTTGACTTGCCCGGCGTCCGTTTGCTGCCGATCGAACCTGCCATTGCGATCGACAGCGTGCGCCTGCCCGGCAGTTTCCACGCCGACCCGGCCGATCGCCTTATTCTCGCGACGGCCCGCTACTCCCGCGCGCCGCTCATCACCGCCGACAGCGCCATGATCGAGTACGCCAAGGGCGGCCACCTTCGCGTCGTTGACGCGTCACTGTGAGCGGTTCTCGGGCACCCCGGCAACGATCAACCCCCCGAGGGGCGTCCCACGCCCGGCCTCGCCTGCGAAAGCTTCGAAGCGCTGGAGCTCCAGCCCGCGGGACTCGATGAACTTCCTGGCCGGCTCACGCGCGGGTGCGGCGGTCGAAATGCCGAAGAGCCAGCTCTCGTTGTAGAACGCCTTCATGGCGTACTTCGCGTAGTTCCCCATCACCACGAAGGGCCTGCGGCCGAATACCAGTTCCCGACTGAGGTAGTCGATCGCGATGCGCGATCCGGGTGCGAGGCTCCACTTCACCGCCAGAACCAGGGTGCCCATCAACAGCCGCAGAACCAGGGGCGGCAGGGCGGGCAGGTGCAGGGCGATCTTCTCGGCCGCCTCGTCGCTGCGCCTCCCCGTGTGATGGAGCATCAGCCGTGTCATGTACGGCTCGTAGGCCGTGCCGGAGATCCCGCGCGGCATGTTCACGAACCGGACGCGCAGGGCGTAGATGAGCGATCCGATGGTCTGGAGGGGAGCGAAGACGACCTCCAGGAGAATGAAGAGCAGCACGCTCACGGCCCGCTACCTGCTACCGCTACTGCAGGATGTCGCTCTCTTCGGCTATGCGGACGATCACGTCTGCATCCTCGGGGAGCAGGATCCGGCGGGCCACCGACTCGTCGGCGGCGCGGCGGACGGCGGCCACGAAGCCCGCGTGGTCGCCGTAGCGCTCTTCCAGTGACAGGCGCGGATCTCCGTTGGCCTCCCGCTCCGCACGGGTCCGGGCGAACGGGAAGAACGATCCGGTCAGCCCGCACAGATCGCGACCGCGGGGGCCGGCCGCATACAGGTTCCAGCCGGTGTTGGTCCCGACCGGCGCCGCGATGTCGACCGTGCGGATCCCGGCGACATCATGCCCGTCGCGGTCGGTCGTCGGCACGAGCACCCGGTACGCGCCGCCACGGAAAGGAGGCAACACCGTCTGCCTGCCGCCCTGTGATCCGAAGGTGGGACCGAATCCGGGCGCATTCAGTCCGTTGACCCGCGTCGGAAACGTGACGCCCGGAATCGCGGGAAACGTCCGCGCCACCTCATCCACGGTTGCCAGCGTCCCGCGCCGGACATCCGGGTAGTTGCTGGGAGGCGGCTCGATGCCGCGGTCGGCCCACGCGTCGAGCGCGACGATCAGCGCGCGACTGGCGGGCGCGCTGCTCCGAAAGCTGTTCGTCACGTATTCGCACGCCCCGCGGTTGGTCGGCATGGCCGCGACACCCGCGGCCCCGCCATGCGGATGGCTCGCCAGCAGGTACAGGCGGACATTGTCGGGAATCGGCACCGGGTTGCCGTGGCCGTCGTGGACGTTCAGCGACGCCTTCATCTGCCAGAACTCGTTGCTCGTATCGACGTGGAAGACGAGCGGGTCCGTCGCCGGGCGCTTCAGGATAGCGTCCCGGATGTTGGTCACCGGATCGGTAGTCACCGCGTAAGTGAGCGGCGGGTACGACTGCGAAGTGAAGTCGGACGTGCGGTCCTGGCGGGAGTAGATGTTCGGATCGGCGAACTCGACGTTGGCGAAGAGACGATGCGTGCCCGGGATGTGGATGCGGACGGCGTCGAACACGCGGCGGTGCGCCTCATCCTCGTTGAAGCCCAGGTAGAGGTAGTCGCGCAGGTACATCCCGGTCGACGAAATGCCGAGGCCATAGACGCGGCGGATGCCGACCGCTTCAGGGCCGGCCGCAATCGGATTCGGCGTCCCGGCGTCGTCCACCGTCTGGTAGCGCAGGAAGGAGGCGACGTCCCGGGTCACGGCGTAGCCGAGGCCCATGACCCACGGGTTGCGGGCCGGGTAGACGAGCTCGTAGATCTTGTCCGGGTCGAAGCCGTCGAAGAGACAGATGTCGGTGGTCGATGCCGCTAGCGACGCGTCGCCCGACGGGCACTTCCCGAAAGCCCAGCCGCCCGCGGGCACCGGCCGGCGTTCGCCGTCGATGGCGTCGCGGACGGTGAGGGCGGAATGCCCCGTGTCGGTGTCCGCCGTCTCGTAGCTCACGAAGCGGTCGTTGCCCTTGAGCGGCAGCGTGTAGATGGTCGTGCCGGGATCCGGGCGCTGCCCCGGGTCCGACGGGTACTCGATGCGGATACGCGAAACGATCGGACTGCCGTCGGCCTGCAGGGCGACCGGCAGGTTCGCGCCGAGGCGCGTCGGCGTGGTCGTGACGTCGCCCGCCCAGCCGGCGTCCACCAGCGTATAGCCGAGGCGGAAGAACAGCCCGTCGCCGGATTCGGGATCGGCCCCGGGCGGCAGCGGCGGGAACGTCTGGAAGCCGAGCTCGATGGCGTTCCCGCGGTTGTTGATGCCGTACAGCACCTTCTGGTTGCCGCGGGCCATGTCGACCGGCTTGATGATGAAGAACGGGGCGCTGAACTCCACCATGCCCCGCTCGTTACGGGGGGCGCGGTCTAGATTGACGATGACCGCGTTGAGCGGATCATCCGGGTCCACTTCCATATGAACTGTTCCGTCGAGCCGCTCGAAGGGCCCTGCGTCGCCGAATTCCCTCCCGCCGGCGTACGGCCTCGTCTGCTCCAACTCGATCCGGACGACGCGCGCATCGGCCGCCGGCGCCGCCAGGGCGGCCAGCAGACCCGCCAGGATCACGACCGCGAATGTGCGCTTCCTCACGGTGTCCCTCCTTTACGACTTCAATGGATGTCGCCACTTGAGCCCGGGAAAACGCGCGTAGTCACCGTCCGTGGTAATCCACTCACAGCCATGTTCGATGGCCATCGCGGCAAGCCAGGCGTCGGGCACCAGATTGCCCTTCGCACCGACGGCGTCGCACAAACGGCGGAAGATCCGCCAATGGTCGCTACCCGGAGAAACCGCAACGCGATTGGGGCGCTCTCTCAGTTCCTCCGCGAATTGCATCGCCTCGGCCAGGCTGCTGGGTGACACGAAGATGCGGGGGTGGGTGACGACACGCACGAAGCCACTGATCACGAGATCGCTCATGCCGAATGCCGCGTCGGAATTGACGGCCGCTTCCAGCCAGTCTCGATAGGCGCGGTGGTCCAGTGCGTCTTCGCGGTGCGCATACACGAGCACGTTCACGTCGGGGAGGATCATTCCGCGCCGTCCATCACGTCGAGCAGGGATGCCGAATCATCCAGATCGACGCCGGGGCGCAATCCGCCACGTCCGGTCGTCGTGAGTTTCACGCGCACGCGTGGCTCGTGCCTGGTCCGGGCCAACCGGGCTCTCAATGACTCCTCGATGATCGCGGTCAGCGTCACTCCGCACCGGGCGGCCTCGCGCTTCGCTTCGAGCAGGAGGCTGTCGGCCAGTCGGATTGTCGTTCGCATGATGACTAAACATACCATTGCTACATCAATATGTCTCTTTCATCGCCCGCTGGCCAATACTCCTGAGCATGCCCCGGAACAGCAGCACGTGGGCCGGGTACAGGGCGTGCCAGTAAATGCGCCCCCACAGGCCAGCCGCGTCGAAAACGGCAGTCTGTCGGATGGTGGTGGTGCCGTCGCTCTTTGAGGTGACCGCGAACTCGAGCCAGGCGTGGCCCGGCAGTTTCATGTCGGCGGCAAGCAGCAGGCGCGCATCGGGCTGGCAGTCGACGACGCGCCAGCAGTCGAGGATGTCGCCAACCGCCAGGTCTTCCGGGTCGCGCCGCCCGCGCTTCATGCCGACGCCGCCAATGAGCCGGTCGACCAGGCCGCGCAGGCGCCAGAGCCAGTTTCCGTAGTACCAGCCGCTGACGCCGCCGATGCGCCGGATGGGCGCGAACGCGGCGGCGGCGGGTACGGGCAGGTCGACGACGCGCGAATCGATGAGCCGGCTGCGGATGCGGGCGCCGCCCCAGCGCAGCGGGGTGGCGGCGGACAGGGCCTCGTCGGACCAGGGCCGGGCGGCGAACGCGGCGTCCTCTTCTTCCAGGGCGCGCCTGATGGCCTGCCGCAGGCCGAGCGGCCGGATGGGAAAGGCGGTGAGCGCGGCGTCGTCGCGCACGACGGTTGGCGTCCGGACTCCGTCGATCAGTTCGCGACCGACCCGGGCATAGACCGGGGTGGTCAACCCGAGCCAGAGACTCGACAGGCGGGGCGTCAGCAAAGGGACCGGGATGAACCAGCGCCGGAGTCCGCGCTGCCGGGCGTACTCCTGCATGATCCCGCCGTACGAGACGGCGTCGGCGCCGCCCACCTCGAATAGACGGCTCTCGCCGTGCGGCAGGTCGAGCGCGGCAACGAGATACGCGATGAGATCGGAGAGCGCGATCGGCTGCGTCGGCGTGCGGACCCAGGAGGGGCAGGTCATGACGGGCAGGCGCTCCACGAGGGCGCGCACGAGCTCGAACGACAGGCTGCCGGCGCCGATGACGATGCCGCTGCGCAACTCGACGACCGGCACACCGGACGCGCGCAGCACCTCGCCGGTTTCGTGGCGGCTCCGGAGATGGCGGGAAAGCCCGGTCTCCGCCCCGAGACCGCCTACGTAGATGATGCGGCGAGCGCCCGCCGACCGCGCCGCCTCCCCGAAGTTGCGCGCCGCCTCCCGGTCACGCGACTCGAAGTCGTGCGAGCGGGGGCCGCCCATCGAGTGGACGAGGTAGTAGGCCGTGTCGACGCCAGCGAGCGGCGCCGCCAGCGAGACGGGATCGAAGCAGTCACCCCGAACGACGGCGGTACGCGGTCCGACCCGGCCGGCCAGCGTGCCGGGCCGCCGAGTCATGCAGCGAACGGCATGGCCGCGGGCCTCGAGCGCCGCGAGCAACCGCCCGCCGATACAGCCGGTTGCGCCCGTCAGCAGGATTGTCGACCGTTGCGCGGTCTCGCTCATTCGCCATACATCTCGGTAATCAGCCTCCGAAGCCGGGCGGCAGCTTCGGCAGACAGCCGATCCGTCGCTTGTCCAAGACGCCGCTTGCTGACAGTGCGAATCTGGTCCACCGCGACCTCCGCGTCCTTCCCGGCGCAGCGCACCTGCAGCCGACCGCGCCACCGCGGATGCAACACGGTTGTCAGCGGACAGACAACGACGGTATCCAGGAACTGGTTCATCTCGTTCCTGCTCACCACGACCACGGGCCGGACCTTGCGCAGCTCCGCGCCGACTGTCGGATTGAGGTCGGCGATGTACACGCCGTAGCGCTGGGGAAACGCTGCACTACTCCAGGCCATCGTCGACAGTCACGTCCAGATCGCTCCAGTCTTCGCGCTCGGCCGCCATCGCGCGGTACGTCTCTTCCCAGGAGAGCCGCTTCGCGGAGGCGCCACGCAGCAAGACACCCTCCTCTCGTTCTTCGACAAGGAGAGAGTCGCTCCAGCCGTATTTCTGCAATAAGGGCTTCGGCAGGCGGATTCCCCGCGAATTGCCGATGGCGATCAGCTTCAGCGCCCGGATCGTCGTCATGTCGTTCATGGCGCGTGCCCCCTCCGCACGTCTGTAATTACAGTAATTACAACGACCGGCGCCGTCAAGGTTGAAGCGATGCGGAGCCGGGCGGTTGCGGACGACCCACGGCTCGGCTACGATGCCTCCATTGTGAGGGGGTTCTGTGTCCTCGCCCGAGCAGCCCGAGATGAAAGCCCCGCTACATTCGAGCGGCGATGCATCCCGGCTGAACGGCGGTGCTACGCGGGGTTTCACCACGGACTGCTAGCCGTCCTGGCGTGCGTGGCGATGACCGGCGCCGCACCCGGCGCCACCGAGGCCGCGTCCGCCTCCCAGACTGCCGAGGAAGCTCATCAGGCCGAAGCCGCCCGGCACCAGGTGCTGGTCCAGCGCTACTGCCTGACCTGCCACACTGAAGCGCGGCGCGATCAGGGCCTGGCGCCTATCGCGCTGGAGGGGCTGGACCTCGCAGATGTTGGCTCCCATGCGGAGACCTGGGAAGCGGTGGTCCGGAAGCTGCGCCTCGGCATGATGCCGCCGGCGGGACGGCCGCGGCCGGACGCGGAAGCGAACGGCCGGTTCGTAACCTGGCTGGAGGCGTCGCTGGATGCGGCGGCGGCCGTTGCGCCCTATCCGGGCCGCCCCGGCGTTCGGCGCCTGACGACGGCGGAGTACGTCAACGCGATCGGGCATCTGCTCGACATGGAAGTGGACGAGCGCTGGCTGCTCTTCCCGGCCGATGACGTCAACCAGCAGGGCTTCAGCACGAGCGCCGACGTGCTGTCGATCTCCCCCGCCCTCTTCGAGCGGTATCTCGCCGCGGCCAACAGGATCAGCCGGCTCGCGGTCGGAGACCCGACCATCGGCCCCGGTTACGTGGCCGCCACCTACAGCACGCCGCGGCTGCTCTACCAGGACGACCGCGCCAGCGAGGACCTGCCGTTCGGCTCGCGCGGCGGAATGGCCATCAAGCACTACTTCCCGCTCGACGGCGACTACGAGGTCAAGATCCGCCTCCGCCGGATGATCTACGACTACATCGTCGGCATGGGGCGATCCCACGTCATCGAGGTGCGCCTCGACGGCGCGTTGATCGAGCGGTTCACGGTCGGCGACGCGGACCGGTTCGGCTACCCGTCCGCCTACAGCTTCTTCGGGACCATCCGGGGCGACCCCGCCTGGGAGGAATACGTCTCGAACGAAGCGGACGCCGGCCTGGCGGTCCGTTTCCCCGCCAAGGCGGGCCGGCGCACGGTGGGGGTTTCGTTCGTCGAGGCCCGCACCGAGCCGACCGGCGTGCTGGAACGGCGGCTGTCCGGCTTCTCGTTGAGCGGCCTCGGCTTCTACCACGGCAACGCGGCGGTCGAGCGGGTGGAGATTGCCGGGCCGTACGACGCGACCGGTCCGGGCGATACGCCGAGCCGCCGGCGCCTGTTCACCTGCCGTCCCGCCAGCGGGGACGTGGCGGACGAAGCGCGTTGCGCCACCGAGATCCTGACCGCGCTGGCGCGGCGCGCCTACCGGCGCCCCGTTACCGACGGCGACCTCGCGACACTGATGAAGTTCTACGAGGCGGGCCATGCGGAGCGCGACTTCGAAACAGGCATACAGAAGGCAGTCGAGCGGATGCTGGTCGCGCCGCAGTTTCTCTTCCGCGTCGAGCGCGACCCGGTCGATATCCGGGCCGGCGCGGCCTACCGCCTGACCGACCTGGAGCTCGCCTCGCGGCTCTCCTTTTTCCTCTGGAGCAGCATTCCGGACGACGAACTGCTCGACCTCGCGGAGGCGGGACGGCTGAGCGACCCGGACGTTCTGGAGCAGCAGGTGCGGCGGATGCTGGCCGACCGGCGCGCGTCGGCCCTGGTGGAGAACTTCGCCAGCCAGTGGCTGCAGTTGCCGCGCATCGAGGGCGTGACGCCCGACGCGGACGTCTTCTACGAGTTCGACGAGAACCTGCGGGCGGACATGGAACGCGAAACGAAGCTGTTCCTCGAGAGCCAGGTGCGTGGCGACCGCGGGCTGCGGGAGCTTCTGACCGCCGATTACACCTTCGTCAACGAGCGGCTCGCCCGCCACTACGGCATCCCGGGCGTCTACGGTGAGCGGTTCCGGCGCGTGGCGGTCGATCCCGAGCGGCGCGGAGGCCTGCTCGGCCACGCGAGCCTGCTGACGTTGACCGCCTATCCGACCCGTACCTCGCCGGTGCTCCGCGGCAAGTGGGTGCTCGACAACATCCTCGGCAGCCCGCCGCCCGAGGCGCCGCCCAACGTGCCGGCGCTGGAGGAAAACCACGGCGGCCGCGAAGTGCTTTCGATGCGCGAACGGATGGAGCAGCACCGCGCCAATCCCGCCTGCGCGTCGTGCCACCGCATCATGGATCCGCCCGGCTTCGTTCTGGAGAATTACGATGCCATCGGGCGCTGGCGCGACGCCGACGAGGCGGGTGCGCCGGTCGAGACGTCGGGCGCGCTGGCCGACGGCACTGTCGTCGGGACTCCGCGGGGGTTCAGGGACGCGCTTCTGGCATACGATGTAAGTTTCGTGCGCACCGTCACGGAGAAATTGCTCGGCTATGCGGTCGGGCGGACGATGGAGCACACCGATCAGCCCGCGATTCGGCAAGTTGTCACGGACGCCGCCGCCGACGATTACCGGTGGTCGTCCATCGTTCTCGGCATCGTCAACAGCACGCCGTTCCAGATGAGGAGTGCGGAGCCATGATGATCACCAGGAAGGCCCTTCCCCGCCGGACCGTCCTCCGGGGGCTTGGCGCGGCCATCGGACTGCCACTGCTCGACGGGATGGTGCCGGCGCTGAGCGCGCTGCGCAAGACGGCGGCGAATCCCGTCATCCGGTTCGGGGCGATCTACGTGCCGAACGGCATGGTGATGCAGAACTGGACGCCGGAAGCCGAGGGCCCGGCGTTCGAGCTGACGCCGACCCTGCAGCCGCTGGCCCCGTTCCGCGATCAGTTGCTCGTGCTCAGCGGGCTCGCCAGCACACCGCCGCCCGGAATCACCGGCGGCAGCCACTCGCGCGCCTCGACGAAGTTCCTGACGGCCGAGCACCCCGGGGCCTGGAACCCGGACGCGGTGTCGATGGACCAGGTCGCGGCGCGCCACCTCGGGCGCGAGACGCCCCTCGCGTCGCTCGAGCTGGGTCTGGAAGGCGCCAACTTCGCCGGATCGTGCGACAGCGGCGGCTTCAGTTGCGCCTTCTCGTACACCATCTCGTGGGCCAGCGGGGAAACGCCGCTACCGATGGAGCACAACCCGCGCGCCGTGTTCGAGCGGCTGTTCGGCGACAGCGACAGTACTGACGCCGCGACGCGGCAGGCCCGGCGGCAGGCGCAGCGGAGCATCCTGGACTCGGTCGGCGAGGACGTCGCCCGCCTGCAGCGCGAGCTGGGCGCGGACGACCGGCGCAAGGTCGGCGCCTACCTCGACGCGGTGCGTGACGTCGAGCGCCGCATCGCCATCGCGGAAACCCAGGGCGACGACGACGTGCCGCTCATCGAACGGCCGATGGGCGTGCCGACGACCCTCGCGGAGCATGCCGGCCTGATGTACGACCTGCAACTGCTCGCCTATCAGACCGACCGGACCCGTGTCACCACCTTCATGAGCGGGCACGAGTTGAGCGGACGCACCTACCGGGAGATCGGCGTGCCCGATGCGCACCACCCGCTGTCGCATCACCGCAACGTGCCGGAGGCACTCGCCAAGCTCACGAAGATCAACACCTACCACACGACGCTGTTCGCGTCGTTCCTCGAGAAGCTACGCGATACGCCGGACGGCGACGGCTCGCTGCTCGACCACGTGATGCTGATGTACGGCGCCGGCATGAGCGACAGCAACCTCCACTCGCCCTACAACCTGCCGGTCCTGCTCATCGGCGGCGGGGCCGGACAGCTCGCCGGCGGGCGCCACCTGGTCTACCCCGACCGGACGCCGCTTGCGAACCTGCACGTCTCGCTGCTCGACAAGCTCGGGGTCGATGTCGACCGCATCGGCGACAGCACCGGTGCGCTCCCGCGCCTGGAGGGACCGGCCGAGCGGCTGTCCGGCGTGTAGCGGCAGTCCGGCCCGGCGCGAGAGAGCGTGAGGAGTAGGGGACCAACCGAGATGGACCGCCGGGTGCCCCGCCGCCACCTCGGAATGCTGTCGGCAGTCGGCTGGCTGCTGGCGGCAAGCGTCGCCCCGGCGACGGCCCAGACACTAGACGAGAGTCTGCTAGATGCGGTGCGGCTGCAGGACGGCGAGGCAGTCGAGCGCCTGCTGGCCGCTTCCGCCGACGTCAACGCGAGGCAGACGGACGGCGCGACCGCCCTGCACTGGGCGGCCTACCTGGACGATCTGGAGACGGCCCGCCGGCTGATCGACGCCGGCGCCGATGCCGCCGCGGCGAACGAGCTCGGCGTGGTCCCGCTCACCCTCGCCTGCGGGAACGCCAACGCAGCCATGGTGGAGCTGCTGCTGGAGGCGGGCGCCGACGCCAGCGCCGCCGTCACGACCGGCGCGACGGCGCTGATGGAGTGCGCGCGCACCGGCAGCGCCGAGGCGGTGGCCGCGCTGCTGTCCCACGGGGCCGACGTTGACGCCGCCGAGTCGGAGGAAGACCAGACGGCGCTGATGTGGGCGGTGGCTCAGCGCCACCCGGATGTCGTCCGCGTGCTCCTCGACCACGGCGCCGACCTCAACCACCGGTCGCGCGTGCGCCGCTTCGTCATCAGCCGGCGCCTCCAGTCCAACCTGAAGTACGGCGAGCTGGGCCGGAGCTATGGCACCGACGCCGAGGAAACCGACGCCGGCGGCTACACCGCGTTCCTCTTCGCGGCGCGCCACGGCGACGTCGAATCGGCGCGCCTGCTACTCGCCGCTGGCGCCCGCGTCAACGACACCGCGCCGGACGGCCGGAGCGCCCTCGTCCTGGCCGCCCACAGCGGCCACCGCGCGCTCGTCGAGTTCCTCCTGGCCGAAGGCGCCAACCCGAACGCCGCGGCGGCGGGTTACACCGCCCTCCACGCCGCCGTGCTGCAGGGCGACCTCGCGATGCTCGAGGCGCTGCTCGAGGCCGGCGCGCGGCCCGACGCCCAGGTAACCGTGGCGACCCGGGTCACGCGCAACGGCCAGGTGCTTATGATTGGCGACCACCTGCTCGGCGCCACGCCGTTCGCACTCGCCGCCAAGTTCGCGGAGGCGGATCTCATGCGCGCCCTCCTCTCCGCGGGCGCCGACGGCGTCCTCCCCCTCCGCAACGGCTGGACCCCGTTGATGCTCGCCTCCGGCGCGAGCTGGCGCTACGGCGTCTGGGATCGCCGCGAGCGCGCCCTCGCGCGCGACTTCGCGTTCCAGGCGGAGCATATCGACGAGGCAGGAACGCTGGACGCGGTGCGGGTGGCCCTGGAGGCGGGCGCCGACGTCAACGCCGTCGACGAAACCGGCAACACGGCCCTCCACCATGTCGCCGACAAGGGCTTCCCGCGCGTGGTCGAGCTGCTTGCCGAACACGGCGCCGGGCTGAACGCCGCCAACTATCGCGGCCAGACGCCGCTCGCCATCGTGATGCGCGGAGGCGGCAACCGTGAGGCGACGCCGGTCACCGAGGCACTGCTGCGTTCACTCGGCGCCGAAGACTCCTTCTCCCCGCGGTGAGAGAGTCTCCTCGTCTTCCAGTTCCGCGGCAACACTCAGGGCGCGATCGAGGTTGACCCGAAACACACCGAGATCGGCAAGCTCCTCGCGGTAGCGCCGACAGCGGGGCGGGCGCCGAGCCGGCCACGCCGAACGGAACTGGCGGCGAACCCGCGCCAAGATTCTGCTTGACACGTTTTTCCCTAGGCCCCTCCGGAACTCCCCAACCGACGGGTAAACACGTCGTTCCAGCGGCCTGACAGCGCCGTAGAGCGACGCGGCCGCGAATCGCGACGGCAGGTTCATCTGGGCCTCGGCGCGACCGCCACAGTCGAAGCTAAACGGTCTAAATACAGTGGTTTACACTGGAGGTATGAACACTTCCACGACGTCCGACAAGGCCCCGATTCCGTCTCCCGACGAGCTCCGCCGGAACCGCGAAGAGCGCAACCGCCTCGAGAACGAGATCGCCGAGCTCTCCGCCCGCATCGACGCCGCCATCTACGAGCTGCTGGTCCGTATCCGCCGCTTCGACGAGCTGGGAGGCTGGTCGGGCGCCACGTCCTACCCCCAGTGGCTGAGCTGGCGGGCCAACCTGGCCCCCGGCACCGCGCGGGAGTACGTGCGGGTGGCGCATGCCCTGGCCGACCTGCCGAAGACCTCCGACGCGCTGCGGCGGGGCCAGATCTCTTACTCGAAGGTGCGCGCCATCACCCGGGTCGCGACGGCGGCGACCGAGGACCGCCTGCTGCATCTCGCCCGCCAGTCGACGGCGGCCGACCTCGAGCGCATCGCCCGGGCGTGGCGGCTGTGCGACCGCCAGCAGGAGGGGCGGGAGGACGCGAAGCGGCGGCGGAACCAGGAGCTCAGCATCTATCCGGATGTCGACGGCATGTTCGTCGTCCGGGCGTTGTTGACGCCGGAGTTGGGCGCGGTGGTGCGACGGGCCATCGAGGCGGCGTCCGAGCAGCTCTACCAGGAAGCGAAGGACGCGGAGCCGAAGAACGTGGAGAAGGAATCGCCGGCCTGCCGGCGGGGGGATGCGCTGGGGCTGATTGCGGAGAGCGCGCTTGCCGCGAAGCTGGACACGGGGACGGCGGGCGACCGCTACCAGGTGGTCGTGCACGTCGACCCGGAGACATTGCGGGACGACGTTTCCGCGGAAACGTCCGGGGCGACCGACGGTCCGAGCGAGAACAACTCGGGCAAAGGGTTGGCGAGTGCCGGGCAGGCTGCCCTGGAGGAAGCGGGCGGGATCCGCGTTTCCGCGGAAACGTCCCGGCGTGTTGCCTGCGATGCCGGCAAGGTGGTGATGCGCCATGACGCCAAGGGCAATGTTCTTGATGTTGGACGCAAGACGCGGACGGTCTCCCCTGCGTTGCGCCGGGCCCAGGAGTCACGGGACCAGCACTGCCGCTTCCCCGGCTGTGAGGCGCGGCGCTGCGACGCTCATCACGTCAAGCACTGGGCGGATGGCGGTACAACGAAGCTGGACAACCTGGTTCTGCTGTGCCGCCGCCACCATCGGGCAGTCCACGAGGAGGGATTCGGCCTGACCCTTGACGCGGAGGGTCAGCCGCGCTTCACGCAGCCGAACGGCCAGCCGCTGGAAATGGCGCCCGCGCCTCCCAGTTGGTCGGGTGCGCCGCTTGCGCCGACGGACGCGAAGCTTGCCGAGGACGGCATCGCGATCGACGCCAATACGTCAATTCCCAACTGGGGCGGCGAACGGCTGGACCTGCCCTATGTGATTGGGGTCGCGTGGCGGCCGGGAGACAATCCGGGCGCGGAGGAAACTGCGGGACCATAAACGGACCCTTGCAGGTAGCCTCGACTGCCTTGTCGCGTGATCGCGCAAGACGCCGTCAGATTAGCGATCCGGTCACTGCGGGCCCTGTCGCCCGGGATTGACCCAGCGCAGGTTTGCGAACCTCGCAAAGTCGTGGTCGAAAGAGACGAGCGTGGCGCCGTGAGAAACGGCTAACGCAGCAAGATGAGCGTCGGATGTCAGATTCCCTCCGGTCCCCGTTTCCAGGAGTAGCTGCTCCAGATGGCGCCAGTGCTCGTCGGTCTCGCGCACCAGTCGAACCGTCGGCTGGCCAAGCCACTTGTTGACCCGCTGACATGCCTGCTCGACAGTCAGTGGTCGTGGAAGTACGGACGGGTGCGTGCTGAGGCGCAGGAACCCGGTGACCACCGACCACGTGAGACCGACCGGCTCATCGCCGTTCAGCGCGGATTCCCACCACGTGCGAGCCTCCGCGTGACGAACAGCCGCTGTGTTGATCGCGTAGAGGACGACGTTGAGATCGACGACTGTCACTTGCGTTGCTCGATCTTGCGAAGGGTCTCTTCATCCTCAAGTTGGGCGGCAATCGTGAGGGCGCGATCGAGGTTCACCCGAGGTACGCCCAGATCGGCGACTTCCTCGCGGTAGCGCCGGCGGCGGCGGGAGAGCCCGGCCCGTGCATCCAGTCCCGCCCGAAGCGTGTCGTTTGCTACACGCGTCAACGACCTGCCTGTCTCGTGTGCCCGCGCCTTGAGTTCCCGCAGGATGTCATCCGAAATGGCAAGTGTCGTTCGCATGAATGCATCATAGCATCACACAGGGAATCATCAGTATGCAGAGAGAATCAACACACTTTGCTTGGATCCTGCTTGCCCGGTGCCCGTGAGGGGAATACGATGAAAGCGTCCGTGTCTGTCACGGGGGACTCCGGAGTGCTCTTCGAGCGCCGGAAGACGTCTGGCAGGCATGGGCTTTTCCTTTGAGGACGGCTCGCCCCAATGAGTTCCCGCTACGAAGCACTGGTCGCCAGTCTCGACGGCAACGACTTCTACCCGCCCGCCATGGAGCTGGCGGGCGGGGGCGCCGAAGCTATCCCGGCCGTCCATGCCGGCATGAGCCACTCCAACTGGCGCATTCGGCGCGGGTGCGCATGGGCGCTCGGCCAACTCGCCGACGCGGAGTCGTTGCGGCGCTTGACCCTCCTGACGCGCGACCCAAAAAAGAAAGTGCGCAAGATGGCCATCCTGTCACTCGGCCTCGCCGCCCGGCAGGGCAACGGCAGCGGGCGAGGGATCGATAGCGTTCCCCAGTTTGCCTACAGCGCGGTGCACGATCCGTCCGTCCGGGTCCGGCGCGTCGCCGTGCTGATGCTCCTGCTCCAGGCGCCGGAACGTCGAGTCGCCCGCATCCTGCGGAAGGTCATGGCGACCGAGCAGGATCCCAAGGTCGTCCGGCTCGCCGAGTGGGCTCTGCAGCAACGCGGGAAGCGCGCGTAACCCCGTTGAGGTCACAGCGCCCGCTGCCACCACCCCAACGCGTCACGTGGGCTAGCGTCACGGGGTTAAGATGCGTACTGCACTAAGGGAGCAAGTCCGGGAGGACGAGATGAAGCACCAAGTGTCAATCGTGGCGTTGGCGGCGTGCGCTGTCCTGATGGGCGCGGCGCCGGTGGTTGCTCAGGACGGATCGGCCGACGCGGCCGAGTGGGAGGTACCGCGGACGCCCGACGGACGCCCCGACCTCCAGGGGGTATGGGCGAACAACGCCGCAACCCCGCTGGAGCGGCCCGAAGCCCTCGCCGACCGCGGCGAGCTGAGCGACGAGGAGGTTGCCTCGCTGACGCAGCACGCGCGAGAGCTGTTCAACGGCGAGACCGATGCGGCGTTCGGAGACAGCGTATTCAACGCGGCCCTGGCGGAAAGCCAGGGGTTCACCTCGTCCGACACCGGTACCGGTAACTACAACCAGTTCTGGCTGGTCGACCGCGACTTCGAGAACCGCACGTCACTCATCGTCGATCCACCGGACGGACGGGTTCCGGCGCTCACCGACGCCGCCCAGGCAAGGACGGAGGAGGCTCGCGCGTATCGGCGCGCGCATCCGGCCGACTCGTACACCGACCGCAACAACTCCGACCGTTGCATCACCTACGGCGTGCCCCGGATCCGGGCCGGCTACAACAGCTACTTCCAGTTCGTGCAGACACCCAATCATCTGGCGGTGCTGAAGGAGTTGATTCATGACGTCCGGATCATCCCCATCCACGGACAGCCGCATCTCGACGACCGGATTCGGCAGTGGATGGGTGACTCGCGCGCGCATTGGGACGGCGACACGCTGGTCGTCGAAACGACGAACTACTCGGAGAAAAGCAACTTCATGGGCTCGGCCGAGAACTTCCACCTGGTGGAGCGTTTCACCCGCGCGAGCCCCGACACCCTCAACTGGGAGCTGACCTTCACCGATCCCACCCACTGGACGCGCCCCTGGACTGCGCTGATCGCCCTGAAGAAGACCGACGACGCGGTGTTTGAGTTCGCCTGCCACGAAGGCAACATCGCGATGGAAGGGATTCTCGGCGGCCACCGGGCCGAGGAACGGGAGGCGGCGAAACAGTAGCCCGCGAGGGCGCGCCTAGTCGATCTTCCGGTAGCGCCGGATCGGCTGGCGGTCGGCGCCAAGCAGCAGGAACGTCCGGCCGGGAATGTCGTACTCCCAGCGAAGGGCGTCGCTCTCGAGGATCAGCATGTCCCCTTCGCGCGTGATCCGATGCTCGCGCATACGGATGGGGATGGAACCGCTGACCGTCAGCTCGGCCGTCTCGGCGGTCGGGCCGCGCCAGTCCTCCTGGCGTTCGTAGCCGTACGTCCAGGTGTCCGGACCCCAGCGGTACTCGCCGTAGCCGGCCGTCGAGTGGTAATCGCCCGGCGCGGAGCGGTGCCGGATCGCCATCACGACCCCGTCGTACACCATCCAGCGGCCCTCCATCTCCGGGGGGCGCACCACGACGTCGCCCACATGCCACTCGGTCAGCTCCCACGTGCCCTCGATAACTGCGCGGACGTCCGCCGGCGGCATCCCGCCCTGGGCGCGAGGCACGACCGCGCCGATCGCTGCCACCGCCACGAGAAAGCCGATCAACGGCAGGGCCGCGAACGGGCGCGCGAGGTAACGGTCACGGTCACTCATGGCATCTGCTCCTTCCCATCGAGGTTCAGCGCGATTCTGGATCGATTCGGCATCAGCGGACCGCCCGTCGCCGTCGCGCCAGCATCGGCGCCGACGCGGCGAGCACGGCGAGCACGAGGAGCACGGCGGACACGGGCCGTGTCATGAAGATGGTCGGGTCGCCGCCCGCGATCGCCATCGCCCGCCGGAACTCCTGTTCCAGCAGTGGCCCGAGCACGACGGCCAGCACCGTCGGCGCGAGCGGCAACCCGTAGCGTCGCATGAAGCACGCGAGCAGGCCGATGGCGTAGACCACCGCGACATCGAACAGGTTGTTGTTGAGTGTGTAGACACCGACCGTCGCGAAGGCAAGCACGGCGGCGAACAGCAGCGGAGTCGGCACGCGGAGAAGCTGTACCCAGACGCGGATGAGGGGCAGATTCAGGACGAGCAGCAGCGTGTTGGAGATGTAGAGGCTGGCAATCAGGCCCCAGACCAGCGTCGTGTCCTGCGTGAAGAGGAGCGGCCCCGGCTGAAGGCCGTACATCTGGAAGGCGGCGAGCATGACGGCGGTGGTGCCGGAGCCGGGTATGCCTAGGGCGAGCAGCGGCACCAGGCTGCCGCCGGCGCTGGCGTTGTTGGCCGCCTCCGGGCCCGCCACCCCCTCGATGGCGCCGTCGCCGAAGACCTCGGGCGTCTTCGACGCGCGGCGCTCGGCATCGTAGGCGAGGAAGCTCGCGACGGTGGCGCCGGCGCCCGGAAGCACGCCGCAGAAGAAGCCGATAAGCGTTCCGCGGATCCAGGCCGGCCAGGAGCGGCGCCATTCCGCCCGGGTCAGACGCACCGGACCGCCGACCGAGCGGCCCGTCCCGGACGCGTCGGCCCCGGCCCGGCGCACGCGGGTCGCCGCGAACCAGAACACCTCCCCCACCGCGAACAGGCCGACGGTGACGACGATGACGTTCACGCCGCCGAGCAAACCCGCCATCCCGAATGTGAAACGCGCCTGGCCGGTCTGCACGTCGATGCCGACGGTGCCGAGCGCCAGTCCGATCAGCGCCGCAGCCAGCCCTCGGGCCAGCGATCCCCGCGACAGGCCGGCGAGCGCCGTGAGCGCGAACACCATCAGGGCGAAGTACTCGGCCGGCCCGAACGTGAGCGCGACCTCCACGAGCAGCGGCGCCGTCGTCATCAGCATCAGGGTGGCGAACGTGCCGGCGATGAACGAGCCGATGGCGGCCGTCGCGAGCGCCGCTCCGCCGCGCCCCTGGCAGGTCATCCGGAAGCCGTCGAGAGTCGTCATCACGCTCGACGCCTCGCCCGGCATCCGGACGAGGATGGAGGTAGTCGAACCGCCGTACATCGCGCCGTAATAGAGGCCGCCGAACAGGATGAACGCGCCCACCGGGTCCATGCCGAACGTGATCGGCAGCAGCATGGATATCGCCAGGGCCGGACCAACGCCGGGCAGGACGCCGACGGCGGTCCCCAGCGTCACGCCGATGACCCCGAGCAGCAGGTTGAACGGCGCGAGGGCGGCGCCGAAGCCGACCGCAAGGTTCCCGCCGAGCTCGGTCAACCCTCCCATGCCGGTGCTAGCCGAAAACGCCGGCCGGCAGCCGGAGACCGAGCAGCAGCCCGAGGACGGCGTAGATCGTCGCCGTGACGACGAGGCCGGCAATCAGGTCGCGGCGCCACGACCGGCTGCCGAGGAGGCGCGCTTCCAGCGGGATGAACAGCGCGGTGGCAAGTAGGTAGCCGACCGGTGCGAGCAGGGCGATATAAGCGAGGAAAGCTACCGCCGCCGGGGCGGCGGCGCGCCAGTCCGCGGAGGCGCCCTCCCCTGCCGGGACGCTCCGATCCGCGGCGGACCGGGCCGTAGCGGCAGCGGCGCCCCGCCGGAGAGCAAGCCAGACGGCGCAGGCCGCAAGCGCAACGCCGATCACCACCGGGAACGCTCGTGGACCGACCGCAGCGTAATCCCCCTCCGGCTCGCCGATCAGGAAGGCCGCCGCCAGGTAGCCGGCGCTTGCGACCAGCAGGATGCCGGCCAGCCGGCGATCGGAGCTCATGGTCTCCTATTGGATCAGTCCGATGGCGCGGAGCGTCGCATCGACGGTGGCGGTTTCCTCGCGCAGGAAGTCCTCGAACGCCGCACCGGGAAGGAAGCTGTCTTCCCAATCGTTGGCGCGCAGGATCTCCCGCCACTGGGGTGACATCCGCATCTGTTCGGCCGCCCGGATCAGCCAGTCGCGCGTCTCCTCGTCGGTGCCGGGCGGCGCCGTCAGGCCGCGCCAGTTCGACACGACGACGTCGAAACCGCTTTCTTGCAGGGTGGGCGTCGCATCGCCTTCGATCCGCTCGGGCGCGGACACCGCCAGCGGGCGCATCCGGCCCGACTCCACGTAGGCCTTCCACTCGCCGAAACCCGAGATGCCGGCCGCAACATGTCCGCCCATCACCGCCGCCGCCGCTTCCCCGCCGCCCGCGTACGCGATGTAATTCACGAGCCGGGGATCCGCCCCGGCCGCCTGGGCGAGGAGTCCGGCCAGGATGTGGTCGATGCCGCCGGCGGACCCGCCGGCCCACGCCATCGCCGCGGGGTCGCGCCGGAAGTCATCCATCAGCTCGCCGAGCGTGCCATAGTCCGAATCGGCCGGCACCGTCACCATCTGGTACTCGTTCAGGAGCCGCGCGATCGGCACCGTCTCACCGACCGAGACGGGGCTGTCGTTCGTGCGGAGGGCGCCGAGCATCACTTGGCCGAAGACCATGAGCGTGCGCGCATCGTCCCGATGCGTCGTGACTAGTTCGGCCAGGCCGATGGCGCCACCTGCCCCGCCGCGGTTGACGACCTCGACCGGCACGCCGAGGATGCCCGCCTCCGTCCAGACCTGCTGGATCTGCCGCGCGGTCTGATCCCAGCCGCCGCCCGGATTGGCCGGCGCGATGATCGTGATTGGCCCATCGGGAAAGCCGGCCGCGGTCGGCGCGAGCGCCTGCCCGGCCCGCGCGACTCCCGGACCGGAGCCGCCCGCGCACGCGGTGACCGCCAGCGCGACAAGCAGGCACGCCGCGGCAACCAGCGGGCGACGGCCACGGGCGCGGATCATCGCCCTGCCTCCTTCATTGCAGCCTTCATTCTAGGCAGAATGGGCTTACTCTCGAGCCATCAATTTCGACGGAGACCGGATGGGATGGCTTACCCATACTCTCATATATGGGTAGTATGGGCACATGAAGACGACCATCGACATACAGGACGCGCTTCTCGTACGGGCCAAGCGCTACGCCAGGCGGAACGGTCATCCACTGCGCGCGGTCGTCGAGGAAGGGCTCCGCTTGGTGCTGTCGGCGCCGGCTGCCCGTTCCCGGTATCGGTTGCCGGACATGAGCGTCGGCGACTTGGACAGCCCCGACCCCCTTGAAGCATTCTCCTGGCAGGACCTGCGCGAGATGATCTACGGCAACCGGGGAACGCCGTGATCGCGGTCGATACCAATCTGCTCGTCTATGCGCACCGCCGGGAATCCCGCGAACACGTTGCGGCTCGCGCCATCATGCGCCGACTCGCGGAGGGTGGCGATCCGTGGGCGGTTCCCTGGCCATGCTGCTACGAGTTCCTCAGCGTGGTCACCAACCGCCGCATCTGGAAGGACAGCGCGACGACGGTGGAGCGCGCGTGGCGTCAGCTCGACGCGTGGATCTCATCACCGTCAAGCCGACTGTTGGGCGAGACGGACGACTTCTTCGACCTGTTGAGCGGTTTCATTCAGCGGCCGCGAGTACACGGACCCGTGGTCCACGATGCTCGGGTCGCTGCACTGTGCGTCGCCCACGGCGCTGAGGCGCTGCTCACGCGTGATCGCGATTTCTCGCTGTTCCCGGAGCTTCGGACACGCGATCCGTTCACGTCCCGGAGGCCATGAACAAGATGCCGGCGGCAGCTAGTTCGAGAATCCAGGGATACAATAGCGACCGACCGGATACCTCGTTGTTCACTCCCAGCCGTCGGATCCTGGCGCTCTCCCTGCTCTTGGCCACCTGGGCCGCCCTCGCCTCGCCCGCAGGCGCGGCGCCGCCGGAAACGACCCCTTCGAGGCCCGGCGTCGCACAGGACGAACAGGCGGGCGCGCTGATCGAGGAGCTGAGCCGGGCGCTCGGGATGACTCCCGCCGAGGTCGAGGCCCTGGAACTGTCACCCGCGGAGATGCAGACCCTGCTCGCCGGCTTCCGGGAAGAGACGGTCGTGGTTGGCTCCCGCGCCGAGGCCCGCAGCGTTACCGAGTCGGCGGTCCCGGTGGACGTCCTGTCCGCCACGGATCTCCTCAGACAGGGTGGGGGCGACCTGAAGCAGCAGCTCCGCACGGTCATCCCATCGTTCAATAGCAACACGCAGCCCATCCAGGGCGCCTCGACGGTGGTCCGTCCCGCCATGCTCCGCAACCTGGCCCCGGACCACGTGCTGGTCCTGATCAATGGCAAGCGCCGGCACCGCTCGTCGGTCCTGGAATGGCACGGCGGCAACGGCGTGGCCTACGGCTCGCAGGGTCCCGACATCTCCGTGATCCCGGCCATTGCGCTCCGCCAGGTCGAGGTGCTACGAGACGGCGCCGCCGCGCAGTACGGCTCCGACGCCATCGCCGGCGTGATGAACTTCCAGCTCAAGGACGCCCGGTCGGGCGGTTCCGTCGAGCTCAACACTGGAATATACGGCGCCGGCGATGGCGAATCGGCACAGTTCGCCGGCAATGTCGGCCTGCCGGTCGGCGGAAGCGGGTTCGCCAACCTGAGCCTGGAGTACGGGAACAGGAGCCCGACCGACCGGGCCGCGTTGCGGAGAGACGCCATTGCCCTCGTCGCGGCCGGCAACACGCACGTCCGCTCCGAGCATCCCCAGGTCTGGGGCGATCCGGACATCGACGACGACCTGAAGCTGTTCGGCAACTTCGGCCATGCGCTTCCGACGGGCGTGCAGTTCTACGCCCACACGAACTTCGCTCGGAAGACGGTGACCCAGGGCTTCTTTTTCCGGAACCCGAACACGCGACTCGGGGTATTCAGCAACGACGCCGGGCGTACGCTGCTGATCGGGGATGTGCTCGCCGCAAACGGCATGGGCTCGGCCAACTGCCCGACCGTGGCGGTGACTAACCACGTGCCTGACCCGGCGGCGCTGCAACGCGTGTTCGACGATCCGAACTGCTTCTCGTTCCAGGAGATGTTCCCTGGCGGATTCACGCCACAGATGGGCGGCACGGCAACCGACGCGTCGCTCGCCGGCGGCGTCCGCGGTTCCACCGCCGGCGGCTTCAACTGGGACCTGAGCGGCTCGGTCGGCCTGCACGGGAGCAACCTCTTCATCAACAACACGGTCAACGGCTCGCTCGGCCCCGCCTCCCCCACCTCGTTCGACGTCGGCACGAACCGGCAGCGGGAACTCAACCTTCATTTCGATACGTCTGTCGCCGTCACGGACCGGATCAACCTCGCCGCCGGGGCGGAGTGGCGGGACGAGCAGTTCCAGACCATCGAGGGGAACCGGGCAGGATGGCTCGTCGGTCCCTACGCCCGGCAGCGCTTCATGGCCGGCGCCAACGGCTTCTTCGGCTACGGTCCACTCCAGGCGGGCACCTGGAGCCGCTACAACGTGGCCGCCTACGGCGACCTCGAGGTCACCGACCCCGAAGGCGCGTGGACGCTGGGCGGGGCGCTCCGTGTCGAAGACTTCGAGGACTTCGGGACTACGGCGAACGGCAAGGTTTCCGGCCGGTTCGGCTTCGTGCGGGGCAGTGTGAGCAGCGGATTCCGCGCGCCGACCCCAGGCCAGCAAAACGGCTTCAACATCTCGAGCTGGTTCGACCCGACCGTGGGCGACCTGGTCAACAACGCCGTCATTCCGTCGATCTCGGCCGCCGCGCAGCTCCGCGGCGGCCTGCCGCTCGGGCCGGAGCAATCGATCAACTACACCGCCGGCGTCGTGTTCGATACCGGCTCGTTCACGCTCACCGCGGATTACTTCCGCATCGACGTAGCCGATCGGATCGGGATTACGAGCAACTTCTACCTGAGCGACGCGGAGGTCGCGGACCTCGTGGCCGGCGGGTTCGACGCGGCGGAGAGCGTCAGGAACTTCCGGTTCTTCACCAACGCGTTCGCCACCAGTTCACAGGGGCTGGACCTCGTCGCAACCTTCACGCCCCTCGCCCTCCGCGGGAACACCATCATTAGCGCCGCCTTCAACCACACGGACACCGGGGTGACCGACAACGCCAAGGGCCTGCTCGACGACCGGCGGCTCGCCGAGTACGCCTACTCCCTGCCCCGCACCCGCGGGAACGTCGGGGTGACGCAACGCATCGGACCCGCCAACCTGCTCGGCCGCGTCAGTTACTACAGCGGCTGGTACGACTACGACAGCGGCCATGGCGAGATCTTCACGCCCTCCGGGGGCTTGCCCCAGGGCTTCTTCGCGGGCAGCCCGATTGTCGACGTGGAACTGAGCTTCCCTATCGGCCAGGGCACGACGCTCGCCATCGGCGGCCAGAATATCTTCGACACGTACTCGCAGGTATCGGCGATCGCGATGTCCGTCGGCGAGCAGTACAGCGAATACACCCCGTGGGGCTACAGCGGCTCCTACTACTACGTACGCGTCGGCTACGACTGGGGCGGGTAAGCCTGGGAGCGAACCCGCGCGCGCCGTCGACACCGAGTTTCCGCGCGACCTTCCCGTGTACCATCCGACCTCCACGGCCCAGTGGTCGCTCGCCATTCACCGTGTCACCGGGACGTCGGTCGAGGTTTGGGTCGGCACGCTCTTCCCGACGCTGAAGCTGCCGGAGCGGGCGCGCATCCGCCTGTTGGACGGGGACCGACACCTGAGGGCGCGTGTGATTCGCCGCGAGGACTGGCGGCGCCCCTTCAGCCGGATGAAGCGGCGCTTCTTCTGCGTCGCGACCTTCAGGAGACTGGCGCCGGGCCACGACTACCGGCTGGAGTTCGAGCGCCGAGTCGAGGCCAACCAGAAGATCGGCCTTGCCCGCCACTGGCAGCGGCTGCGCTCCGGCCGGTTCCGCACGCTGCCGTCTCGCCTGCCGCGCGCCGGTGAGGGCGCGTTCACCCTCGGCCTGGGAAGCTGCTTCTACAACCACCGCGACGGCGGTCAGGCGGCAGCCGCCTACAAGGCGCTCCATGACCGCGGCGACCCCGCCGTCCGGCCCGACCTGACGGTGCTTGCCGGCGATCAGGTCTATCTGGACATCGGGTTCGATTCGCTGTCGCTAGTCCCTGGCGAGATTCGCGAACGCATCGCCGACGACTACGCCCTGCACTGGCAGGCGCTCGGCAGCATCCTCAGCCGGGGCGGCACCTGGATGCTGCCCGACGATCACGAATACTGGAACGACTACCCGTTCGTCGATTCTCCGGTGCCGACCCTGCTGGCGCTGAAGGTACCGGGTGTGCGGCGGATCTGGCGGCGGGCGGCGCGCGACGGCGTTCGCCACATCCAGCGCTCTCCAGTCGTCGAGTCGTTCTCGTTAGGGAACGAGTTGACCGTCTGCCTGGCCGATCTGCGATCGCATCGGTCGGAAAGAGGATTCCTGCCGGACGCGGACTTCGAGAAACTCCTGCGGTGGGCGCGACGCCGTACCTCCCCGGGCGTGCTCGCCATCGCGCAGCCGCTGATCGTCACGGAGAGCAGGGCCGAGCGGAACCTGCGCAGCTTCCCACGGCAGTATGCGCGGCTGCTCGACGCCCTCGGCGCCCCCGGCCACGACGTCGTCGTGCTGAGCGGCGACGTCCACTTCGGCCGCATTGCCAGCGTCGCCCTCGGCAACGCCGGCGCGCGACTGATCGAGATCATCTCGTCGCCGCTGTCGAACCTGACCGGACTGAACGGCATCGCCACGAACGTAGCCAAGGCCGATCCGGCACACTTCCCGCCCGCCGCCGACGCCGAGGCGCTGGGCTGGGCGTCGCGTCCCGTGGACTACTTCACGGAGGGCGGGCGTCGCGGACGGTTCTTCGTGGGAACCCGAAATGGGTGGCCACTATCGGCCTACCCCAAGCGCCGGACGCGCGAGCATTTCATGACGGTGAGCTTCCGCCGCCTTCCGGAAGGAGACGTCGAGCTGACGGCCGAAGCGTGGCTCGTGCGGCGGCGCAGGGGCCCCGCCCACATGCCCGTGCGTGCCTTCGCCGAGCCGTTCCGAGTCACTCTGCGATGAATCCCGAGGCAGGCAACCCACATGCCGCCCGCGACACCTGGCGCCCGGGCGGGTCCCGGTTGCCGCTGTAGAATCGGTTTGAACTTGCAGCGCGTGGTGAAACGCCGCGTAGCACCGAGAGCGGCGAGGCCCCGGGTAGGGTCGCCACGAGCGGATGACCTGTCGTATTCTTGGGCTGGCGGGGTGATGTCGTCCTCCGCGCGGTATTCGGTGCGCAACGGCACCAGAAAGGCAAACGGATTGATGATGTTGAAGCACAGCAACTCGAGTCTCGCGGCCGTTCTCTGTCTGGCTTTGCTGGCAGCGGCGTGCGGCAGCGACGATTCCACTCCGACGGCCCCGACGCCGGCGGTAACGCTGACCGGCACGTGGGCAGGAATGTTCAACGGCGCATTGATCCAGGGTGATGGCCAGGCGGAGCTGACGCAGACGGGCACCAACGTGACCGGCGAGTGGTCGGCGCCGATGCCGCAACCACTCATTCTCCTCGGCGCTCCGGACATCGACTTGTTCGGACCGGCAGAGGGAACGGTTAACGGGACCAGCGCCACGATAACCATGCGCTTCAACGAGGCGTTCGTGAGCTACTTCGGCAGCGCGGACTGCGGGCTCGAGGCGGAGGTCACGTTCAACGAGACGACGCTGGAAGGGAGCTGGATGAACAACGAGCATTGCCAGCCGCCCGCGGTCGATTCCGGGACGCTGAGCTTCACGCGCCAGTAGACGCGGGAACCCCTGACGAGCACCGAGCAGCCGATCAGAACGAGACCGTCGCGGTCATCGAAACGGTCCTCGGGGCGCCGAGCCAGGCGGCGTTCTCGGTGATGGCGGAGAGATAGGCCTTGTCGAGCAGGTTGTTCGCCACGATCGAGAACTCGGTGGACCGGAGCAGATCGCTCAACGCCTCGCCCGAGAAGCTGACGTAGGCATCCAGCAACCAGTACTCGTCCGCGTACCAGTCGGCCAGCAGGCTGACGCGCCGCGACGACGTGTACTTGGCGGTCAACCCCGCGCCGACGGGGCCGCTACGGTCGAGCGAGACGACCCAGAGGCGGGCCGGTACGCCGGTGACGTCGGTCCCCGGCACGATGCCCTGGTTCGTGTCGACGAGCGGATCGCCGGTCCCCAGGTATGCCGAGTCGTTGAACGTGAAGGCCGTGTACAACGACGTCTGACGCGGCATCTGCACCGTCGCGGAAAACTCGACGCCTCTCGTATCGATGCCGCCCGCGTTGAAGTAGGCGCCGCCACCGGGGACGAGGTAGTTGGGACCGGCGGGCGTCTGCGGGCCGAGGTAGAAGATCCGGTTCTCGAAATCGATGTCGTACCAGGTCGCGCCCAGCGCCACCCGCTCCGCTGCATATTGCAGCCCGACATCGATGTTCGAGGCGGTCTCCGGCTCGAGGAGGTCCAGGCTGCGGCCTGGCACCTCGAGCAGCGTGGCGCTAATCGCCTTGAAGTTCTCGGAATAGCCGGCGAAGAGGTCGAGGCCATCGACGGGCGTCTCGTACGTGACCCCGCCGGAGAAGAGCAGGTCCGAATCGGAGTCGACCGCCAGATCCGGATCGACCCCGAACCGATCCTCGCGCGACACGCCGACGAGAAACTGCTTGACGCCCCCGCTCAGCGCGAACGGGCCGGCGTAAATCGTCTCCTCGACGTACCACTTGAAGACACGTTGCGGGAAGTCCCACTCGTACTGGTGCCAGTAGGCGTGCTCGTTCCACTGGAAGCTGAGGATGGGATCCAATATCCGATGCCAGTCCCGGCCGAGGTCGCGCCGCGAGTCCTCGTACCACACACCGGCGCGCAATGTGCTGCCAGCCGCGCCGACGGAAGCGAACCACTCCTCGTCCAGGGTGACGCCGAGGCGGTCCTTTCCGTAGTGACTGTGCCGGTACGACTGCACTGCCGTTGCGCCCGGATGGCACGCGGGGTCTACGGCCGGACCGCCCGAGCCGTAGTAGTTGAAGACGTAGGTTGACATGCAGCCGGGGGTCGGTCCGACGGCGGCGCCCATGCCATTCACGAAACGGATCAGTCCGAGTTCCGCGCCGCCCTGCACCGGCAGGCCGCCCAGCAGCTCCGACTCCGGCCCGCCGCCGTCGTCCGTGACGTCCACGATATAGGGTGGCAACCAGTCGCCCCGGCCCCGGTTGCGGTGGAAATAGGCGCCCAGGTTCACCGACGTGACGTCGCTGAAAGACCAATCCGCCTTGACGTAGGCGAACGTGTTGTTCCGGCGGGTCTGCCAGCCGGGCCGGTAGAACTGATTCAGGTACGGCACGCCCGGCCAGTCGCCGATCAGGCGGTCCCAGCGGGGGTTGGCGCGGAAGTCGGCCTCGCTGTAAAGCCGCTGGTAGGTGTCCTCATGGATGGTGTCGTACGACAGGTAGCTCGTCAGATCGAGGCGTCCGTGCGACGAGACGAGCTTGGCCGCGACGTGCTCCCGCTCGTTCCGCGCGGAACCCTGCACCCAGTCCGTCGACTCCTGGCGGACGGCGGCGATCCAGGCGCGCGTCTCCCCGCCGAACAGCGGTCCGCTGTCGACCCGCATGGACAACCGCTGGCCGGCGTTCTCGCCGATCGTGGCCGACGCCGTGTAGGTCCGCTCCGCCGCCGGGTCGTCCGTCTGGTAGTCGAAGGTGCCACCCAGCGCTTCGACCGACCGGGAGGCGATGTCCGCGGTCCCCTGCGATACCTCGACGCCGCCCAGGTTCATCGGGTCGATGAACCGGTTCGCCTTGGCGCCGCTGAAGTAGTCGGACGTGCCGTTCGGAAAACCGTCGATAGTCGTGCCGATCTGCGCTTCGCTGATGGTCACCTGGAAACCGCGCAGCGCAACGTTGCTCGACCAGTCATCGAACCCGTACGCGTCCCCTTCCTGGATCGATACTCCGGGCAGGTTGTCCACGACCGACGTCACGCTCGTGATGTTCGACTGCTGCAGCATCATTGGCTCGGCGACGATGTTACGGGCGAAGATCCGGGGTTCCTCGGCAACGACGCTCACCGTTTCGAGCCGCCGGGCGACCTGCAGGACGACCGGGACGGTTTGCGTGGCTCCCGCCTCGACGGAGACGGGGAGTTCGACCGTGTCGAAACCCGGCAGGATGGCCGCGACGACATAGTCTCCGGCCGCCAGGTCGGCCACCACGTAGGAGCCGTCGCCGCCGGTCACGCGCTCCTCGCGCACGCCGGGACCGGTCACCGTCACCACGACGCCAGGTAACGGGCTGCCGTTCGCGTCAACGACCGCGCCTTCGATGGCTCCAGCCGGCTGGGCGACGGCCGACGCCGGCCATAACAGCACGACCGCAACAAGGCAGAATCGGGCAAGGCTATTCGAACAGGTCGTCATCGTCTTCGCGCGCTCCCTGATTCGGAGGGGCTGCTGGGCGGCAGAGGCACAGGACTAGATAGCACAATTGCCGAACGCGTTAACACTCAATTCGACGGGGGCGGGCAGCACACTTCGGAGCCGCGCCGGCACGTCTCTCACCCAGCGCACGTTGTAGGATGGCAGTACGTCAAGCTGATGGCCGTTCCGCACACCCTGGTGCTGGTCCCGACCGAGATCGAGCGCCGTCACCTCACCCGGCACCGGGGCTTCGGGGTGGATGCGCCGTGCGAGTTGTGCGGCTTCGGGCCGGTGGCGGCGGCGGCGCGAGCCCGGAACGCCATCGCCGCCCACGAGCCGGAGCGCGTCATCCTCGTCGGCATCGCCGGTACGTTCGATCCCGGCGGGCTCCCGGTCGGCACCGCCGCCGTGTTTCCGTCGGTCCTGATGCACGGAGTCGGCGTCGGCGTGGCCTCGTTCGTGCCGGCCGCGTCCCTCGGGTACCTCCACTGGCCTCGAAGCGAGGGCTCGGAGGCCGACGCGCCGGAAGCCCTCGCTCTCGCACGCCCCGTCCCCCCCGCGGCCGGTGCGCTTCTAACCGTGTGCACCGCCTCGGCCACGGAAGCCGAGGCCCGGGAGCGCCGGACGGTGTTCCCCGGCGTAGTGGCCGAGGATATGGAGGGCTTCGCGGTGGCCCTGGCCTGCCGGCTCGCCGGGGTTCCCCTTGCCATCGTGCGCGGCATCTCGAACGCGGTCGGTGACCGACGGTTCGAGCACTGGCAGATGCCGGAAGCGCTCGATGCCGCCCAACTCGTGGCGGCGGACCTGCTGCGACGGCCCAGTTGGAGCCGCGCGGCGTGACGCCGATTCACCTCGGCATCTCCACCTGCCCGAACGATACGTTCGCCTTCCACGGCATTCTGGAACGGCAGGTGGACCTGCAGGGACTCGACTTCCGCATCGAGCTGCTCGACGTCGAAGAGCTGAACCGGAGGCTGTTCGCGGGCGACTTCGACGTCGCGAAGGCGAGCTTTCATGCCGCTCTCTTCCTGCGCGACACGCTCGGCGTGCTGCCGGTCGGCTCGGCTCTCGGCTTCGGCGTGGGCCCCCTGCTGCTCGCGGCGCGTCCCGGCGCCCATCCCCGCGACCGCGTGCCGCAACCGGGCGGCGCCTCGCGATCCGCCCGCGTGCTCTGCCCGGGCGCCCACACCACCGCCACGTTGCTCTACCAGCTCTTTCACGCCGGTGAGGGCGCGGTGGAGCAGGTGGTGTTTTCGGACATCATGCCCGCGCTCGAGGGCGGTGACGCCGACTTCGGCGTCTGTATCCACGAGGGCCGCTTCACCTGGCGCGCGCACGGCCTCGCGCTCGTCGAGGACCTCGGCGCCGTCTGGGAAGAGGCCACGGCGGCGCCACTCCCCCTCGGCGGCATCCTCGCGCGGCACACCCTCGGGGCCGAGACGATCGACGCCGTGAGCGCCGTCATCCGCGACTCGCTGGCACACGGCCGGGCCCATCGCGCCGAGACCGTTCCGACCATGCGCCGCTATGCCCAGGAACTCACCGACGACGTGATGTTCCAGCACGTCGATCTGTACGTGAACGACTGGACCACCGACCTCGGCGACACGGGACGGGCGGCGCTGGAAACCCTGGACCGCCAGGCCCGGGCGGCGGGCGTCGCCGCATCCGGCGGGCGGCCGCTCCGCGTGTACTGAGACCTCAACCCCTATCGCCATGGACACCGTTGCGGTCGGCGTCATTGTTCTCTACCTGGTCGCCGCCACCGCGGCCGGTAGCCTGATGGCGCGCCGCACGACGACATCCACCGGCTGGGCGGTGGCCGGTGGCGGGATGTCGACGGTGCTGGTGGCGGTGGGCATTGCCGGAACCCGCATCGGCGGGGCCGGGACCTATGGCGTGGCCGGCGACGTCATCAGCGGCGGGGTCTGGAACCTGTGGTGGTACGGCATCAGCACGTTCCTGGCCCTCTCCCTCGTGGGGCTCTTCTTCGCCGTCTACTACCGCCGGCTGCGCCTGCAGACGGTCGGCGAGATCTTCACCCTCCGCTGGGGAAACCGCCGCTGCCAGTGGCTGACGAGCCTCTGCGTGCAAACCGAGTACCTCATCGTCAACCTGATCGAGGCGTACGTCATCGGCGTCATCGTCAGCACGCTGACGCCGCTTTCGATGTTCTCCGGCGTGCTGGTTTCGGCCGCCATCTTCGCCACCTACGTCTCGCTGGGAGGGCTCTGGGGAACCGCGATCACCAACCTCATCCACTGCGCGGTGGTCCTGGTCGGTCTGACGGCGGTCGGCCTGCTGGGCATCGACCAGCTCGGCGGCTGGAGCGGCGTGACGGAGGCTCTCGCCGGGCACCTGACGGCGGCGTCGCGCGACGTGGAGGCCTGGTGGGGATTCACCGGCGCCGGCTGGCTGCCGGTGTTCGCCATGATCTTCTCGGCCGCCATACACACCCCGGCCGCGTCGGTCTACACGAACTACGCGGCGGCGGCCCGCAACGAGCGGCAAATCGCTCCGGCTTTCGTGGCCGCCGGGATCATTGCGGCGCTGATGCCGATCCTGGCCGGGCTCATCGCGATCCTGACGACGGCGCGCTACGGGCTCGACACCGGGCTCACGGGCTACCGCAATCTGACCACGCTGGCCTCGGAAATCAGTCCGGTGGTGGGCGGCGTAGCGCTGGCCGCAGTGCTCGCCGCGGTCATCTCTTCCGGCGGACCGATCCTGCTGTCGAGCGCCACGATGTTCGTCCGCGACTGGCTGCCGTTCACTCGCCGCTACGACTCGGCCCGCCGGCTCCGGGCCTACCAGGCCACCACCGTCGCCTACGCCATCGTGGCCGCCCTGGCCGCGTGGGTCGTCGCCACCCGGACCACCATCTCGATTCTCGACCTCCTGCTGTTCGGCTTCGCAATGGTAGTACCGCCGGCCATTGCCGTCGGCTACCTCATCTACTGGCGACGGACGACCGAGCGTGGCGCGTACTGGGGGATGGCGACGGGCTACGGAGCGGGACTCCTCTGGTTCGCGCTCATCAAGGTGGCCCTAGCGGCCGGCTTCAGCGCGCCGGCGGACGCCTCCGCCCTGTACCGTCTGCTCGTCTACTGCCTGACCGTGGACGGCGAGGGCATCGACCCGTCGTACGTCACGACCTTCATCCCACTGGTCGTAGTTCCGCTCGTATCGCGGCTGACAACCGACACATCCGGCGACCGCGAGCGGTTCTACGCCATGCTCGCAGGCGAGAAACCACCGGCTTCATCGCAGTCGAGGTCTTAGCCCTCGGCAAGGCCGATCCGCGGGCGCACATACGGTCGATCAGCTGGTCGCGCCGGCGCCGTTGGTCGGGCCCTCACGGTTTCGGCCGTACTTCCCCTTCCACTCGTCGATCTGCGTCCTGTCCGACAGAGGGACATTCAGCCGGTACGCCGCGCGCGCAATCGCATGGGCGGCAACCGGAGCCGTCACCAGCAGAAAGACGATCGTCAGGCCGGCGATTGCGGTCTCGGCCGTATTCCGGAAGTAGAAGGCCGCTGCGCCGAACACCAGGCCAACCCCCAACGTGCCTGCCTTCGTGGAGGCGTGCATGCGAATGAGCACGTCCGGCAGCCGCAGGATGCCGAGTCCGGCGACGAAGAGGAAGAAGCCTCCGGCCAGAAGGCACGCGGCGACGATCAGGTCCCACCAGGGGATGTCACCGGCCACCGGGTTCCTCCACCCCTTCGCTGGTGCTCTGACGCGATTGAGTAGCTCGGTCGTGCTGCTCGGCGTACCAGGCGAAGGCGACCGTCGCCAGAAAGGCCACCAGCGCCAGCGCCAAGGCGATGTCGAGAAAGTCCGGCTCGCTGTAAGTGATCGCCAGGAGGCCCGCGATGGCGACCGCCAGCACCGTGATGAGGTCAATCGATACGACGCGATCCGGCAGGCTCGGCCCCTTTACAAGCCGCACAAACGAGAAGATCAGTCCCAGCACGGTCAGGACCGTCGTGACGTCGATCGCCCATCTGACGATCTGCGAGTGCTCCACGAGGTCCGTCACTGCATGGCCTCCCGGACCAGGCGTTCGAAACCCGTCTTGATCCTCCTGCGCGTCTCGTCCGGATCGTCGACGAACATCTCGTGCACGTAGAGCGTCTTCCCGTCAGGGCTTACGTCGAGGCTCAGCGACCCGGGCGTCAATGAGATGAGATTCGCCAGCACCGTGATCTGTATCGGCTCCTCTATGTCCAGCGGCACGGCGATGATGCCCGGGCTAGATCCGTGCGAGGGCGTGATCACGTCCCAGGCGACCTGGAAGCTCGAGACCGTGAGCTCATACAGGAAATAGGCTCCCAGACGGGCCGCCAGCAGCACGCGCTTGAAGTAGGCGGTCTGCCCGAGCATGGGGCTCGACAGGCTCAAGGCCGCGAACGCCAGGAGAAAGCCCCAGAGGAAAGTCCCCAGGTCGAAGGTTCCGAACAACGCGCACCAGCCGCCGGCGAGCAGCAGGTTCATCTGGAAGAGCTTCATTCCGCGCCGTCTCCGTAACCGCGCGCGGTTTCCGCGACACCGCCCCGGTCGAGCACGGCCTCGACGTAGATCGACGGGTCCATCAGCTCGGTGGCGGCGCGTTCCGCCAGCACGTAGAGAGGCCGGGCGTAGAGACCGATTACGAGGGTGATGGTCGCCAGGGTCGCAATGGGAGCCAGCAGCAGCCACCGCCGCCGGGGCGGGAACGAGGGCATCGGCCCGGCCTCGTCCGGGCGAGCCTTCCAGAAGGCGTTGAGCCAGATCTTGGTCATCGAAAAGACCGTCAGCAAACCCACGACCAGCGCCACTCCCGCGAGGATGAATTCATCGCTCTCGACCGAGGCCCGGATTAGCAGCAGTTTCGCCCAGAAGCCGGATAGCGGCGGGAAGCCGGCCAGCGAGAACGCCGGTACGAAGAACAGCGTCGCGAGCAGCGGCCTGTCGCGGTAGAGCCCTCCGAGCGTCTTGAGGTCGGTGGATCCGGCCAGCCGATTCACGGCGCCCGAAACGAAGAAAAGGTTCGCCTTCACGATGATGTGGTGGATGACGTAAAAGATGCCGCCCAGCAACCCGAGCGTTGTGAAGAGCGCGAGGCCCAGGATCATGTAGCCGATCTGGCTGATGATGTGGAACGACAGAATGCGTCTCAACTCGTTCTGCGAGGCGGCTCCAAGGACACCGGTGACCATGGTCAGGCCTGCCACCCAGAGCAGCAGCTCATGCGTGTACCCCACGTCGTCCCGGAAGATCAGCGTGAAGAACCGCATCAGGGCGTAGACGCCCACCTTCGTCAGCAGGCCGGAGAAAACGGCTGAAACCGCGGTCTGCGGCGTGTGATAGCTGGCCGGAAGCCAGAAGAAGAGCGGGAATACCGCCGACTTCAGGCCGAACGCGATGATGAACACCATGGCGACCAGGGTGAGCAACCCCTGGTTCTCGACCTCCTGCACGCGCAGGTGCAGGTCCGCCATGTTGAGCGTGCCCGTCAACCCGTACAGCAGGCCGATGCCGCTGAGCAGCAGTGTGGTCGCGATCAGGCTCAAGGCCGCGTAGCGCACGGCGCCGTCCAGTTGCGCCGGCGTTCCGCCCAGTACCAGCAGGGCCAGCGAGGCGATGAGCATGATCTCGAACCAGACGTAGAGATTGAAGATGTCTCCCGCCAGGAACGCGCCGCACACGCCGGCCAGCAGGGCATGCAGCAAGGGATGCAGAGCATGGGAGAGTCGGCCGGGGCGGACGTCTCCGAAGGCGTAGATGACGGTGGCCAGCCCGATCAGGGCGGTGACCGCGACCATCGCCGCGCTCAGGTGGTCCGCGACCAGGGTGATGCCGTAGGGGGCCGGCCACCCGCCGATCTGGACCGAAACGATACCGTCGCGCCACACCGTCGACAGCAGGCCCGCAGCCGCCCCCGACAGGCCGATGGCGCCGGCCAGGCTCACGGCTCTCTGCATCCTCTCGCTGCCGCGGCCCGCGAAGCCGACTACGGCAGCGGCCAACGGAATCACGATCGGACAGATCAGCAGCCAGTTCAATCTGCCGCCCTCTGCCCCGCATCTGCCCCGGCGTCCGCCGAGGAAGGTTCCGCGGCCCGCATGTGGTCGGTGTCCACGGTTTCCAGCTCCTGATAGGTCCGGAAGGCGAGCACCAGGGCGAACGTGAGCAAACTGAAGGAGATCACGATCGCGGTCAGAATCAACGCCTGGGGCACGGGGTTCGAGATGTCGGTGAGGGGCGCGGATTCTCCCGGCGCAATCAGCGGCGGCCTGGCCCGGGTCATGCCCCCGCTGGCGAAGATCACCAGGTTGGCGGCATGGGAAAGCAGCGCCAGCCCGAAGATGAAGCGCACGAAGTTACGGCTGAGCATCAGGTAGACGGTTGCCGCCATCAGGACGCCGACCAACACCGCGATGACTGGTTCCATCAGTGATACTCCTGCCGCCCGCGAACCCTGCTACTGCTCCTTGATGCCGAGGACGAAGGTCAGGACGACCCCGATGACGACGAGGTACACGCCGACGTCGAAGATCAGCGGCGTGCCGATCGGCAGCCCCGCCAGCTCTCCCCACTGGCCGGTCAGGAACGGGACACCCTCCCGGATGGATCCGACGAAGCCCGAAGCGATTGCCACGGCCAGACCGACGGCGCCGACGGCGCGGGGGTCCGCGCGCAGAATGCTGCGAGCCGCCTGCGGGCCGCAGACGAAAGCGTACAGGCTGAACGCAATGGAGGCGACCAGACCCCCGACGAAACCGCCGCCGGGCTGGTCGTGGCCGCGCAGCAGCAGGAATACCGAGAACACGAGAATCAACGGGACCAGCCGGCGGGCGGTTTCCCGCAGGATCATGGTGTTCATGATGCCGCCGTGCCACGTCTCGGCGCGCGCTACCGCTCCCCGCGGGCTCGGAGGCGGAACGCCCTCCCGTCGCCGGGCGCCCGGCAGCAGGAGGGCGAAGACCGCCGCGCCGGCGATCGCGAGCACCGTAATCTCCCCCAGGGTGTCGATGGCGCGGAAATCGACCAGGATCACGTTGACGATGTTCCTTCCGTGACCGCCAGGCACGGACGTGCGCTCAAAGTACTCCCTGAGATCCGGCTGGGGAGGGGACCCGGTCACGGCCAGCAGGACCAGCGTGACGCTGACCCCGACCGTGACGGCGACGATGCCGTTGCGCAATCGCGCGGGTCTCGAGGGCCAGATCTCGTTGCTGAAGTCCGGAAGCTTGAGCAGGACGATGGCGACGATCACGGTGACGAGCGTCTCCACGATCAACTGCGTCATCGCAACGTCCTCCGCGCCGAAGGTGAGGAAGATCAGCGCCGTGGCGACCCCCACCACGCCCAGGGCGCAGATCCCGAGCAGACGGGACCTGGAGCGGATGATCACGACCGACGCCGCAGCTGCCACGGCGGCGAGCGACCAATCGAGAAACGTCGCTTCCGCCAGCCGCACGGGCCAGGGGAATACGTTCTTGATCCAGAGCGTTGCGGCCAGACTGAGGCCCAGCGTGGCGAACACGATCAGCAGGTAGTGCCGCTGGACGCCGGACTGCAGCCAGCGGGTCTGCCAGGCCGCTACGGCCGCGATGCTGTTCATGGCCGTGTCGTACGCGCGGTCGGCACTGAACGGCATCAGTCTCCTGCAACTAGCGAGCGCTTGCGTGACCGCGCCTCGCTTCCAGAATCCGAGAGCCGCCGCGGCCAGTGTCACCAGGGTCAGCGCAAGGGCCTCGCCCGTGCTGTGCCAGGGAGCCTGGTCGACAGGCAGGGGCTGTCCGGTCACTGTCGTTGCGGCGGGCACGAGCAGGCTCATGAACGGGAACTCCGGCGCCAGCCCCCAGTAGATTCCGACCGCACCGAGCACGACCGGCCCGGACCAGAGCGCCCAGTGGCCTTCCTGCCCCGGCTTGCCGTAGTCGGGGCGGGGTCCGAAGAACGGCCTGATCGCAAGGATCAGCGCGACGGTCGCGATCGGCGCGGCGGCGAAGAACACGGCCGACGACACATAGGCGGCGGCGTTGGGCGCGAAGCCGACGGTGTACAGGAGTTCCTTGCCGATGAATCCGACCGAGGGCGGCACGCCGGCCATCGAAACGGACGCGGCCACCGCGGCGGCGAACGTGACGGGCATGGCCGTCCTCAGACCCCCGAGCTGCGTCAGGTCGCGGGTGCCGGTTGCCTTCTCGATGGTCCCGGCGACCATGAACAGGGCCGCCTTGTACAGGGCGTGCGCGACCAGGAATGCGAGGGCCGCCAGGACTCCGCGCGACGGCTCGCCCGGCCCCGCGACGGGCGGCGATCCAAGGAACATCACGCACACGCCGAGCGCCATGACCGTGGTGTAGGCCAGCACCTGCTTCAAGTCGGACTTGCCCAGCGACACGAACGCCGTATAGACCGCCGTTACCGCTCCCACGGCGGTCAGCGTCTCCATCCAGAGCTCGGTTCCACCCAGGAGAGGAGTCAGGCGGGCCAGCAGGAACACGCCGGCCTTGACCATCGTCGCCGAGTGCAGGTACGCCGAGACCGGCGTCGGGGCCGCCATCGCGTTCGGCAGCCAGAAGTGAAACGGGAATTGCGCCGACTTGGTGAACGCGCCGAGCAGAACCAGGACCACCACCGCCGTGTAGTGCGGGTGGTCTGCAAAGTTCATCTGGCCGGCCAGCATCTCTCGCAGGCTGAAGGTGCCGACCGCCTGGCCCAGGACGACGAAGCCGGCCAGCATCGCCAGGGCGCCCGCGCCGGTTACGAGCAGCCCTTGAAGCGCGGAGCGCCTGGCCGTGGCGTTCTCATGCGAGTAGCCGATGAGCAGGAACGAGGTGATGGTGGTGAGTTCCCAGAAGACGAACAGCGCGATGAGGTTGTCGGCCAGCACCAGGCCGAGCATCGCCAGCATGAAACTGACGAGGAAAAGGGTGAACCGGCCGCGCTGCGGATAGCCCACCATGTACTCGCCGGCGAAGAGGAAAATGAACGCGCCGATCCCCGTGATCAGCAAGGCGAACAGCAGACTCAGGCCATCGACGACGAAGTCGAGATCGATGCCCTGTTGCGGCAGCCACGCCGTCTCCCAGACGAGGACCTCGCCGCCGGAGACGGCTGGAATCATCGTGCAGAACCACACGAACAGCGCGACGGGCAGGGCGACTGCCAGACGCACGTATAGCGGGTTCGTCACACTCGATTCCCGGAACGGCGGTAGCGTTGGTCGAACAATCGCAGGTGAGCTTCTCTTAGCGTTGGTTGTTAGGGCAGGGCGAAGACAAACAGCGTATTGCTGCCAGTCGACGTGGTCAACTCAGGGGTGATCCGGAGGAAGCTGGTTCCCTGCGTGATGCCGCCCGCCGCGATGGCGACGTACTGGCGGCCGTTCACGCTGTAGCTCATCGGGCGGCCGCTGACCGGGCCGTTCAGGATGGTCTGCCACAGAATGTCGCCCGTCTCGGCGTTGAAGGCGCGGAAGCGGCGAACGGTGTCGCCGGAGAAAAGCAGGTTGCCGCCAGTCGCGAGGACGGATCCATAGATGGGCGCGCGCTGCTGGTAGCGCCATAGCGTCTTGCCGGTCGATGCCGAGATCGCCTCCAGCCAGCCGACCGGCGCGGTTTCGGGATCGAGATCGGGATGGTGGCGTACGACGGCGCGGACGTCGTAGCCATCGCTCGGGCCCGCCTCCTCCACGGACATCGACAGGTCCATGCACGCGTTGTTCATCGGCATGTACATCGCGTCGGTAACAGGGCTATAGGCGCCGGACGGCTGATTCTTGCCGCCGAGCAGGTGCGGGCAGGCAAGCACCGGATCGGTGACCGACCAGGGGGTCGTGCTCTCGTCGATGATCGGCCGGCCGGTCCGGACGTCGAGTCCGGTCATGATGTTCTGGTAGACGGTCGGCCGCGCCCAGAGAAACTCGCCGGTTGCCGCGTCGAGGGTCCAGACGAGGCCGGTCTTTCCGGGAATGCCGGTGATCACCTTGCGGCGCTCGCCCGGCGCCAAATCGGGGTTGATCCACGGCACCTCGGCGGGATCCGGCGAGACTTCGGTCTCGACGATCAGCCGCTCGAAGACGTGGTCCAGATCCCAGTTGTCGCGCGGCAGGTGCTGGAAGTACCAGACCAACTCGCCGGTCTGCGGATCGAGAGCAAGCGTCGAGTTCGTATAGAGCAGGTCCGCCTTGCCCGATCCGCGGAGCGGCTCCGGCAGCGGCGACGGCGGCCCGGTTCCCCAGTAGATGAGTCCCAGTTCCGGGTCGTAGCTGCCCTGCAGCCAGGCGGACGTGTGGCGCCGGGCCGAGAGCGCGAGGCCGCCCCAGGTGTCGCCCCCCGGCTGATCCGGGGTCGCCGCCGTGTTCACGCGCCAGCGCTCTTCTCCCGTCTCGGGATCGTGCCCGGTGATGAAACAGCCGCCCGGGCGCGGACTCGACGGGTTGCAGCGCGAGCCGGTGACCAACATGCCGTCGACGATGATCGGGCCGGTCGTCTGCGCCACCTGCTCGCGCCAGTCGGCCCGCTGTGATTCCCAGACGAGCGCGCCGGTCCGCGCGTCCAGCGCCACGAGGTAGGCGTCGTTCGTGGCGACGTAGATCTTGTCGTCGTAGAGGGAGACGTTGCGGTAGCGGGCGCGCGTGCCGGTGGTGTTCCACGGCTCGTCCGGCGTGAACCGGCGGTACTCCCAGAGCAGGTCGCCTGTCGTGGCGTCGACCGCCTCCACGCGATCCTCCACATGCGGGAAGAACATCACGCCGTTGTAGACAATCGGCTCTACTTCCTGGTAGCCCTCGGTCATCGAGCGCGACCAGACCAGTTGCAGGCCGCCGACCGTGTCCGAATCGATCTGATCGAGCGGGCTGTAACCCCAGAGGCCGTAGCCGCCCCGGAAAGTGAGCCAGTTCTCCGGGCGCGGATCGCGCAACATGGCATCCGTCACGGGCACGAAGTCGCGGAGCAGCGGGGGGATGGGCGCCGGCGTGTCGCTGGACGATTGCTGGGCTCGCGGAGCAGCCGCCCCGAAGCCGAGCGCGGCCAGCACAACGGCGGCCCCGCAGGCAGCCAGGGCGGGGCGAGGGTGTCTGTTCCGCATGCCGTCTTCTCCGCCGGCGCCGTCCCGGGGGTCTATCGTGGGGCGGGCTCGTCCGCGCCCTGCTCCACGAGGTAGTGGACGACCGACTCGAACTGCAGCTCCTCCGCCACATCGAGCGCGGTCCGGCCGTTCGGATCGGCGGCATGTACGTCGGCGCCCAGCTCGACGGCCAGCTTGACCGCGGCGAGCGTGCGCGATTCCGGCGTGCCGTCGTCGGTGTAGGGCACCCACGGCCGGACCCGGCCGCCGCCCATGCCGAGCGCCGCCATAAGCGCCGTCGTCCGATCCGTGCGCCATTGCATGGACCCGTCGGCGACGTACTCCACTTCCAGCACGAACCGGGGATCCGCACCGTGCTCCGCCAGCAGTTGCATCAGTTCCGCGCGAGCGAAGCGGGCGGCGAGCCAGAACGGGGTCGCGCCGATGAAGCTGGGCGGAAAGTGCAAGTCGCGCGACGCCCGGCGCGTCGGTGTCCAGGTCTCGAGGCGGACGTCCGGATCGGCGCCCGCTTCCAGCAGCGCCCGCGTCGCCCGCACGTCGTTCCGCATCGCCGATTCGTGCAGCGCCGCGAAGCCGGCCGCCGCGGCGCCAGGATCCGCCCCGCGCTCGAGCAGGAATGCCAGCAGCTCGTTGTGCCCGCCGTGCGCGGCCAGGGTTACCGCGCTCACCCCCCACGCGTCGGCGTCGTCCACGTCGGCCCCGGCGTCCACCAGGAGACGAGCCGACTCCAGGTCGCCGGCCCGCACCGCGAACAGCAGCGCCGTGTTGCCGCCGTGCGGAATCTCCTTGTTGTTGCGGCTGTGCGGCGGCACGCCCATCCACTGCGACCAGACGTCGGAGACGGCGTGGAGATCGGCGCCATGCGCGATCAGGGTCTCGACGACGGCCGGATGTCGTTGCGCGGCCGCCCACATGAGCGCTGTCTGGCCGCGGGTCCCTCGCCGTTCCAGGTCGGCGCCGGCCCCGGCGAGCCGATCGACGACGTCCGCGGCGCCCGCGCGGGCAGCCACCATCACCGGAGTCTCGCCCGCGAGCAACGCAAGGTTGGGGTCGGCGCCCGCCGCCAGCAGCAGATCGGTCACTCGGGGGTTGCGATTCTCCCCCGCCGCCCAGAGCGGCGTCGCGCCCAGATCGTTCGCGCCGTTCGGATCCGCCCCCGCCTCGAGCAACAGTTGCGCGGCGTCGTAGCTGTCGGAATGAACGGCCCAGAGCAGCGCGGTCGATCCATCTGCCTCCGCCGCGTCGGCGTCCACCCCCGCCTGAAGCAACGTACCGACCGCGCCGGCGTCGCCCTGCTTCGCCGCGGCAATCAGGGCCGCGGCGTCGGAACGGGCCGCATCGTCGTTCGGCTGGGCGGACGCAGGACCGGCGGAAACGCACGCGACGACGGCCGCGATCCACCCCGCGCGGATCCGCATCGCGCCGCTCCCTACAGATCGGCCAGCGTGTCGAGCGGCAGTTTGCCGGTGCTGCCCCCGATTCGGTCGACCGGGACATCCATCTTGTCCATCAGCGTCACCAGCAGGTTCGCCAGCGACGGCTCCTTGGCGTAACGAATGTGGCGACCGGTCGGCAGGCGCCCGGCGCCGCCGCCGACCAGCATGATCGGCAGGTTGTCGCCTGCGTGGCGCGTGCTGTTGGAGATGCCCGACCCGTACATGATGGTCACGTGGTCGAGCAGCGACCCGTCGCCGTCCGGGGTCGCCCGCAGCTTCGCGAGATATTTCGAGAGCAACTCCGTGTGGTACCGGTTGATCTTCGACATGTGTTCGATGATCTCCGGCACGTTGTTGTGGTGCGAGAGCGGATGGTGCGCCTCCGGCACGCCAATCTGCGGATACGGGCGCGCACTCTGCTCCTTGCCGATCATGAACGAGACGACCCGGGTCAGATCGGACTGGAACGCGAGGAGTTGCAAGTCGAGCATCAGCTCCAGGTGGTCCTCGAAAACCGGCGGCGCTCCCTGCGGCTGCCGTATTTCGGGCAGTTCCAGGTCGCTCTGCTCCTCCGCGCGCTGGATCCGCCGCTCGACGTCGCGGACTGATTCCGTGTAGTCGTCCAGCTTGGTGCGGTCCGAGGCGCCCAGCTCGCGCTTCAGATCGGCCAGCTTCCCGTTCACGGCGTCGAGCAGGCTCTTGTGCTGCCGCAGCCGCGCGGCGCGCGCCTCGCGGTCGGTGCTGCCGCTGTCGCCGAACAGCGTCTCGAACACCGCGCGCGGGTTCCATTCCATCGGCAGCGGCTGCGTCGGGCTGCGCCATGAAAGCGTGTGCGTGTAGACGCAACTCAGGTTGCCGGTGCAGGCGCCCGCGTTGTTCGGCCGGTCCATCGCCACCTCGAGTGAGGCGACCTGCGTCTCCCTGGCGTAGTGCCGGGCAAGCAGCTGATCCATCGAGACGTCGGCGATGATCTCCGTTTCGTTCGTACCGCCACGGGTCGTCCCCGTCAGGAACGACCCGGACGCCCCGGCGTGGATGTAGTTCCAGTTGGCGTGCAGGCCGGACAGCACGATCATCTGGTCGCGGTAAGGTGCGAGAGGCTCCAGGATCGGCGTGAGCCGGAATCCGGTCCCCTCCTCCGCCGGGGTCCAGTACTCCATCGCCATGCCGTTCGGGACGTAGAACGCCTGGAAACGGTGCGGCGCCTTCGTGGCCGCGCGCGCGGCGCGCGAGACGGCGGTGGGAGCCATCGCGTCGAGGAACGGCAGCGCGAGCGTCGCGCCGAGCCCCCGAAGCACGGTCCGCCGCGGCAACGACTTCTGGATCAGGGTCATGGTTGACTCTCCGCTGGGAGCTCCTAGTTTACCGCGTCCGTCGAGACCGCCGAAGGGAGCCCGCGCATCCTGAACTGCGGGCTCCGGACGATCCCCGACACGATCGCCGACCAACGATACTCCGACTCCGCCGCCTCCCGCACGATCGCACGCACGGCCGGCCGATCGTAGTATTCCAGGCGCCGGCCCATTGCGTAGGACAACAGCTTCTCGGTCACCGTCAGCGGGAAACGATCCGGCTCGTCGAGCAGCAGCGCGCGGAGGCCGGCGAGGCCAGCTACGGGATCGCCGCCCGCCGTCATTCCCGTCGCGTCGATCGGCAGCCCCTGCTCGTCCGTCGTGCGCCAGCCGCCAATCACGTCGAAGTGCTCCAGGGCAAACCCGAGCGGATCGATCACCGAATGGCAACTCGCGCAGACCGGGTTTCGCCGGTGCTCCGCCAGGCGTTCCCGGATCGATGCCGGAGCCGCGCCCGGTTCGTCCTCCAGGTCGGTGTCCACGCCGGGCGGCGGCGGCGGCACCGGCGTTCCGAAGATGTTGTCGACGAGCCACTTCCCGCGCAGCACGGGCGACGTGCGGTCGGGGTACGACGTTGTCGCGAGTAGCGCGCCGGCCGCCAGCAGCCCGCCCCGCCGTTCCGGGTCGGTCAGCGCGACGCGACGGAACCGGTTGCCGTAGATGCCCGGAATCCCGTAGTGCAGGGCCAGACGCTCGTTCACGAACGTGTAGTCGGCGTCCAGCAGGTCCGTGACGCTTCGATCCTCGACGATCGTGCTCGCCACGAACCGCTCCACCTCTTCCCGGAATGCCTCGAGCAGCGTCTCGTCGTAGTGCGGGTACTGAACCGGGTCGACCACCACCTCGCCCACGCGCCGCAGATTGAGCCACTGCGCCGCGAAGTCGTCGACCAGCGCCTCGACGGCGCGTGGGTCGTTCAGCATCCGGCGCACCTGCTGGTCGAGCACGGCCGGATCGGACAGGCGCCCCGCCTCGGCCAGCTCCAGCAGCATGTCGTCCGGCAGGCTGCTCCAGAGGAAGAACGACAGCCGTGACGCCAGATCCAGGTCCGACAGGGCGTAGGCGGTCCCGCCATCGGCGGAGTCGACCGGATCGCGGTAAACGCGCAGCAGGAACTCCGGATCGATCAGCACCCGTTCGAGGGCGAACTGCACACCGTGCCTGAAGCTCTCCCCTTCGGTCCGTCCCTCGTCGAAGAAAACGAGCAGGGACTCGATGTCGGCGTCGGTCACCGGGCGCCGGAAGGCACGGCGGGCGATGGGGCGAAGGATCTCCGCCGCGCAGGCACGCTCCTCGGTCTCCAGCGCCGGCTGACAGACGAAGATAGCGCGGCGGCTGGGAGTATCCGACGCCTCCCCCGTCGTCTCGTAGGGACCGCCGATCTCGACCGCGGCGACTGCCGCATAGCCCATGTAGATCTGGTCGTTCGTCAGCACGCGGCCCCGCTGCAGCGGCTGCGGGATTCCCTCCGGTTCCCACAGTTGCCGGACGAACGACACGCCGACGGTATGCGGCCCGGCCGTCACCGGCATCCGGACTTCCAGGTGGGCATCACCGTCGCGCTGCATGAACGCTTCCCATTCGGGGTCGGCGGCAAAGCCCGGTTCGCCATCGCCAGCGTAACTCGCCGCGGCCGGCTGCCCCGGTACGTTACCTCCCACCGTGAAGCGCTGAACGAGCCGGCCGTCGAGGCGGACATCCAGCCACTGCGGCCAGCCCATCCCCATCAGGTAGTCCTGGTACTGCCGCCGCAGATCGATCCGCACGGCGTACTCGCCGTCGACCGGGAAGTGGTACTCGATCGCCCGGCCGCCGCGCGATCCGAGCGGCAGGTCATTCCCCTGACGACCGTCCTGCACAATGTGAAGCGAGATTTCAAACGTTTCCGAACCCGGCGTTACCGGCGGCAGACCGACCGCCAGGCGGGTCACCTGCCGCGCCACCGAGAGATACCGCTCGATGTGCGCGGTGGTCAGGCCGAGGACGTCGGCGAAATTGTCGAAGCTGCCATCGGCTGTCTCATCGCCCGGCAGAAGCGATTCGACATCGACGTCGAGCGCGAAGAGATCGCGAATCGCGTTGCGGTACTCCGTCCGATTCAAACGGTGGACGGCGCCGACCCGGCCCGGATTGGGGTCGGCCGTCCAGGCGCGGTCCAGTTCGGATTCCAGCCAGCCCGCCACCGTCCGGTAGGTCGGCCGGTCCGGGCGCGGCCGGCCCGGAGGAGGCATCGATCCGGCCCGTAGCCGCAACGCGACCTTCTCCCAGACTTCGGCGTTCGCCGCGACATCGTGCGGGTCCAGCTCGTCGAGGGCGAGCTCCGCGGTCCGGAGGCGGCCGTTGTGGCACGCGACACAGTAGCGGCGGAAGAGCCGCTGCGCCTCATCGGCATCCGCCCCGGCCGGTCCCGCGTTCTGGAGCGCCGGGGCCGGTTCCGCCGCCCGTCCAGTGCCGGACGCCGCCGCCACGACGGCGATGCCAACCGCCGCGGCGGCGATCCAGGCGCCCGCGGTGCTTTGCATGGACAGCTTCCCGGTGTCCGCGTCTTGTCCGGTCGTTCCCCGTTCCCGGCCCGTTTGCTACGCGCCTACTGCCCGCCGGTCTCCGCCGCCTCGCGGTCCTCGGCGCGTCCGGCGCTCAGGCTGTTCTCAAGGCCGTAGTTGCCTTCGTGGCACGCGTACTCGTAAAGCTGGTACGACTCGTCGCGGTTGAGCGGCATCGCCACCTTCCAGGTGTCCGTGTAGATGGCCGGATCGCTTACCGTCACCTCGTACTCGATGGTGTCCTGATCCACGAACGTGAACCGCTCCTCGATGCGCAGATCCTCGGTCTGCGGCAGGCCGCGCGCGCCGCGCGTCGCGATGTTCGTCGCGACCGTGCTTTGCGAGTTGTAATTGCCGACCTCGACCACCAGCGTGTTGCCTTCCCAGCGGCCTCGCGACTCGCCGTTCCACAAACGGATCTTCCCGGAGATGCCCGGCCGTCCGTCGATCGGGATGATCCGCGCCTCGTGGATCATCTCGTAGAGGATGACGACGAAGCCGGGCGACTGCATGATGCGGTAGCCGGCGCCGTAGCCGGGCGGGAAGATGCCGCCGGGTACGCCGCGCGTGATGCACCGCTCCCACGGCGTGTGGTTCATGTAGGAGTCGGTCAGGTGGTTCAGGTTGTAGTCCCGCGTGGCGCGCGCATGGTCGCGGACCGGGATCCGCCCGCTCGGCGGGTCCACAACCATCGAAGTGCGGCGCGCGTTGCGCGGTGCGCTGCTCGGGCCGTCTCCCCAGGGGCCCTGCGGCGGACGGCGGCGATCTTCCTCCGTTTCGGGAGCCGCCGGCGCGCGCTGGGGCTGATTCGCGCCACCGAACCAGGCGGCAAGCGGGGCCAGCCGCTCGATATCGATGTCATCCGGCGCCTCGAACGGCGTCGGATCGAAGTTCGTCCAGACTCCCTGGATGTCGGGCTGGCCGTCGGACGTGCGGGGCGGCGTCCAGTCGGAGCCGTTGCCCGACTGCGCCAGCGCGACGCCCGGCAGCGCAACAGCGAACGCTAGTGCAACTGCGGCCGTAAACGTGGGGGCGTGAATTCGGTGCCGCATCTGTCCCTCCCTCATCAAGCGGGCCGGCGCGCGGACACACCACCGCCGACTGCAACAGGTCATGATCGCCCGGACGCCCGCCAAAGGCAAGTACCAAGTAGCCAGGAAGCGCCACCTCCCTACATCCGGCGCCGTGGCGCCGGGACGTTGCCGCGAAAACGGCACGCTTCTTGCTCTACTTTGCGTTCCAATGCGGCGTTGTGAGTGAACGCGCGCCGACCTATACTGCGGAGGTAACGGTGGACGTGAAGACCGTTGAAGAAAGACTGAGTGTCGTCGAGCACAAGGTGGTGGAGAACGCGAACCGGATCGACGGGCTGCGCGAAGCGATCGCCGAACTGGGGGACCGCATGGACCATCGGTTCGACGCGATGGAACAGCGTTTCGATCGTCGATGCGAGTCGATGGAGCAGCGTTTCGACCGTCGATGCGAGTCGATGGAGCAGCGTTTCGACCGTCGATTCCTCTGGTTGACCGGCACGCTTGCCGCCACGATGCTTGCCGTCGTGAGCGTCCTCTCGGCCGCCTTGCTCGGCGGTTGACGTTCGAAGCCCCCTGCGACAGCAAGTCCTGAAGCGCCCTGAGAGTTCCTAGAAGAACCAGGTGAGTGACAGGTAGCCGGTCACCCCCACGAGTCCGTATTCGGATGCAAGCAACTGATCTTCCGGGGCGTCGGTGGCCCCGCGGCCGACGTAGACGCCGCCGGCGAACGTGGTGTTGTTGCTGGCGGAGTACGAGAAGCCGGGCGCGATGATGACGCTCCGGTCGTTCAGGTTCCAGAGGGCCAGACCGGAGAGGCTCAGCAGCGGGTGGGCCTCCCAGGTGAGTGTCATCGCCATCTCGTCGCGACCGAAGACCTGATACTCCCCGCGCGCGAACTCATCCGACTCGAAAATCGGCTCGAACCGGTCCGGCGTGGCGGCGGCGCGGCCGTCCCGCTGGTATTCCATGACGATGCCCAGATTCCGCCCCGACACTACCCAGTTGCGGTCGATGCCCAGCGTGCCCCGACCCACCACCGTACCGTCGTAGTCGCGCACGACGCCCTCCGCCCGCACCGCCCACGCGCCGAGGCCGCCGGCCAGCCCCACGGCGCCCGCCAAGTCGCCGTACAACGTGCCTCCCCAACCGGACAGCTCCCAGTTGAGCACCGTGGTGAGCCCGCGCGCCAGGAGGGTGACTTCCTCGCCCGCAAGCGTCCGGGTGGGCCGGAACACCACGTCTATCTCGCTGAGCGGCCCCGGGTACATCCGCAGGCGTGCCGCATCTACCCCGCCTCGGAAGACGCGGAACGGATCGGTCGGGCTGAACGGAACGAAGGGATCGGCCGGCGTCAGAAACAGCGTCGTGCCCCAGGAGACGGCCTGGCGCCCGACGCTCAGCTCCACCGTGCTGCTCGGACTCCATGACACGTTGAGGCGATCGAACCGGTGCAGCCAATGGACCCGCTCGGTCGGGTCGCCTGTGACGGTCCTCTGGAGATCGAACCACTCCCCGCCGCCGGGCACTCCCGACAGACCACCCAATCCCAGGCTGGCTTCCCCCGCGGACTGACGGAACGTGGCGGCGTGTTCGTAGGCCACCTCCAGGTCGAAGGGGCCCACCGAGGGCTCCACCGTCAGGCGTAACCGGTTGAAGTTGCTGACGGCAGCGTCCGCGAGGATTGTCGAACTGCTGAAGAGCGGGACGGTCTGAAGGTAGCCGGAAAGCCAGTTCGTCTGCGCGTCAGCCGGGCCGGGCGACACCGTGAGCGCGACGACGGTCAGGGCCGCGGCCCGCACCGGTCGCACGATCACGTTCGGGTCTCGTCCGAGGCGATCTGCCCGTCCACCATCCGGACCAGACGCCGTGACCGCTCCATGACGTGATCGTCATGTGTCGCGAATACGAACGTCACGCCCAGTTCGCGGTTCAGCTCGGCCATCATGTCGAGGAGCGCCTCGCTCGAATGCGAGTCGAGATTCGCCGTCGGCTCGTCCGCCAGCACGAGCGCCGGCTTGCCCGCCACCGCTCGGACCACGGCAACCCGCTGCTGCTGGCCGCCCGAGAGCTTGCCGGGTCGCCGGTCCTCCAGGCCCTCCAGCCCGGTCCGGGTGAACAGCTCGCGCACCCTCGCATGGCGCTGTTCGGCGTCGATGCCCTGCAACAGCATGGGGAACTCGGCGTTCTCAAGGGCCGTAAGCACCGGCAGCAGGTTGTAGGCCTGAAAGATGAAGCCGACCTGTTCGAGCCGCAGCCGCGCGAGTTGCTGGTTCGACATTCCGCCTATGTCCTGCCCCGCCACCCAGACCTGGCCCCTGCTCGGCCGGGTCAGGCCGCCGATCAGGTTGAGCAGCGTCGTCTTCCCCGAGCCGGACGGCCCGGCCAGCGCCGTGAACTCTCCCCGCTCCACGCGCAGGTCTACACCCCGAACCGCCTGCACCTCTTCCGCTTCCTGGGTGAAGATCTTCCAGACCCCCTCGGTCCGGACGGCGGTGTTGTTGTCGGTGTCAGTCATGGATCCCCTTGAAGGCGGTTGGGCGCACCAGCGCTATCGGTCGAACTTCATCGCCTCCGTCACGTCGACGTGCGCCGCCCGTAGCGCCGGGTAGATGGACGCGCCGGCCCCCAGCACCAGCATGAACAGGACAATCTGTCCCATGCGCCACGGAAAGAACAGCGGCATGATCATCGGATCGATCACGACACCGGAAAACGTCATCTCTTCGCCCAACAGGGCAGAAAAATCGAAACCGTCGCCCAGGAACCACCACGTAAGAAAACACCCGAGCGCGACACCGGCAAGGCCGCTTACGGCGGTCAGGGTCAAACCCTCGATCAGGACGATCGACCCGGTCTGGCCCGGCGTCAGCCCGAGCGCCTGGAGGACCCCGAACTCGCGATGCCGGTGCAGCACCGACATCAGCACCGTGTTGATGACACCAAGCGCGATAATGACGAATAGAACCCCAAAGACCAGGTAGTTGCCGAAGTCATCGATCGCGATGGCCGCCGCAAGCGCGGGATTCGACTCGCGCCATCCCATCACCTGCGCCTCGCCTCGCGCCACCGGCCCGGCCAGCGCCGCCTCCAGCCGCGCGGCGACGTCCCCGACCCGGCTGCTGTCGGTCAGCACGAGGCCGACGTTCGTGACGTCGTGTCCGGAACCGAGCCACTCGCCCGCCGTTCCAATCGGCATGTGGACGAGCACCTGATCCACCTCCGGCACGCCGCTGCGGAATATGCCCACGACGCGGAGCAACTGCGCCGAGATCTCGTGGTGCGCATCCTGCGCCTGCACGACCATGCGCGAACCGAGTTCCAGCTCCAGACTGTTCGCGAGACCCACCCCGATGTACGCGGCAAGGCGATCATCCGGCTCCAGGTAGCGGCCCTCGGCCACCTGATTGTCGACCATTCCGAATGTCGCCTCCGCCACCGGATCGACCGCGAAGATCTGCGCGGGCCGGGCCCCGGCGGCGGAGCTGGCAAGGCCCCGGATGGTGAGCTTGGAGGAACGCGCCGCAACGAGGGGGGCGATCTCGGCGGTGACGAGCGCCGCCTCGGCCACCTGCCTGACGCCACTGGGCAGGCGGTCCTCGAGCCGGCGGGTGACGCGGAACTCCGGCCGCTGAACCGTCACATGCCCCGTGCTCATCCGGACGCCGGCTTCGATCCACGCTTCGTGGGCGCCATCGCCGAGCGCGAACGAAAAACTCAGCAGCCCGCCGCCCACCACCATTGCCAGCATCGTCAACACCGTCCGCCGTAGGTGCCGGCGCAGGTTGCGCAACGCGAACATGGTCAACACGCCCAGATGCATCGTCGTCAGAGTCCCGAGAGCGTGTCGGCGGGCGGCGTCCGCGCAGCGCGGATCGCCGGATAGAACGCCGCGACCATCGCCGTCAGAATGAGCGCCCCCGCGGCATAGATAGTCACCGGCAGGTTGTACTCGACCCTAAGGTCGATCTCCAGCAACGCCCCCATCAACGTCACGTCGTCGAAGAAGAACCCGAGTCCGGGTGGCGCATTGTGCCACCAGAACAACAGGGGCATCGTGATCGCGAGGCCGACCGCGAGACTGAAGAAACCGATGGCCAAGGCCTCCCAGAGCACGGCGCCCACCACGGCGCGCGGCGTCGCGCCGAGCGCCAGCATCACCGCAAACTCGCGCCGCCGCTCGAACGTTGCCATCAACATCGTATTCGCCACGCCGAAAATCGCGATCGAAAAGACGATCACCAGGATGATCCAGTAGAAGCTCTCTCCCAGAGCGACGTACTCCACCATCGCCGGGTTGAGCTCGGTCCAGGAAATGACGGCGAGGGACCGACCACCAGTATCGACAGCTTCGAGGCTGCGGCCCAGACGCTCGGCCGTCGCATCGGCGAGACGGAAGTCCGACGTGGCGGCGATCACCTCGTGGATCCGATCGGGCTCGAGCACGACCAGTTCCTGCAGGTCGCTCAGCACGAATACGGCAGTCGAGGCATCGAATTCCACCAGTCCGGAGCGAAAAATGCCGGATACCGTGAAGAGATCGTTCGCCATCGACCCGTCGGCCCCGGACGCCACGACCACCAGCTCGTCGCCGACGCCGACGTCGAGCTGAAGCGCCATCTCGTCGCCGATTACCAGCTCGCTCGCACCGGCGGCGGGCAGCACGCCGTCCACCAGGGAATCGAGGAACCGTGTGAGCGTCACCTCGCGTTCCGGATCGACGCCGAAGAAGGCGCCCGCCGTGGTGGCGTCGCCGGAGCTGACCAGCCCGCCCGCATAGACGCGGGGCGCCGCCGCGATGACCGCTTCGTCCGCGTCAATAGCACGGAGCAGCGCTTCCACGTCCACGCCGTCACGCCCGCCGATGGTGTCGAACAGCCTGCGGTCGGGACGGAACTCCGCGTCCTGAATCTCGAGCTGCCCGCTGATCAGGGAGGTCCCGCTCTCCACCATCTGCGTCTGAATGCCCTGCGTCCATCCGACGATCAGGACGCAGGCCATGAAGCCGACAGCGAGGCCGAGCGCGGTCAGAAGGGTCCGTTTCCGGTTCCGGCCGAGATTGCGCCAACCGATGCGCCGCCAGGGGGACTGGGGCATCTGCCGCCTGGCTAGCGTCCGCGCTGCAGCGTCCGGAGGGAGAAGAAAGACTCCTCGAGATCAACGTCGAACTCCAGCTCCTCGTAGCGGAAACTGGTCCGTTCGTCCGGCTTGTCAGCGGGCTGCATGTCCATCACCCCGGGCACCAGGCGTCCGCCCATCTCCGTGAATGCGCTGTATTCCATGGTGCGGGCGAGATCCCCGCCCTCGTCGTAGAAGCGCGTCCACAGCGGCATGTAGTCGTCCTGACGAACGCGGTACTCGATGTGGCCCCAGACGACCGGGGCCTCCGGCTTCGGCGTCAGGCGGAAATCCCACACCGACACGCCTTCGTCGGCCCCGTCGAACGTGATTTCGATGTCGTAGTCCTCGATCAGTCGGCTGTCCTTGACGAGGTCGTCATTGGTGAAGTGCGACCCCATCCACGCGCCGCCCATCATCGACGCCGGCACCTTGATGGTCCGATCCACCTTCGGCAGGTAGTTCCAGATGTCGTCCACGGCCTTCAGCGTGGCGGTTCCCGCCTCCCGGGGCGGCGTGCGCAGGCGGACGAGGGAGAAGTCGGTGCCGAGCGACCAGATCTCCATCGTCATCTCGCGCTCCCAGTTCTCGGTGACCACCTGCATGGTGGCAACGCCGCGGCTCGAGTCGCCCCGCATCATCCGGTCGACCCGGTCCATGATCTCGAGGGGATCGGTCTGCGCGGCAACGGGTGCGGCAAGGGTCATCGACGCGACCGCCATCGCGACGAGGACGGCGCGCGAACGTGAAGCTCGAAGCATCGCTACCTCCAGCCGTCGATGGTATCATCCGCGCATGACACGCTTGCTCTTCGCGGGATTCCTCGTCGGGACCGTAGCCGTCATCCTCTCCGGGGCGGCGGCAGCGCAGACCCTCGAACCGATCGACGTCTCCGCGCTGGGACCGCAGGTCGGAGAGGCGGTTCCCGACTTCGCGCTGCCGGATCAGACCGGGACGATCCGCACGCTCGACTCCATCATGGGCGAACGGGGCGCGATGATCGTTTTTCACCGTTCCGCCGACTGGTGACCGTACTGCAAAGCGCAGCTCGTGGAGCTGCATGACCGTCTCGATGACCTGCGAGCCCAGGGTCTCGGCGTCGCCGCCATCAGCTACGACTCGGTAGAGGTTCTCGCCGCGTTCGCGGAACGGCGTGGCATCACGTCCGAACTGCCGCTCCTGTCGGACGATGACTCCGCGGCAATCCGCGACTTCGGCATCTACAACCACGTTGCCGAAGCGGGCGTCGGCCCGAACGCGGAGGAGGCGGACGTCAAGGCGGCGGTGGAACAGTACGTCTCCGTGTTCGGCGCGAACCCGATGATCATCGGAACACCGTTCCCGGGGACGTTCATCGTGGACCGGCAGGGACGCGTCACCTCCCGCTTCTTTGAGGAGTTCTACCGCGAGCGGAACACCGCGGCGAACATCATGCTGAAGCTGGGAACACCGATCTCGGGGATCGCGGGCAGCTCGGGCGAGACGGCGCATCTGGAGATCGAAGCGTCGCAGAGCAACCCCGACATCACCGTCGGCAGCCGCTTCCACTTGGCCCTGGACATCACGCCGAAGCCGGAAATGCACGTCTACGCGCCCGGCGCGGAAGAGCTGGGCTACCGGGTCATCAACCTCGCGCTCGAGACGCCGCCGTTCCTTCGCCTGCTGCCGTCCGAGTACCCGGCATCGGAGATCTACCACTTCAAGCCGCTCGACGAACGGGTGCCGGTCTACATGCGGCCGTTCCGCCTGATTCAGGAGATCGTGGTGGAGGGTGATCCGGAGTCGACCGCGGCGCTGGCCGAACTCGACGCGGTCACGTTGACCGGGCGCCTCGACTACCAGGCGTGCGACGACGAGATCTGCTTCAACCCAGCGTCGATTCCGCTGACCTGGACGATCACGGTCGCGCCGCTCGACCGCCAGCGCGCGTTGCCCGCGGACGGGCAGTAGCTGCGGGCGACGGGCGTCGTCAGAACCGGAACAGCCGGTTCATCTTTATGACGAAGCCACGGTTCCGCAGGTCGGAGTAGCGGATCGGGCGGAGCGGATCGGTTTCCCGGTCCTCCGTGTAGACGACGAACAGCTCGCTGCCGGGCGAGTATTCCCACCGCAGCCGCAGGTTGCTGCTGATGGTGTTGCTGTTCGAGTTGTATTGAATCAGGCCGCTGAAGAACATGCGCGGCGTGAACGTGTAGTTCACCCGCGTGACGACCAGGTTGGTGTTGAAAGTCCCGGCCGCGGTGTCGATCCAGTTGAACGAGATGGTCGGCTCCAACGAGAGTCGCTGCGTCAGCTCGGCGCGTCCCCGGCGGAACTGGACGGAGACAATGTCGCCGTTGAAGTACTCGCCCGCCAGCACGGAAAAGCTGCCGTTCAGGCGACGCTGGGCACCCGGCGAATACGACAGCTCGACGTCGCTGAACTTGTAGGCGCCGGGCGCGAAGGCCGCCCCCGCCGCGGGCTCGAACGTCCGGGCCAGGAACTCGTAGTTCTCCGCCAGCGAGATGCCGAATCGATCGCTGTTCTCCAGCTCGACGGCAAACGCTAGCTGCGCCTGCCGGGTCTCGACCACGCCGGTGCTGGCCGATTCGATGTAGTCGCGGCTCGCCTCCAGGCGGAACTGCCGGATCGACTCGATGCCGCGGGGGCGCGGGCTGTAGCGCAGGGTGCCGTAGCTGCGCCGGAAGTCGTCGCGCCGCAGGAAGCCCACTTCCGGCTTGAAGTTGTCCTCAACCGCCAGGTGCTCCACCTGCATGCCGAAGAGGTCGCCGGAGTAGTCGAACCGCCCCTGCCAGCTTCCGTCGCGTCCCCGGGCGCCCGGAGTCTTCGTCCGCGCGCCGTACGCCAGGAAATTGACGTTCTCGTAGAAGGAGAAGTTGGCATCAATCCCGTAGGCCTGGCTCGACCCGTCCCCTTCCAGCGCGACCGACCGGTTTGTGAAGATGGCGCCGACGCTGCTGCGTCGCAGGATGTCGCGCTTCAGCCGAACCACGGTGAAGTTCGTCGCCGCGACGCTCTGACCCACGGAGTCGGCCTGCATGTTGATGGCGCCGACGTCGAACGCGCCGACCTTTCCGGTTACCCGCCCGCCGCCCACGATTGGGACGATCGATCCGCCCTGCAGACCGATGCGGCGGCTGTAGAAGATGGTCGGCGCGTTGCCGCCACCGAAGAACCCGCCGCCCTGGCGCCGCAGCGCGCCGCCGAACCCGCCGCCGAAGGCGCCGCGCGCGAAGTCGAAGATGCCGCGTCCTTCCAGAAAAAACTCGCGTTTCTCGGGGAAGAACAGATTGAAACGAGTCAGGTTGACCTGTTGTTCGTCCACCTCGACCTGGGCAAAATCGGTGTTGAATGTGAAATCCGCCGTCAGGTTCTGCGTCAAGCCGTACTTGACGTCGAGTCCGGCATCACCCGATCCCTGGTTTGTGAACGGGTCGGCCGCAGTCAGATCGGTCGCGACGCCGCCGATTGCATACGGTTTGATCTCCAGGTTCTTGCTGCCGCTCGGCGCGTCGATCCCGACCAGCGTCGCCGCCGCGGAGATGCGGAAGATCCCTCCCGGGCCGTTGCCCGCCGAGATCGGCACCTGCGTGATGTACGCCCACTCGTTCTTGCGCCGCACGTTACGGCGGAGCTGTATGCCCCAGACCTGCGACGGACCGGGCCGGTAGCGGAGCGACCGGAACGGGATCTCCATCTCCACCGTCCACCCACCGTCAAACCGTCCGGTGCGCACGTCCCACACCGGGTTCCAGTCACTGTTCGGGTTGCCTTCGTTGGTGATCGCGAAGTCGGCGAGGGCGCCAAGCGGGTTCGTGTAGAACGCGACCGCATTACGACGGTCGTAGAACGTATCGAGGATCACGGCGAACGTGTCGTTTTGGCGGAGCTGTCGCGTGTCGCGCCGCAGCTCGTTCGCCACCCATTCGCTCTCCGGCGCCGAATCCCAGATGCGGCCGGCTACGTAGAGATTGGAGTCATCGAAGGTGATCCAGGCCTCGGTCCGCTCCGTCGCGGGCGCCCCCTCGTCCGGCGCCTGCTGCAGGAACCCCGTAATCGCCGGAAGGGTCTCGTACATGGCCTCGTCGAGGACACCGTCGAGTCGGGGCGGCTCGTCGACACGGACGGCGCGGATTGTCGCCCGGCCCTCCGCGTCGCGATTGATCACCGCCGGTTCGACCGGGGGCGGCGGACCGTCGATGACGAACTCGAACAGTGTCTCGCCCGGGGCGGAAGACGCCCCTTCCTGCGCCTGCGCCTGCTCCTGCGCCGCCGCCGGGGCGACGGCAAGGGAGAGGAGCAAACCAATCCAGGACGGGGTCCGCATCCGCCCTGTACCAGACGCCTTCCGGAGCGGCCCTGTTTAGCTCCCGCCCGCGGGTTCAAGCTAGGGCGGGCCGAATTGCACGCCGATGCTCGCCGTAAAGCCACTCAGCCGGCCGTTGGCTTCACCGGCCGCGCCGATGAAACGGTACCCGGCGCCGCCGCCCACGCGGAGCCAGTCCTTCAGGTTCAGGTGAACCGTGGCCTGCGGTTCGGCCACGAAGAACTCCTGCCGGTAATGGCGGCGGCCGAACCAGGGGATGCCGAACCACCCGTCGTCATGACCGCCGCCCCATCCGGGCCACCAACCGTGACGGACGTGGTGTGCGCCGCGACCGTCGAAGGGAAACGCGGTGCCGCCGAACAGGGCGACGCCATCGGTCAGGGTGGCGGTTCCGGCTCCCAGCAACCCGCTGACGCTGAAGTCCACGAGACCGTCCGGATTCGCGAACCATTCGACGAGGCCGCCGCCGTACCACATCTCCAGCCCGTCGCGCGTGCCGGGCAGCCAATAGCCGGCGCCGCCGATGAACAGCCGGCGATCCGTCACCAGGCCCCCGCGCACGCCGAGCAGCCCCGCGGATATGCCGTCCACTTCCGTGAACTTGTAGTCGGGAGCGACGACGAAGCCGCTCCGGATCTTCTCGATCTCGAGACCGCCGGTGACGGGCTGGACGGCCGGCTCCTGCGCCGCCGCGGGCACCGCCGCGACTCCGGCGAGGAACAGTGCAATCGCTCCCGCGCCCCGCCAACGCGCCTTCATGACTCCCTCCCGTCGGAATCGGCGCGCGGCAGGCTCACGTTGACGACCGTGTCCTCACCCGGCACGATCTCCACGTCGACGGCGTAGGGATGATGACCGTCGCGACTCACCTCGAGCCGGTGCGCGCCGACGCCCAGGTCGAGCATCAGCTCACCCACCGCCTCGTGCCCCATCCACCGCTCTCCGTCGACGACAATCGTCGCGTCGGCCGGCTGCACGCGCACGACCAGGGTGCCGAACCCGGCCGGGTCGGCAACCGCGACTCCGGGACCGGCGGGCGGCGCCGTGGACGGCGGGCCGGCCGTAGAAGACGGTGCGGCCGGCGGCGGTGGCGGCGGTTCCGGACGCGTCGGCGCCGGAGCGCCGGCCGCGAGCGGCATCATCTCGTGTCGCACCCGATAGGTCTCACCTGGCGCCAGGTATAGCGTTCGCTGGATACTCTCGTGTCCGTCCAGGTAGAGCTCGATCTCGTGATCGCCCGGTGGCAGCCGCAGCCGCTGAAAAAAGCCGTCGAAGCTGTCGACGAGGCCGACATAGTAGCCGTCGACGTACACCTCCGTCTCCGGCGGAACCACCTGAAGCCGGACGGCGCTGCTCGCGCCATAGCCGCCGTACTGGTAGTACGGGTAGCGCCAGGCGCGATAGCCGTACGGCCCGTAGAACGGACGCCAGAACGGATCGTAGTAGCCGTAGTAATACGGCCCGTAGAAACCGGCGCCGACCCAGACACGGCGCCCCGGCGGACGGGCCACGCGCACGGGCGGACGCGCGGCTGGCCGAGGCACGGCGCGTTGCGTCCGCTGCACCGCACGGTCACGCTGGACTTCGGCCGTTGCCGGAGCCGCCGCGATAGGCGCGGCCATCGCGGCCACCGCCAGCATGGTGACGGTTATCTGTCGAGTTGTCTGCATCAGGTCCTCCGCGTGGCAGGCGCTGGCTGATACGCCCTCCGACCACTTCAAGGCCTTACAGCCCGTGGTGGATGGAGCAAGACCCGTGCCGGATTCACAACGCCCCAAAAACCCCATTCTCCGGGCCTTCCCGAGCGCCACCGGGGCCGAAGGATGTCGCCACCGTGCGACAGGATTGTCCGGCGCGGAGTACACGCAGCTGTTCGCCCTAGAGCAAGTGCTAGGCTAGCGTTCCTGCAGGTCGTAGACGCGGCGGAACTCACGGCTACCGCCTCGGCCGCGTTCGACGCGGGACGTGACGATCAATTGGCTGCCTGTTCCGCCGTCCGTCCGTACTTCGTACGCCTGCTCTATCCGGAATGGGAACCGCGTCTCCAGTTCGATCTCGGCCACCAGCCGGCCCCCGTCCCAGCGGGTCCGGCGCTGCACCTGCATGTTCCCGGCGAGGCCCGCGTGCTCGCGGTCGTCCGGAATCAGCCGCACCACGCGGCCGTCGTCGTACGTGAGGCCAATCTCGTCGGCGCGCGAGACGATCGTCATGCGGCGCGGCGCGCCGAGCAGGTCTCGTATCGCCCCCTGCATCGATTCGCGCAGGCGGGCCATCTCCTGCGGGTCGGGCCGGTTGCCACCACCGCCGCCGAAGCCACCGCGACCTCGCCCAAACCCTCCGCGCCCGCCACCGAAGCCGCCGGGATCACCTCCGAAACCGCCGCCCGGGCCAAGACCACCCCGGCCGCCCTGCTGGCCATCGCCGAGCCGGCCGCTCGGGTCGTCACTCAGTTCCTGGTTCAGCACCCACTCCCCGTCGATGTTGCCCTCCTGCGCCTCGCCCACGTCCGCCGCCCCCAGCACGCCGATGAAACCGACCACCAGTACCGCCGCCGACTGTTGCCATCGCATCATCCGCTCCTCCACATCAACATCCCTAGCCACAGACTGGTCGGGCGCCGCGTTTATTTCGATTTGCCCGCCAGCCCCACCGTATAATCTCCCCGTCTCCCGTCCGCGGCCGGGCGGATGCCGTCATGAGCAAGATAATTCGCGGCGCGGCCATCGCGCTGGCTGTCTTGACGCTGGCCGGCTGCGGCGATCCGACGAATGCCTCGCGCGATGCGCTCAGCCACCCCGTAGCCCCGCCCGGACCTCCGAACCTCGTCTGGATAATCGCCGAAGCTGACACGGTAGCTCTCGAGACGTTGGCGGCCGAGGGCGCCCGCTTCACGCAGGCCTTTGCCGTGACCCCGAACCGCGGCGCCGGACGCTCGGCGATCCTCACCGGGATGCCCCCCGCGGCATTCGGCGCGCACGGGCCGGGAGGAAAGACCGCGCCACCGCCAACTGTCCGCAGCGTAGCGGAGAGGCTCCGGGCAACAGGCTACTTCACGACGTTCGCCTCGCACGACCCGGAGACCGCCGCCTTGGGCGACGCGTTCCGGCCTTCACCTCGGGACGGTGCGCCTCCGGGAGCGGACCGCGTCCCGCTCGGCTCCTGGGATCAGGTGGGCGCCGAGGCGCACTGGCGTCACCGTGACCGCCGGCAACCCTTCTTCGCGGTGCTTGATCTGACCGGCACGGGCATGCGCACGAGTGACAGCGATCAGCGGATTGCGCAGATCCTGGCGGAACTCGACGCGGACGAAGCGGCCGGCAATACCGCGGTCTTCGCCTTCACGGAACCCCGTCCGCCCGCCCGGACCGTGGACCGGACGCTGACGGCGGCCGACCTGCAGATCACGCTCGCCGTCCGCTGGCCGGGCCACATCCCGCCCGGAACTGTCCGCGACGACCCGGTGACCACCGTCGACTTTGCGCCCACCCTGCTTTCCCTCGGCGGCGCGCCGATCCCGGACCATCTGCCGGGCCGCGTGCTCCTGGGCGACTCCGAGATGGACGTGGCGCACCCGTCCAGTGCGCTCGCCGACGTGCGCCGCACGATTCGCGACTGGATGGTGTCGGCGGACCGTGCGCCCTCCGACGAAACGGCGGCCGGCCAACGTCCGACCGCGGCGCGGCCCGAGTCGTATCCCCGCGGCGGCATCTTCCACGTCGCGCCGCGGGTCAGCATCACGTGCCCGACGGAAGGTGCGGTGATCGAGTACACGACGGACAGCTTCGAACCGTTTCGCTGGAGGCTGTACACCGGTCCGTTCCGGTTCGTCGACTGGCATCTCCGTTTCCGCTGCGGCCGTCTCGGCTATCACGACAGCGAGGTCGTCAAGTACGACTTCGACGTGGAATACAACTGGTGGGACTACTGACCGCGGGGCCGGCCGCGACCCTATAATGAAGGCCGCCGCCGGGCGGCGCTCCGACCGCCCACGTCATGGAGGACAAGTGATGACCCGCAGCATCCCGGCCTTCGTCGCCATTGTCGTCGCTACGCTTCTTGTCGCCGCGCCGGCCTCGGCCGAGGTGAAGCGCGTCGTCGTCGATTCGCGCGTCGATGTAGCCGACGGCCGCGCGTACGGACTGGCCGGCCCGTACGAGGCGATCTCCGGCATGGTCTACTTCGAGGTCGATCCGTCGAACCCGGCCAATCGGATCGTGACCGACATAGACCACGCCCCCCGGAACGACCGCGGCCTGGTGGAATTCAGCTCCAACTTCTACCTGTTGAAGCCGAAGACGATCGGGCGGGGCAACGGCGCCGTCCTCTACGAGGTATCCAACCGCGGCGGCAAGGGGATGCTCGGCTACTTCAACAACGCTGCGGGCAGCCGCACGCCGGTCAGCGCCGAGGAGATGGGCGACGGGTTCCTGCTCGAGAACGGCTTCACGCTGCTGTGGCTCGGCTGGCAGTTCGACGTGCCGGTACGTGACGGGCAGATGCGGCTTCACACGGTGAACGCGGTGGACGAAGGCGGCGCACCCGTCACGGGACTGGTCCGAAGCGAGGTAATCGTCCGGGAGCGGGCGTTCGACCGCTCGCTCGCCGACCGCAGCCACATCGCGTATCCGGTGTCCGACCCGAACGATCCGGCGAACGTCATGACCGTCCGGGACGGCGTCGGCCAGACGCGGCGCGTGGTCCCGCGCGATCAGTGGCGTTTCGCCCGCGTCGATGACGGCGGCAACGTGGTCGACGATCCGACGTACGTCTGGCTCGACGGCGGCTTCGAACCGCACAAGATCTACGACATCGTCTACGTCGCCAGGGATCCGGCCCTGGTCGGCCTGGGTCCCGCCGCGCTGCGCGACATGATCGCGCGTTTGAAGTACGCCGCCACGCCCGAGTTGGGCGTCGCGGTCGACTCGATCGACCGCGCCATCGCCTGGGGCGTCTCCCAGAGCGGGCGCTTCCTGCGGACGTTCCTCTACCACGGGTTCAACGCCGACGAGACAAACCGGCGGGCGTTCGACGGGGTGATCGCGCACGTCGCCGGCGCGGGCCGCGGCAGCTTCAACCACCGCTTCGCACAACCGTCGCGCGACGGCCATCCGTTCCTCAACAAGCTCTACCCGAGCGACATCTTCCCGTTCACGGACATCACGCAGCACGACCCAGAGACCGACATGCGCGACGGCCTGCTGTCCGGCATCCAACCGGGCCACATGCCGAAGGTGTTCTATACGAACTCGTCCTACGAATACTGGGGACGCGCCGCGTCGTTGATTCACACGACGCTCGACGGCGCGGACGACGCCCCGCTGCTCGACAACGTTCGTATCTACTCGTTCGCGGGCGGGCAGCACGGCCCGGGCCGGTTCCCTCCGCAACGGACCAGCGGCCAACAGCCGAGCAACCCGAACGACTATTCATGGTTCCTTCGCCCGCTGCTGCTGGCGATGGAGCGGTGGACGGCCAAAGACGACGCCCTGCCGCCACCGAGTGTCTATCCGCGGGTCGCCGACGGCGACCTCGTCCTCCCCGGACAGCTCGGCTTCCCGGAACTGCCGGACGTAGGCCAGCCGGCCGAGCCGCATCTCGCCTACCGCGCCGTCTACGGCCCGGAGTTTCGGAACCGCGGCATCGCGTCGGTGCAACCGCCGGAGGTGCTCTCGGCGTTTCCGGTTCTGGTGCCCGCCGTCAACGACGACGGGAACGAGACGGGCGGCCTGATGATGCCGGAAGTCGCGGTGCCGCTCGCCACGTACACCGGCTGGAACCTCTTTCACGCCGATGCGGGCCCGCCCGACGTCCTGTCGAGCATGCAGGGCTCGTACATTCCGTTCCCGCGGAACCAGGCCGAGCGCGAGCGGACCAGCGACCCGCGCCCGTCCGTTGAGGAACGCTACGGCAGCCGCGCGGAGTACCTGGGGCGTGTCACCGAGGCGGCGCTCGCCCTGGTGGAGGACGGCTACCTGCTGGCCAGCGACCTGCAACCGATTCTGACGCAGGCCGCACGCCACTGGGATTACCTGATGGCGGACGGCGGCGGGGGAATCCAGCCGTAGAGGCCCAACCGTGGCGCCACGACGCGCTCCACGGGGCTGCCAGGCCGCGCTGTTCCTGGCGCTGGCACTGGCGCCGGGCCTGCAGGCTTGCGCGGCGGATCACGGACCCGCCGGCGGCGGCGACCCGGAGGCCAACACCGTCGCCGGCGCGGCCCAGGGGGCCGACCCCGCCCCGTTGACCCTCGACATGTACCGTACCGGGGGCACTCCCTGCTACGATCGGGCGACCCGGCCGCAGACGGCGGTGGTCGACACCCACATCCACTTCCGCCCCTTCGGCGGCCCCGCCGTGCCGTTTGACGAGATCGTCGGCTACCTGGAGGCGACCGGCGTGCTGTTCGCCAACGTCTACGGCATCGGGCAGGTCTTGCCCGACGGTTCGTCATGCACGTACTACCTCGACTGCCCCGGCACCCCCGTGACCCCGTCACTCCGCAACGACCTGGCGAACGCGGCGGACTATGCCGCGCACGCGCCGCACGATCGCCACTTGACGCTCTCGATGACATTCCCCGATTTGGCTGATCCGGCGTCAATCCTTCCGCAGATGGAACAGCTCGAGGCGGAGTTCCCGGGTGTCTTCCGCTGGATGGGCGAGGTGAACCTGGTGAAGCAGGCGCTCTTCGCAAACGGACACGCGCCGGTGACGGTCGAGACGATCGACGCGTGGGGGCCCTTCATGGAAGTCCTGCGAGACCGGAACATACCGCTTGGGCTGCACGCCGACCTGGGTAGCGACGACGACCCGACGCGCTACCTGCCGCTGATGGAACACGCGCTGGAGCGTTATCCTGACAATCCGATCGTCTGGATGCACATGGGACTCTCGCGGGAGCTTATGACGATGGACCCCGCGCGCCATGTCGAGCTGCTGTCGGCGATGCTCGCGCGCTACCCGCGCCTGATGCTGGATCTGTCGTGGCGCGTCCTCGACGATGGCTATTTCTCCGACCCGCAGCACCGCGACACGTATGTCCCTTTCCTGAACGCCCACGCCGATCGCATACTGTCGGGGACCGACTTTCTCGCGTCGCGCGACAAGGACTTCAACGTCTACCGGACGGAGCTGGAAGTGACGAGCCGCATCTTCCGCCACGTCGACAACCACGCATTCCGGCAGATCGCGCTCGGCGGCAACTACATCAGGCTGCTCGGCCTGCCCTACGAGCCGCCACCGGTCTGTCCCAACTGAGACCATGACAGCACTCCTTGACCGCTGGTTCGGACTCGCCTCCAACGGCACCACGGTGCGGACGGAACTGGCGGCCGGGGTCACCACCTTCCTGACGATGGCCTACATCGCCTTCGTCAACCCGCAGATTCTCTCCGACGCCGGCATGCCGTTCGACGCGGTCTTCGTCGCCACCTGTCTCTCGGCGGCGTTCGCCACTCTCCTCATGGGGCTCGCCGCCAACTACCCGATTGCGCTCGCGCCCGGCATGGGGCTGAACGCGTTCTTCACCTACGGCGTGGTGCTCGGAATGGGCCACGCCTGGGAAGTAGCACTCGGCGCGGTCTTCGTTTCGGGGCTCCTCTTCTTCCTGGTGAGCATTCTGCCGATCCGGCGCTGGATCATGGAAGCGATCCCCCGTGGAATGAAGCTGGCCATTTCGGCGGGCATCGGCCTCTTCCTGGCCCTCATCGCCCTGCAGAACGCCGGGATAATCCAGGCGAGCCCGGCGACGATGATAACGACCGGCGCACTCTTCGAACCGGAGCCGATTCTGGCATTCCTCGGCTTCAGCACGATTGTGGCGCTGGCGGGCCGCGACGTGCCCGGCGCCGTCATGATCGGCATCCTGGGCGTGAGCGCCGCCGGCATCCTGGCAGGCATCTCGGGGTTCGCCGGAATCGCCGCGGCGCCACCCGACCCAAGCCCGACATTCCTCGCTCTCGATCTCGCCGGCGCGCTCCAACTGAGCATGGTCGCGGTCATCATCACGTTCCTGATCGTCGACCTGTTCGACACCACCGGGACTCTGATCGGAGTGGGGCAACAAGCGGGTCTCCTCGATTCCCGGGGAATGTTGCCCCGCAGCCGGACCGCGCTGTTGGCGGATTCGGCCGGCACGGTCGGAGGGTCGCTGCTCGGCACGTCTCCGGTCACCAGCTACATCGAGAGTGCGGCCGGAACCGCGGCCGGTGGACGGACCGGACTGACCGCGGTGACCGTTGCTCTGCTGTTTCTGGCCTGCCTCTTCTTCGCGCCTCTGGCGCAGTCCATCCCCCCGTATGCCACCGCGCCCGCCATCCTGTACGTAGCCTGCCTGATGGCGCGCAGTCTGACGGGCATCAACTGGCACGACATCACCGAATCGGCGCCGGCCGTAGTTACCGCGATCGCCGTTCCTCTCACTTTTTCCATCGCGGACGGCATCGGCATCGGCTTCGTCACCTACGTCGCGGTCAAGGTGCTGTCGGGACGCTGGAGCGAATGCCCGTTGCCGCTGGCGGTCGTCGCGCTGGTCTTCGCCATGAAGTTCGCCTGGCTCTGAGCCGAGGCTGCCCGGACGTCGGCGCGCCTCTGGCGCGTCTCGCAGGCTTGACCGTGCAAAAAAGTCATGCTAGGATGCCGAAACTGCATGATGTGGCCCGGGTCGCCACGTCGGAAAGCAAGGAGGACTGCCATGAGAAGTGGTGATCAGATGCTGGAGCAAATCGTTGAGAAGTCGGCCCTGGACCCCGACTTCAGGCAACAGCTCCTCGCAGATCCAAAGGCTGCCATCAGCGCGGAATTGGGCATCACAATTCCCGAGTCGATGAACATCCAGGTCCATGAGAGTGATATGCAGACGGTGCATCTCGCGTTGCCACCGGATCCGCACATCACCGAGGAGCAACTCGAAGCTATCTCCGCCGGCCTTTGCTGCTGCTGGTAGGCAGAATCGCTGGCCGGACGAACCGCGGAGGCCTGCCGGCCGCTGGACGCGAAACCGGTCGGCAGGCCATTGTGCGTCTGCGACACTCGCGCCCGCAGCACCTCGCGGGCGCGTCAGGTAGGGACTGCCGCGGACAGAACCATGAACACATAGGCTTTGGCTTTCCGAAGCTGATCTCCGGAGATCACGAGCTTTATGTGGTGAATGCCACGCAGCAGTACAAAACGTCCGGACTTCCCGAAGAGGGCTGTCGGTTTCGAAACCCAGCCTGCCAGCGCCTTGAGCTTCTCCGGAACTACCAGATCCTCATGGCTCAGGGCTTCCAGGAACGGATCCCAATCGGTCAGGCCGTCTAGCCAGTAACGTGAGTCCTTGGTATATCTCTGCTTCACGATGAGCGTCAGGCCTAGCGTCGGGCCGAGACCGCTTTCCTGAACGTCAATATTCACTCCGGTCCTGACAACGTTCGCGCGGTCCTTGAAGCGTGAAATCACCGAGTCGACGGTCGGAATCCGGCCCGGCCAGCCCGTGTCTTCCAGATAGGAACACAGTTCCTCCTGGGCCTGGAAACCCATGATCGCGAGGCGGATCGAGCGGGTGCGAGACGGAAACACGCCGAACGAGTCCATGCGGGTATCTTCCGGCTGCGCCAGGTAGGCTCGCTCGACGTTCTGCCGCTCCGCGTCATTCCTCTCCCAGCCTGCGCAGGAAACGAGCGCGTCCATCACCGTGACGACATCATCCACTTGATCGCGGGCACCGAGAATCGGGCGTTCGCCGGGCCGCAGGAACATCGCCGGTAGGAAACGTCCACCGTCACGCGCCGAGCCGACGTCGTACTCCAGCATCAACTTGCGGCCGACGATGTCGCGCAAGGGCGAGTTGTCGGCATCCAGTTGGCTGAACAGCCGCGCAATCGAGCTCGCGGTACCATCCGTCCCGTCGGCCCGCGCGCGCTCCTCGAAGAACGCCGCCGCTCGGGTCCCGCTCGCCAGCGAGACGCCGAAATCCGCCTCGGGTCTGCGATCCTGCAGCGGCAGTTCAAAGCCGAATGGAAGGGCGCCCATCGTGATCGGATGTTCCCCGGCGCATTCGAGCAGGCGCCCCCATTCGGGGTCTCCGATCAGAATCGGCGAAATCCTGTCTCGAAAGTGCCCGAGCAGGTCACCCATGGTGCCCCCCTCTTCGGCGAGGCGGTCCTGCGTCAGTGTGACTGCCTGGTCAATATCCATAACGCCGACTCACGCGATTACGGGTGCTGGATTCAGATCGGCTTCATCGAGAGGGCGCTCGCGGAAACCCAGGCTGACCGGCACATCGTACAGGCGTCCTGGCGCGAATCTCGCCCAGAAATGACGCATGCCCGGCACGACGACCCGCACCACCGGCATGCCGATGTCGGGCCGTGTCTGGTCCAACACCAGGAACTCCATGCCCCGGGCCTCGACAAGCGCGCGGCAATGCTCCACGTCGTCACGCATGTCCGTCGATTCGATCACCGGAAACTGCGACGCCTCGCCGAGGGGTACGTCGGCCGCCGGAGCCAGCCAGGAGCAGTCGGCGAGTCGAGCGGTGCGCCACCACCAGAGCGCCATCGGATCGTCGATCATGGGTCGCCCGTCCCTGTTTCCGGGACGTGGCAGCCAGGAAAGGCATTGGTTCAATTCGCAAACTGCGCGCAGCGCGGCGGTACGCGGGTCGGCGTGTGCGCCGGCGCCGTAGATGATGTCCTCGGTCTTCGCGTTGGGTGTGCGCGAGAGCGCGACGAAGGTGGGAATGCCGATGTCGGACGTGACGTCGAGCATCCAGAGATCCCGCTCGAAGCGGACGTAATAGTCCGCCGCGGAAGCAAGGTACTCGTCGTCGAAGCTGGCAAGATCGACCGCAGGCACTCGTAGCCGGTTGTACCACCAGATACCGAACGCGTCGCGCTCGACGAGTTCGTAGAAACCCTGCAGGATGGCCTCTTCCACCGTATTGCCGGCGGCGCAGCCGTTGGAGTCGGCAATCAGGTCGGAGGGGCCACGCTGCTCCGGCGCCATGCTGTAGAGCATTGACGTCGGTAGATAGCGATGCCGTCCTTGCGTCAGCGACCACACCGGTGTCCAGTCGATTTGGGCGTCGGGATCGAGACGCGCCGGGACAATGTTGTACGGGTGGCCCCTGGCGTTGATGCTCTTCGCGTTGTCAAGCTGGTCGTCGCTGAAGAGCTGAGCGTCGTTGGGATGGATCGCTTCGTCTCCGCTGGCCAGTTCCGCAAACGGCTTACGGAAACGGATCTCGTCGCCATGAAAGGCGCCCGAATAGCGCTCGACCGCCTCCGAGAGCGCGCTGACTTCGGATTGAGCGCGTGTGCTGCCCTTGCCGGCGCTCTTGCTGCGCAGGCTGCGCCTGAGCGAACTCAAGCTCCGGCTTCGCATGCCGAGATTGCTTCCCGCCCAATAGACGTGAAGCCAGGAATCCGTCTCGTCGGTCGTTCGTGCAAGCCAGGTCACGACACCGCTGATCGGGCTTACCAGGTGGCGGTACTTGGCCAAGGTAGCTTCCGGCGCCACGGTGCGCACGCCACCGCTGTTGAAATGCGCTTTGGGACTCGCCTTCAGAAACAGCGGGACCGGCGGTCGATCCGGCCGATGTAACGCTTCGTCGCCGCAGGCCGGGCATTGGGGCCGGCGCATTACCCGATGGCTGGAAGTCGCGAACGTGCCGACGTTCATCGCGACCACCTGTTCGTGAAGCGGGGCCGACTCATCAAGCACCAGCCACTTGACGACCTCCGCTGCGATCAGCCCGTAGAGCGCCTCGAGAACGATCGGATCCGCTGCGAACGGCTTGAACGCAGCCTCCTCTCCGGCAACCGCGCGGAGGAAATTATGGACTTCCTGATGGCTGCGCAGGCGGTAGGCCAGGCAGTCCCAGCAGGGTCCTTGCGCATCCGCGCAAAAGATGGGGCCGAACAGGGCCTCGATGCCGCGTGGCCGCACGAGCGTCCACGGCGCTCTCGCCTCGAGCTGGCGTCGATTCACTTCCGCAAGTCGCGATTCGAGATAGTCCTCGCAGACGAATACAGTGAGCTCGGGCGCCACAGTTCCCACCCTGGCGCCGGATTCTTCCAAACGCCGGATCAACGGGCCTTCGTCACCGTCAACCGCAACACAGGATTCCGCCAACCGTTGTTCGACCCAGCGCGGCGATGCGCCAAGCGACGACCAGTAGGCCGCTCGGCGTGGGTCCATGCCGTGCTCGGCAGAGACGACGTAGCCCCTGGCAGCCAGTGAACCAAGGGCCGCAAGCACATCCGCGGCGGCATGAGCGCCCGCAAGCGCCGCCACAATCTCGTCCTGTGCGTGGCGACCGTCGACCAGCGGCAGCAGTTCGCCATACAGCTTGCCGTGCAGCAAGGTATTGAACGACTCCGCCACGAGCAGCGTCTGTTGTTCGCCGATGTCGCGGAATTGGAGGTGCGGCGCAAGCGTGGGAAGCTCGACGAGGCCCTGGTCCGCAGGAGTCGTTCTCGTCAGGATCCCGGGCCGGGGATTGGCGTCCTTCCGGGATTGCACCTCAGGTTTCCGCGCCGGATCAGCCGGCATCTTCCAGGGTCCCGACGAGACGCTCGAGAGCTTCGACACAAAACGCAGAGGTTACGGATTCAGAGCCATGCCCTATCTGGCCGACGGCGCCCCACTTCAGCGACTGGTCGCCAAACGCGAGAAGCTCCGGCCAGCTGCCATCCTCGTGTTGCGAACCCAGAATCCTCTCGATTTCGCGCTTCGCGTCGATGCGTTCAAGGCTGCCGACGTGGTAGAGGGCCGCCATTGCCTGAGCGGTCTGCAGGATGTTGCCGAATTCTCCCTCCGGGTCTCGCAAGCCAAGGATGCGATCCGCGAGGACCGGGCGCAGTCGACCAAGAGCGGGCTGCGCGCGGACCATGGCACGGGCCGTTGCGTAGTAGATAGCGATCTTGTCCGGATACCACTTGGACGAGCCATCGAGCCGGTCTTCAGTAATGGCGGATTCCAACCATCGTTGGGCATCCCTGGTCTCGGGGCGGTCGCCAAGGCAGGCGATGACGTTCGCATTGACTACGGGATCGGCCTCGATGCGGAAGCTCGCCACGACATCGGGTTCGTCTTCCGCCAGCACCCAGGTCATGAAACAACCCCTCTCGTCGCGATTCGCCAGTATTCGGGCAGCGTTCCTTCCCAACAGAATCCAGGGGTGAGTCCGGATGACAAGTGAACAGAGCGTCGTACTGTCAAGATCCTGGGGAAGATGGCGGTAGTAGCGCCAGAATCCCGGATGCTCCATCGTGTCGACAAGATACGCCCGGGTACTGGTGCAGATGGCCCGGGCTTGCGCTTCACTGCTACTTTCCAGGGCAAGTACGCAGAGAGCCGAAACAAACGGAGGCCTCTCGAAATGCCGTGGTATATCCGGGTCAGCGATATTGAACCGGATGCAATGCCAGGCCCCGCGCTCGTCGATGTTCGATTCGATGAAGGCGAGCCCTCGGCGGATGCTCTCTCGGCCTGCCCTCGCCACTGCCTCGGGGGTAAGGGAACTCAACCGGGGAACCGCCCGTTTCGGGGCGGGGGGCCGAAGCGGCGGAGCCGGATCGTGCATCGTCCTCTTGAGAAACTCGAGTGAGGCTGCACCGGTCCTCGCCGCTTCCCGTTCTTCCGCGCTGAACCTGCTTCGCGGCGGAAGCACCAGATGCGTCGCGAAATCGGTTTCTTCGTGCACGTGGATTTCATGGCGGTCGTCGAGCGGCGAGCCAAGTTCCTGCTCTATCGCATCCCTGGGATTCGCGAGCAGGCGCGCGCGAAACCCGCTGTCTTTCCCGGCTCTCGCGAGAAGGCGTTCTGTCGCGTTGACGGGTTCCTTCATGGGCTCAGGCTACTTGCCTCTTGACCAGCTCCTTGAACACCCCGTCAACCTCCATAAGTTCCTCGAAAGTACCGCTTTGCACGACCTTTCCGGCCTGCATCACGTAGATGCGGTCAGCCTGTTCCAGCGTCGACAGTCGATGGGCGATGACGATCCGGGTGGAGGTCAGGAGGGCCAGGTTCTGCATGACCTCGGCCTGGCTCTCGTTGTCGAGCCAGTTGGTTGCCTCGTCAAGCAGCATGATTCGCGGGGTGCCGATGAGAGCGCGGGCAATCGTGACGCGCTGACTCTCCCCGCCTGACACGACGGATCCGCTGGCGCCAACCATCGTCATCATGCCCATGGGCATGGCCTTGATTTCGCGTTCGATGCCAGCCGTCCGGGCCGATTGCCACACCTCCTCGGTAGTTGTTCCCTCGTGGTGCGCGACGATGTTGTCCCAGAGATCCTGGGGGTGGAGTCGCACCGACTGTGGAACCGCCCCGATCTTTCGGCGCACCTGCTTCAGGTTCAGGTGCTTCAAGTCACGGCCGTCGTAGTACACCGCACCGGCGGATGGCCGGTCGATTCCAAGTGCCAGGCGGAACAGGGTGCTCTTGCCGGCACCGGACTCGCCGGCGATCGCGACGAACTCGCCGGGACGGGCCCGAATCGTGACGTCGTCGAGAATCAACGGGCCGTCGGAATCGTAGCGGAAGGAAATATGGTCGAACAGAATCTCGCCGCCCAGACGTTCGACAGGCGCCCCTTCGACCTCGATTTCCGGCGTTGCAGCAAGTATCGGGCGCATCTGATCGAACGCCGGCAGCAAGGCGGCAACGGTGCCCAAAGACCCGCCGAGCCGGGCGATGGCGTACTGGAACGCGATGAAGACGGTGTACACGACGAGAAAATCGCCGACCGGGACGTTCCGGTCGCCCACCGTTACCACCGCGAACAACAGCACTCCACCGGCCAGAAAGGGGAGCGCGGCGCCGAGTGCCCGCGAATGTCCTTCGAGCGCGCCGAGTTCGAGCTCTGCGCGCTTCTGCTCACGATAGTCCCGTGCCCAGATGGCGAAAGCCGATCCCTCCGCGTTTTCGACGCGCAGCTTGGCGATACCCTCCACGATCTGGAACAGCCGGCCGGCGACGCGACGTGATGCGTTGATCATCCGCCCGGAAGGTGACATCTGGCGTAGCCCAATGGCTACGGTAATCAGCAGCGAAGCCAGGCTGAAAAGCAGAGCGATGACCCCGAGCGCGGCATCGTAGAAGAAGATGACGGCGAAAACGGGAAGTAGAAAAATGACCGAGAGCGCGCTGTCGACGACGACTCCCTGCAGGCCATCGCGCATATTCTGGAACGTCATTCCGGACATGGCGAGATCGCCGGCTGAATGGCGGTGCAGAATCCCTGACGGAAGGCGCATGAGGCGGTCCCAGAAGGCAGCTTCGACACGTGACGCCGAGCGCCCCTCGAGCCGCATCATCGCCGTGTTCTGCAGCAGGTGCAGCAACGCGCCGAGCAAGCCGAACGCCGCTAACGTCACGGCCACTGCGTAGAGCACTCCGGCGCTGCCGCCCGCTACGATGTGGTTCGCAACGAATCCCAGGGCGAGCGCCGGCAGCAGTTTGATCAGGCCGCCCGGAATGCCGGCAATTACCAGCCGCACGATATCCCCGGCCGATCCATGCAGGGCGATTCGCAGCAGGTCCGCCAGCTTCACGTTCTCCGAAGGCAACGGCGGATAGAACATCCACGCATCCTGCTGCAACGCTCCGGCGCGATCCGCGGTCATCCGCACGCTGCGCTTGCTGGCCGGGTCCACCTCGCGGTAGCGCCCGAACATCCCTGGCAGCAGGGCCACGGGCCGGCCGTCGACGGCGCGAAAGGCCAGCAGTGCGTTGCTGTCGCCGCGCCACCAGTTGCCCTCGGCCCTGAATCGCACGCGCCTGGCGCGTACGCCTGACGCATCGAGAATGTCAACGAGGCCGACTGGAGCATCGGAAGGTACCGAGCGCGACGGAATCCGGAAGTCGATTCCCTGATGCCGGCCGACGATTCTCAAGGCATCGGCAAGAGCCGTGTCCTCCAAATCGGCATCCCGTTCGATCGGCAGGTCGTAGATGTTGAACAGCCGCCGCCGGGCGGTCTTCTCGGCCGTGCGGTGGCTGGTCGTGCGCTCGCGGTCGAGACTCGCCTCGTCGACCACGGCCAATCGGCGGTTCAGGCGCTCCAGGGCGAAAGCAACGACGTGAAAGAAGGCAAGTGCCGGCAGCAAGGCGCCTTCCCGCGCCAGCGCTTCAGTTGACTTGGCCGACACCGTCGACTCGTCGAACAGCGTGAGCCAGCTTGTCCGCGTCAGTGGTATCACTGCGGCGCGCGGGCCGCTTGCCTCGTCGAGTTCCGCCTGGTCGAGCATGTCCATGAACAGGCTTGCCCCGAGGGACGGTTCCGATACCCAGACGACACCGCGCCGCGCGGATAGCGTGCCAGGACCCAGAGTGCGGGTCATACCGGGTTCGGCCAGCGTCGTCGGTCGCGGAGAACGACTTACGAATCGAGCAAGTGCATCAGTAATGTCGGTCAGCCAGGTATCGGTGTGTTCCGCCAGTTCTGCCGGATCAACCTTGGACAGCCGGGATGCCGGCAGGCGTTTCAGAAGCGTGCCTGGCGACCCTTTGGCAATCACCCGGAGCGAGGTGTCTTTGTCGTTGTTGTCTTGTTCGTCCGGTGCGACGCCCGGCAGCAGCCAGCCGGACTCGCGGCGCAGCAGATGCTGCGGGGCTGCCTGCTCGACCCCGTCCTTGAATTCGATCAAGAACAGATCGACGGTGCCCTGATCAATGAACCAGGCGCTATCCGCATCGTCGAGATCCACGGGGAGGTTGCCGGCGCAGGGCACGGATGTGCCGGATCGGGCCGCGAGTTCGGCTATCGACGTGTACCGCGTACTGGTGTCCTGCATCAGCCTGACTTGACCAGCTTGAAATACGTACCATCCTCGTCCGCAATCAACTCGTCGTGCGTGCCCCGCTGCACTTCCACACCCTTGTCGAGCACGATGATCTCGTCACAATCCCGCACGGTGCTCAGCCTGTGAGCCACGATCAGGCAGGTGACGCCGCGACGCCGCAAGGCGTCATCGACATATTCCTCCGTTGCGGCATCGAGAGCGCTTGTCGCCTCGTCCAGAACGAGCACTGTCGGATTACCCACCAACGCGCGAGCGATTTCCAGCCGTTGACGCTGTCCGCCGCTGAAATTCGATCCGCCTTCCTGCACGAGAGTGGAATACCCCTGCGGCCTGAGGAGAATGTCGTCATGGATGCACGCATCGCGCGCCGCGGCGATGATGACTTCATCCGGAACGGCCCGGTTCCACATGGTGATGTTGTCGCGTACGGACGCGGAAAAGAGCACGACCTCCTGATCCACCATGGAGATGGACCGCCGCAGCACTTCGTCGGGAATCTCGTCGCGCGGATGCTCATCCAGCAGGATATCGCCCGACCAGGGCCGATAGATGCCGGAAACCAGATGCGCCAGTGTCGACTTGCCGGAACCGCTGGGACCGACCACCGCAACCCGCTGCCCCGGCTTGATCACGAGGTTGAAGTCCTTGATCAAGGGAGGCCGGCTCTTGTTGAAGCCAAAGGTGACGCCTCGCAATTCGAGCTGGCCGGCAAGCTGGAGCCGTCCGTTGAAGGTGGGAATCGACTCGGACTCCGAACTTCGGCGGCTGAAGACGGGATCTTCAGCGGTCCTGGAAACGTCTTCGAGTCGCTGTAAATCGGTTTCGAGCGCCTGGCGTTTGTCGACGAACTCCAGGAAGCGTCCGACAGGCGCCAGAAACAGCTCCGCCAGGATGTAGAACCCGACCAGAGCCCCCAGCGTCATGTCTCCGGCGATGACCATGCTTGCCCCGACGGCAAGAATCGACGCGCTGCGAAGTACGCTGATCAGGCCCGGAAGCGCAGCATTGACATGGCCGAGTTGCGAGTAGAGCTGGCGCGCGTGCAGTTCGCGCGCCTGCTGACCGCTCCAACGCGAATAGAACCGGTCGTCCGATCCGGTCATGCGCAGGTTGTCCGCATGACTCAACATCTGCATGCCGACGCCAATCAGCAATCCCTGTTCGCGCCGCATCGCCTGGCTTCGAACCGCCCGGGGTGAGTGGAGGAAGTAGGCGAGCACTCCGTGCACGACGGCCAGCAGGAGCACGATCAGCGTCAGCGTGACGTCGTAGGCCAACATCGCGACGAGTAGCACGACGCTCATCGCCATATCGACAATGAGCACAAGAAACTGGTCCGTCAGATTCTTCGCGATTCTGTCGATGGAAGAGACCCGATCGGTCAAGTCGCCGACCAGCCTGTGGGCAAAGAACTCCACCGGCAGGCGAAGCAGCCGCGACAACCCCCGGTCGTAGCCAATCACCGAAATTCGAATTGCGAGCCGCTGCAGGAATCGGTGCTTGAGCAGGGACAGGACGTATACGAGGATGCCGCCGCCGAGCAAGGCAGCCACCAATCCGCCCCAGGGCCCCTGGCCATCCAGAACATCATCCACGAAGACACTGAGGGTTACGGGAACGACGAGTGCCAGCAACGTCAGCATGAATGTGCAGGCAATCGTGCCGGTCAGAACACTCCATTCTCCGGCAAGCAGGGCGCTCAACTGCGCCAGCAGGCCGGCCTGCTCACCACCGGGCTTGAAATCGGGTCCGCGCTTGAATCGCAGCGCGATTCCGCTGAAGCCCTTGGTGAACTCCGCGGCGGATAGCCTCCGCCGCCCCGTGGCCGGATCATTGAGATAGAAGAACCGGCTATCAAGCCCTTCGACTACGACGAAGTGACTGAATTGCCAGAATACGATCAGCGGCAACTGCAGCTTCCGGAGTTGATGGGCTCGTACGCTGAGTCCGCTGCATTCGAGACCATAGTGCCGGGCGGCGCGCACAATACTCGCCGCGCTACTGCCGTCCCGGCTCACCTCGCACTTGTCGCGTAATTCGGTGAGCGACACCCAGCGCCCGAAGTAGCCCAGTACGCTTCCGAGGCAGGCGGCGCCACATTCTGTCGCGTGCATCTGCAACAGAATCGGCGTGGTTACCCTTTGCGTCGAGGGCTCCGGCGCGGCCTTTCGGCTTGCCCGACTGAAGATGCCCAACAGCATCCGTGGTGAAACCCTGCGTAGCACCGAGAGCACGGGCTGCTAGGACCGCGCCATTCCCAAGAATGCGGCCGGAGACTGCCTGCCGAGTTCGATGACGACCCGGCATTCCCTGCCCGCAAGGTCAGCCAGGTCGATGCCTTCCTCGAGGGCGATACCGACGCGGTGCACGGACACCGGCGCCGCAGGCTCGAACTCCGCCAGTTCCTCGAACAAACGAACAGCGGCAATCGCCACGACCTCCCCGCCCCGTGTATCGGCTTCTCCGTCCGCCGTGGTCAGCTCGATCTCCGCTGGCATGCCGGTCTCGATGCGCGGGACGACGGTGCCCTCGATCCAGACGAGCACCTGCACGGACCGGCGCCCCCCGCTCGGGTCGCCGGCGGTGTCGATGAGCAAACCGTCGACCGCAATACTCCGGGCCACGCTGCCGAAGACGAGCCACGCCGCGAGGACGAACAGGAACAGCGCAACGGCGACGACAAGCAGACGCTCCCGCGGCGTGGAAATCGTCAGCAGCCGGTCGAGTTGTTCACGCTCTTCCTTCGCTTCGGCGACAGTATCGTGAAATGAGTTGAATGGATTGTTGAACACGGCCATTCAGGCTGCCCGCGAAAACGGGACAACTTCATGAACGGGGACTGTCACGGAATTATATGCAGTCTCGCCGAGGAAGGGTCAAGTTCCGAACGGCCCGGAAGGATCGCCTCGGGTGCTCGGCTCGAGTCAGCCGCGGGTGGCTGCCGCCAAGGAACTGGAGCTCGATTCCGGGCCAGTGCGCATCCAGCGATCGCCCTGCGCATGAACGGTCATGCCCTCGATGCCGGACGCCTTCTCGTCGCCCGGACACGCGCCAGCGCCTTCTTCGGATTGTGCTAACTTGTTGTGCACGCGGCGCCGCGAAGTTCCTTAAGACGGGGTCATCGGCCGACGCCCATGGAAGCCAGGTGCGGTGATACAACCAGGTGGCAAGAGTTTACGGAAGATAGCGGTTGTTGGGCGAGGAACCGCCGGGTGCATGGCGGCGGCAAGCGTAACACGCCTTCATCCGGACCCCGACCACGAGCTACACCACATATATGACTCGCGCATTCCGGTAATCGGAGTGGGTGAAGGCAGTTGGCCAAGCCTCGTTCAGCAATTGCAGGAACTGACGAAACTTCCCCATGAAGCCGTTCAGCAACGCGTGCAAGGCACGCGCAAGTACGGTGTGGCGTTTGAAGGGTGGGGGCAGCGCAACCGGGACTTCACACACTACTTCACGCCGCAACAGGTGTCCTACGCCTACCACCTGTCTGCCGATTCAATGGCGGACTTGCTGAACGAAAGCGCCCGCGCGCGCCATATCGACGCGAGAGTTCTCAGTATCACCAGGGTGGAGGGTGGCGCTCAGGTCGAATTCGAAGGCCTGACGCCGGAACGCTACGACCTGGTCTTCGATGCCCGTGGGTTCCCGGCGGAACTTCACCCGGACCGGCACATCGACATCTCCTTCATCCCCACGAATACAGCCGTCATCCGCCGCTGTCCGGCGATCGTCCAGGAAAAAGAGGATATGCCGGTTCTGCAACCCACCTATACGCGTGCGGTTGCGCGTCCGCACGGCTGGATATTCGTCATTCCGCTTACCGTACACACGTCCTATGGGTATATCTTCAACCGCAATGTATCGAGCCTTGACGAAGTTGAATCGGACTTTGACGCCTTCCTCGAATCCGATGGCGTATCGGAATTTGAGCAACGCGCCGTCATTTCGTTTCCGAATTTCGTCCATCGTCATATTTATGATGGCGCAATAGCCCGGATCGGCAATGCAGCGGCCTTCATGGAACCCCTCGAGGCAACGGCGATCGTATCGGCGCAGTTGCAGATTGGGATGGTTCTCCACATACGCCTTAACCGTGCGATAGAGAATCTTGAGCGCGACGCTCCGGTGGTCAATCGATTCCTGGTCAACAACATGCTCTGCTACGGCCTGTTCGTCGGTTGGCACTATTCCTGTGGCTCGAAGTACGAGAGCAGGTTCTGGCGTCACGCTCGTGACCACGCCTGGCCGCAGCACCGGGAGGCAGCGGACCCCGAGGTGGTGGGTTGCGCCGCGCTCCGGAGATTCGACGAAATGATCGAACTGATGAACCAGTCCGTCATCGACAAGGCGGACTGGAACCGGATGTGCGCGGTCCCGCTCACCAGCTATTGCCAGGTGTCCCAGGGCCTTGGTTGCTAGCAGCCCGTGGTCCTGGACCCGGGGGAGGAAACCGGCTGGCCGGAGCGGCGAGCTACTCCGGCAGCGCGAACGAGAAGACGGCGTTGCCTGCCGCGATGGCGACATGCTGCCGGCCATTGACGGCGTAGGCCATCGGGCCGGCATGGACACGGCCACCGATGTTCTTGTACCAGAGCCGCTCGCCGGTCAGAGCATCGAGCGCGAAGAAGAAACCGTCGGCGGTGCCGCCGAAGACCAGGTCGCCAGCCGTTGACATCAGGCCGGACGTTGTCCGTGAATCGACCTCGAACTCCCACTGCAGATCGCCGGTCTGCGGCGACAGGGCGCGAACGGCCCGCGTGTAGTTCTCCAGCGGCTCGGGGGACTCTCCTCCCCCGGCCCGGTAGCTCTGGCCTTCCTGGTACTCGACCGGGCGGATGAAGTATCGCGTCGCAGCGTCATACGCCATCACGTAGATCAGGCCCGTACGCGGACTGTAGGTGGGTGACCACCAGTTGGAGCCGCCAGTGATCGCCGGTGAGACGACAGTTCCTTCCCGTGACGGCTCCATCCCGGGAACCAGGATGGGCCGGCCGTTCTCGTCAAGCCCCTCCGCCCACGTCTGCCGGGCGTACGGCTTGCCGAGCAGGAATTCGCCGGTCTCACGGTCAAGCACGTAGAAGAAGGCATTGCGGTTCGGGAAGAGCATGAGCTTGCGCTCTTCGCCTTCCCATACGACGTCGGCCAGGATGGGGATCTGCGTCGCGTCCCAGTCGTGGATGTCGTGGGGGGTGAACTGGAAGTACCACTTCAGCTCGCCTGTATCGGCGTCGAGCGCCACCACCGAGTCGGAATAGAGGTTGTCGCCCTCCCGCACGGAGCCGTCGTAGTCGGGTCCCGGGTTGCCCGTTCCCCAATAGAGGAGATTCAACTCCGGGTCATAGGATCCGGTCATCCAGGTGGCTGCGCCGCCGGTTCGCCATGAATCGCCGGACCATGTGCGGTTGTCCGGGTGGTCAGGGCTGGGCGTGGTGTAGAAGCGCCATTCGCGCTCGCCGGTTTCAAGGCTGTAGGCATCAACGAGGCCCCGGATGCCGTACTCGCCACCCGCGACGCCGGTGAACACCTTGTCGCCGACGACTAGCGGCGCCGCTGTCTTGCTGTAGCCGGACGAAGCCTCGTGCACCTCGGTGTTCCACAGCACGCTGCCAGTTCGCGCGTCAAGCGCGACGATGTGCGCGTCGAGCGTGCTCATGATCACCCGATCGCCCTGCACGGCGACGCCGCGGTTGTTCCGCCCGCAGCAGAAGATCAGATCGTCCGGTAACGGATGTTCGTAGCGCCAGTACGGCCGGCCCGTCGCCGCGTCGACCGCGATGACGGTGCTGGGCGACTCGGTGATGTACATCACTCCGTCGACCACGAGTGGCGTGGTCTCAGCGCGGTCGAGCACGGCCAACTGGTAGACCCACGCGATCTCCAGATCCTCCACACTCCGCTGATCAATCTGATCCAGACGCGTGTAGCGCTGCGCCAGGTAGTTGCCCGAGTACATCAGCCAGTTGTGCGGCTCCGCGTCCGAGTTCAACAGCCGCTCCGGCGTTACCGGCGAGAACGCAGGAGCTTCGCGCTGTTCCTCCTGCGTCTGGGCGTTAACTCCGCCCGATGCGGCCAGCGCCACGACCGCCGCCAGCGCGACACCGACCGTTACCATCCAGGTTCGTGTCGTCATGATGAACCTCTTATTCGTTTGGCCCCGCACTCCGAAAGGACGGATTCTAGCAGCCGGGGAATGCGCTAGACTGCGCGGCATGCTTCGGAGAGGCGGGCGAGGCGATGCTCTTATGGCGCCAGGGATCGCTGCGGCGGTGTGTCTGGCGCTCGCCGTCCCGCTTTCCGGCCAGGGCACGTCGTCGGCGGCCGGCGAGCATCTGAATCCGGTGATCCACCGGCTCGCGGCGGGCGAGCTGGTCTTCGGCGTCAGCACCTACGACCTCTCGCTGGAGCACGCCCGATCGCTGGCGCGATCCGACATCGACTACGTCTACGTCGACATGGAACACGGACCGATGGACTTCACCGCGCTCCAGACGTTCCTGCTGGGGATGATCGACAAGCAGGCAATTGCCGAGACCGATAGTCTGCGGCCCCGCGTGGCGGCGCTCGCACGGATCGCGCCGTACGGCCGCGAAACATCGGCGTGGGCCGTCAAGCAGGCGCTCGACATCGGACTGATGGGCCTTATCTTTCCGTCCATCGACACCGCGGAGCAGGCGGAGCGCGCCGTCCGGTCGATGCGCTATCCGCAGCGTCGCGGGTCGCGGTATCCGCAGCCGCCCGGACAGCGAGGGTCGGGAGCGGCCATCGCCACCTGGTTCTGGGGCGTGTCGGGGGCGGAGTACGTGCGGCGCGCCGACCTCTGGCCACTCAACCCGGAGGGTGATCTGGTGGCGCTGATGATGATGGAATCGGCCGAGGGCGTACGCAATGCGGACGCGATCGCGGCGGTGCCCGGCGTCACGGGGTTCTACGTTGGCCCGAGCGACCTCTCCAACTCCCTGGGTCTGCCGCGCGACGCCCCGGAGGTGGAAGAGGCGATTCAGACGGTGGCGGACGTCTGCGTGGCGCGAGACATCGCCTGCGGCATCACCGCGTCGGCGGCCGACATGCCGCGGCGGATCGCGCAGGGCTTCCGGATCCTCGGAGCGGGGCGCGCGGGCGGCGGGTTGACGGCGGGGAACGCGGCGGCGGTGCGGGCCGGGCGCAGCGCCCCTCGGAACTGACTCGAATCGGGAAGGCGGAACGGCGGTGGCGGCACGCCCAGGCCCAGCCGCCGTGGACGCCGACGCGCCTCAACGCGACGTCCAGGCCGCGCTCAGGGACTCCCGATCCACCGCGGTACCGGCCAGGTAGACCGCGTCTATACGGCGCGTGCTGGTGATGTCGTCCAACGGGTTGCCGTCGAGCACGAGGAAGTCGGCGCGGGCGCCGGAGGTCAGCCGTCCGGTATCGCTCAGGCCGAGGCGGTCGGCGGACCGGCTCGTCGCCGTGACGATCGCATCCATCGGACTCAGACCGGCCGCAACCATCAGCTCCAGCTCGCGGTGCGCGGAGAAGCCGAAAACGTGATCCTGCACACCGGAGTCCGAGCCGAGGACGAGTGACGCGCCCGCTGCCTGCAGCTTGGCGAGGCTGCGTTCCATCAGGGCATAGGACTGCGCGGCGCGCTCCGCGGCAGCGGGCTCCCGGCGGCTGAACGAATCGTCCATCCGGGCCAGGACGGCGGCGCCCACCGTCTCGGCCAGCAGTGGTTCGCCTACCCAGGGCGGTGGCGCGGCATGCCGGCCCCGCTCCGAGATCCCGAGGTTCGGCATGACGAAGACATCGTTCTCGACAATCGCGTCTATCAGCGCGTCATCCATCTCCCGGTCGCGGACCAGATGCGCGAAACCATCGACGCCGGCCGCTACCAGGTCTTCCGCATCATCGTGATAGAAGACGTGCGCGATGACGTCGACACCCTGCTGATGGGCCTCGTCGATGATTGCCCGGTAATAGGCCGGCGCCAGCTTCTCGACCGTGCCGCCACGGTCGTCCACCCAGATCTTGATGAACGAAACGCCCTGCCCCGCGAGTTCCCTCACCAGGGCTCGTCCTTCGTCCTCGCTCGTCACACCGGCCGCCGATGGCCGAAGGGCGGCGGCGCCGGGACCGGCCATTGGCGCCGCCAGGCCGCGCCCCGCCGTGAAGAGCCGCGCCCCGCTGGTTCGGCCAGCCGCCTGATCGCTCTGGATTTCGCGCCAGAGATCACCGGCGTCCGTCCCCATCGAGACGATGACGCCGACGCCGTGGTAGGCGTAGCGCTGCAGGTGATCCTCAATGTTCTCGCGGGTGTAGTTAGCGCCGTCGTAGGTCAGACCGCGCTGAAATCCGACGTGGCCGTGCAGGTTGACGAGGGCCGGAATGACGGTTCGGCCGGAGAGATCGACGACGTGCGCCCCCTCGGGCGCCGTAACCGCATCGGCCGGGCCGGCGTCGATGATGACGCCTGTGTCCACCACCAGCACGCCACCGTCGACCGGCGCCGCGCCGTCGCCCGGAATCAGCCGAGCGCCGCTGTAGACGACGGCAGTCACCGCCTCGGCGTCGGCGGGCGGATTCGCCGCCGGCGCACCGCCGCACCCCCCGGCGAGCAGCAGCGCTCCGAGCACATGCAGGCAGGGTTGTGGACGCCTTCTCATGTTGCCTCCGGTTCCGGGTCTTGGGAATAATAGCGATTCCGTTCCTGCCCCACTCCTGTCATGACCGTCTTCGTCACCGGCGCCGCCGGCTACATCGGAAGCGTGGTGGCGGAGAGGTTGCTGGCAAACGGCGATGCCGTCGTCGCCTTCGACAACCTCGTCCAGGGCCATCGCGCCGCCGTACCGGATGGTGCGCAGTTCGTGGAAGGCGACCTGCGCGATCGCGCGCACCTGGCGGAGGTGCTGGCGGATGTCAGGCCCGACGCCGTCATGCACCTGGCGGCCGAGTCGCTGGTGGGCAAGTCGGCCACCGACCCCGCGGCGTTCTACGACGTGAACGTCACAGGCGGGCTGAACCTGCTCGACGCGATGCGCAGCGCCGGCGTCACACGCCTCGTCTTCTCGTCAACCGCGGCCGTGTACGGAGAACCCTCCGAGGTGCCGATCCGGGAGGACGCGCCGCTTCGGCCGGTCAACGCCTACGGCGCCTCGAAGCTCGCGTTTGAGCACGCCCTTCCGTGGTACGCCTCCGCCTACGGGCTGCAGCATTGCTCGCTCCGATACTTCAACGCCTGCGGCGCCACCGCTGCGCATGGTGAGTTTCATGTCCCGGAAACCCATCTGGTCGCAATCCTCATCGAGGTAGCGCTCGGTCTGCGCGACGAGATCCGGATCTTCGGGACCGACTACGACACGCCGGACGGCACCTGCATTCGCGACTACGTGCATGTCGCCGACATCGCCGAAGCGCATCTGTTGGCGCTGGCCCGGCTCGGCACGCTCGACACGAATGCCGCCGCCCTCAATCTCGGGAACGGCGCCGGATTCTCCAACCGCGAGGTGGTTGACGCGGCGCGGAGGATCACCGGCCACGCCATCCCAGCCGTCGATGCGCCGCGCCGGCCGGGCGATCCGGCGACGCTGGTTGCCAGCGCCGACCGTGCCCGCTCCGTCCTCGGGTGGTCGCCCCGCTACACGACGCTGGAGTCGATGATCAAGACGGCGTGGGCGTGGCGAAAGAATCGGCCACGACCGTACTGACGTGACTCAGCATTAGGCTACCGATCGACAAAGATCGCCTTCGGAACGAACGCCGTGACGACCTGGGTCAGGTCGACCGCTTCGGCGACACGGTAGTCGACGGCAATGCTCGCGAGCGAGTAGGCGCGCGCACGGTTGACGCCGTACTCCTCCACCAGGAAGTCGATGGTCGCGGCGACCGCCTTGCGCAGGGCGCGATCGAGGTCGAGGTCGATCCCCATCAGGATGTGATGCGTCGCGTTCTCGGCCCGCGGGCCGTCGATCGACCGATCCTTGTGCAGAACGAAACGGAAGTCACCGGTGAGCGACTGCTCGATGGCGGTCCCGCTCACCTCGCCGTCGCCCTGGACGGAGTGCGGATCGCCCACATAGAAGCGGGCGCCCGGATGGAAGACCGGCAAGTAGAGCGTCGTCCCGGCGGCCAGATCCTTGACGTCGAGGTTGCCGCCGAACGGACCGGGCGGGCGCGAGCCCTGAACGCCGGGGACGTCCACCCCCGGCTGCCCCACTGTCGGGGCCTCCGGCGCCACCGCCATCACCCCCATGAACGGTGCGAGGGGAATTCGGATGTTGTCGGCGAACAACGCCACCTCGGTTCCGTCCACCTCGGCGGTCCGGATGAAGTGGCGGACCGGCTCCATGTCCATCGGTTCGTCGCCAGGTGACGATCCGGGATAGTCGGGAGAAAAGACGCCGCTCGTCGCGCTCGTGTTGTTGATGCCGTACGGCACGCGGGTCTCGATCGAGAGGATCTGCACCTCGAGCATGTCGCCCGGCTCGGCATCCTCGATGTAGATAGGCCCGGTGATGACGTGCGCGCTCCGACCTTCGCGCGGGCGGTCGCCGCGGGTCAGCCAGAAGTCGATCACGTCCTGGAGAATCTCTTCCGGCGAGACGCCGAACTGGTTGAGGTAGCGTTCCGGATCCTCCGCCTGCGTCGCGCCGGCGTGGGTGAGGGTGTCAATCCGGACCGTTTCGCCCGACCGGATGGTCAGGACCGGTTCACGGTCGATCGGGAACCAGCCCCAGACGACATTCTCGGGTGTGGAAGGGACATGATGCGCCGGCTCGGCCGGCTGCGCGGCAGCCAGGCCGGGCGCGACACCAATGGCAGCGCAGAACACCAAGCCGACTAGGCCGTGGCGCACCGTCGACACGCGACCTACTCCTCGCGCAGCGCGTAGACGAACAACCCGTTGCCGGATGCCACGGCGACGTATTGCCGGCCGTCAATCGCGTAACTGATCGGGCCGTTCGCGATCATCCCGCCGAGCGACCGCATCCAGAGCAGGTCGCCGGTCCGCGCGTCGAGCGCGTGGAAGTAGCCCTCACGGTTGCCGGTGAAGAGCACGTCGGTCGCCGTCGTCAGGATACCGCTGCTCGTGACGTCGGTCATGTCGTACTTCCAGCGTTGCTCGCCGGTCGCCGGATCGATCGCGATGACCGCGCCGGTCCCCGTCGCCTCGGTCCAGGTGTTGATGTGGCCCCGCGCCAGATTCGGCAGCGCGCCGCCCGGGATTGGCGGGGCCGGCCGGCCGCCAAGAAAGACGCGACCCTCGACGTACTCCGCCTCTTCCGCCTCGAAAACCGATCCGTAACCCTCCCACGCCGACAGATAGAACAGGCCCGTTGACGGGCTGTAGGACGGCGAGTACCAGTTGGTCCCGCCCTGAACGCCCGGGTAGGTCGTCGCGCCGGGGGGCTGCGGCGTGAAGATCGGCCGGCCGTTGTCGTCGAGGCCTTCGGCCCAGTTGAGCTCGATGAACGCCTGACCGTTGATGAACTGCCCCGTCTCGCGGTTGAGGACATAGAAGAAGCCGTTCCGGTTGCCGAACAGCATCAGCTTGAGCGTGCTGCCGTCCTGGGCCGGGAAGTCGACGAGCACCGGCACCTGGACGGAGTCGTAGTCGTACGGATCGTTCGGCGTGAACTGGAAGTACCAGTCCAGTTCGCCCGTATCCGGGTCGAGTGCGACCACCGAGTCGGAGTACAGGTTGTCGCCGGGCCGCTGCGCCGGGTTCCAGTCGGGCCCCGGGTTACCGATACCCCAGTAGATGAGGTCTACGTCCGGATCGTAGGAGCCCGTGATCCAGGCCGACGCGCCGCCGTAGCGCCACGAGTCGCCGCCCCACGTCTCATGGCCCGGCTCGCCGGGGCCGGGGATCGTGTAGAACTTCCACACTTCCTCGCCGGTCTCGACGTCGTAAGCCGAGATGAAGCCGCGGATGCCGAACTCGCCCCCCGCCACGCTGACGATGACCTTGTCCTTGACGATGAGCGGCGCGAGCGTCAGCGCGTAGCCGGCCTCGGGGCGCTCGACCGCGGTCTGCCAGATCGGCTGGCCGCTGATCCTGTCGATAGCGATGAGCTGCGCGTCGATCGTCCCCATGAACAGCGTGTCGCCCAGGATCGCCACGCCCCGGTTGACCCGGCCGCAGCAGGGGCGCGACTCCGCGGAGGGCGTGTACTCGTAGCGCCAGAAGACGCGGCCATGCTCGGCATCGACCGCGTACACCGTGTTCGGCGCCTCGGTGAGGTACATCATGCCGTCCACGACGAGCGGCGTCGTCTGGAACACCTGTAGCGAGCGCGCCTGGAACACCCACTGGAGCTCGAGCCGGTCCACGTTGGCCGGCGTGATCTGATCGAGCGTCGTGTAGCGCTGGGCCTCGTAGTTCCCCGAGTAGGTGAGCCAGTTGTGCGGTTCGTCCGCCGCGTTGAGCAACCGCTCGAACGTGACGCCACCCTCCTGCGCCTCCGGCGTGGCGATGGCGAACGGCAGCGAGACGATCAGCAAGGCGGCCGTTGCGGCCAGCGCGCGGGTCGTTGCGGTCATCAGTTGATCCCCCTCAAGGTGAGCAGGAACGCCAGCACGTCGGCACGCTCCTGATCGGTCAGCGTCTCGGCATAGGACGGCATCGCCGATTCAGTCAGGATGGTGTACTCGCGCAGGTCGTCCTTCCGGAGCGACAGCAGCCGCTCGTTCTCGTCGATGATCTGCACCGAGTACGTATCCTCGTTCAGCCGCCGCCCGTTGTAGCGCGTGCCGTCGTTCGTGACGATGCGCACGGAGCGGTTGATCGGCAGCATCGCCTCGGTTGGATTCACCAGCGACGCGGCCAGCGATCCGGCCGTCCGTATCGTGGCGATCGTGCTCAAGTTGGGCGCAACCCGCGATCCGTCGCCGCCGATCCGGTGGCAACTGGCGCAGTCTCCCTTGCCGTTGTAGATCGCTGCGCCGCGTGCGGCGTCGCCGGTCATTGAACCCGCCGGATCGAAGTCGCCCATCGTCCGGAGGTAGGCGACCAAACCGGTCAGCTCGGAGGCGGTATAGTCGCCCGCCAGCATCGCGGTGTCCGGAATGCCGTTCGAGATCACGCCCATCAGCTCCTGATCGGAACTCGCGTTGCGGAACTGCCCGCTACGCAGGTTCACGCCGTCCACGACGTCGCCGTCCGGCCCGTGGCAACTGACGCAGTTCGCGCTGTACACCTGCATTCCGAAGCTGATGTCCGCCTGCAGGTACTCGCCCGCATGCGCCTCCTGCGCCGCCGCACCGGTGGCCGTCATTTCCGCCGCAGCGCCGACCGCCACGACGAATGCCAGCAGGCTGGCCGCGGCTGGGACGCGCCGTCCAAGTGTTCGTGGTTTCACGCCATCCTCCCTCGCTCGGTTTCGGTCCGGGTGCCGACCATTCTACCGCCCGCGCGCCCACGAAACCCTGCCTCTAAGCGGTGGTTCAGCTTGCGACTCCACAAAGGGGAGACGGGGCGACCGTACGGCTACTCGCAGACAACCCCGTCGCCGTCACCATCCCGCATGTACGGGTAGGCAGGATGGCCGCGTCGGACTGGCGCGATGCCATGCGCACGCGCTTCGGCACAGGAGATGCGGCCGTTGCGGTTGTCATCCCACACCGCAACAGAGAGTGGAAGTCCTGAAGCCGTCTGCAGGTCTCCGGCCTGATCTCCCCACAAACCGCGACGCGCTTCTCGCGCCTCGCGTTCGTACCGCCGGAACTCCTCGAGGTACTTGAACGGGAATCGCGTGTAAGCGTGTCCGTAGCCCTGACGGATGATCTCCGCGTTGATTAACGTTCCATCGAGCAGACGGACGTAGGCCAGCGTCCGCCCGTACCGGTCTGTGCGCTCCCAGTCGTACTCCAGGCGCACGCGCTTCCCCTCTAACGTCCGTTTCGTGAAGGCGCTCGCCTCTCGGCCGAAGAACTCGACTGGCCTGCGCGGGTCTACGGTCTCCGGAGTATCAACTCCTATGAGTCGTATTCGCCCCACGCCACGGACGATGATCGTATCGCCGTCTACTACCCGTTCGACTTCATACTCCCGTGTTGACTCCTGCGCCGCTGCTTGATTCTGCGTGGATGCCAGTTCGGCCGCGGCCGCCAGCCCAACCGCGCACCACACAGAAGCTGTACGTTGCCCCCACGAGTCGCGCCTCGTCATTGCCGACCATCCTTCCCCAGCTAGGTGTCAAGGTCAACGTTACCGTCAGACGATACCGCGTCCTGCTCGACGGACGTTCCGCGACGGATTCCCGTAGAGGCGCGTTTTCGCGCCGGCTCTCGCGGTCCCGCAGTTCGCTTGACACCGCGGCTTTGGCCTCAAGATGATTACTGCCCGGTCAAGACAACACAAGCAGGATGCGGTCACAGGAAGGCGTACAGACGATGCAGACAGCCAAACGAGCGACGTCCAACATCCGCAGCGTCTTGTGGAGGAATGGGCGGTCACCCGACAAAGATCTCCCCGAGGGCACGGATACGAGCGTGCTTGAAGACGACATGGCCACAGTTTTCCCGTCGGAGGATCAACCTGCCGTGCCTGATGCGGTTCCCCCACGAGGAGACTGGGACCATCACCCCGCCACGGAACGGCAGCTCCGGTACATCAAAGTTCTGGGTGGCGACTCGTCCGGCGTCAGTAGCAAACGGGAGGCGAGCGACCTCATCAACCGACTGCTGAGGATGAGGGGCCGTTGGCCGCTCGATCCGGAGCTGTTGGCGCAGCGGGGTGCTAGGGCCGGCGCCGAGACCAATGGAGAGTGGAGATCTGCGCACGTCAGCTTGCTCGCCAGCTTGAGGCTGGATCTCCAAGAATACGTTGACCATAGCTTGGGCAACCTCCGGGCCAAGCTGAGCGATCCACTCGGACCGGGTGGCTCTAGTCAGTCTCAGGGTCCCAACGAGATGGTCCGCAGGGCGGAAGCGGAGTTGAAGCAATTAGAGTTGTGCCGGAAGTGGAGGCAACCTCTGGGTAGTCTGACCTCACTGAGCACGGCTGACGGTTCTTCACCCATGGACCCGGAGCCAGCACACGTGGCCGCTTCGGCACCCGCGAACCCGAGCGACGACGCGAGAATTCACTGGGCGCGCTGGCTCGGCCTGATCGCCGTCTTTGCTGTCTTCGTCGTCATTGAGGCCGCTGCAAATATTGGACTACTCATGGATGCGCTGGCAGGTGGAGCGCTGGCAGCCTTCCTTCTGGCAATCCTTGTTTCTATCGTCAACGTCGGGGGATTCGGGATCAGCGCAGGGCTGTTCCTGTCGTGGCTGCGCCGCCAATTCGGCAAGACGAGGCACGGACTATACCAGGCCGCCTGGGGATCTTGGATGGCATCCGCCTTCGCATTCAACCTCGTTGCGGGCCGCCACAGAGAAGCGTATGCGCTTGTGGTCGAGCAGATCAGGCAGAATCCGACTGCCCCGGTTCCGGCTGCTCGGGATCTGCTCCCTGAGGTATCGTTCAATCCCCTCACGTGGGAATTCCAGGCGTTGCTTTTTGCACTGCTGGGAATGTTCCTCTGTGCCCTCGGGTGCGCCAAGGGATTCACCTTCATACAAGGGCAAGCGGACAACTCGCAAGCCGATGGCGGAGCTGAGAACGACGAAGACGTTGGGCAGGGCGAGTCTGCGGACGGTCACGGCGTGTCCGAAGCCCCGCCTCCCCAAGAGCGCCAACTCTTCGACGCATTCGCCTCGCTGCCGCAGCGCTACCAGAGCAGGTTAACGAGCGACCTGCGACGCGAGGTTGCCGACTGGTACAGAGCACTAGACCACGAGCGTCGCAACTTGACGACCCTGCTTGAGATGTTGAAAGACAAGCCAAACCGGCAGGCATGCGTGGACGCCGCGGAGCACGCGTTCATCGTGGCGCACAACAGCAACTACCCTGACAAGGTTGACGTCCAGAGCGTGGAAGCTCATCGCCTCGAGAAACACCCCGAACCACTCGCCGTAACGGCGTCCGATCCGCAGGTCATGGATGAGGCGGGCGCGCTGGTCACTGAGTGGAGAGAGTCTGGACAGGCCGCCTTCGACAAGCAAGTCGCAGCCGCAAACGAGAAGATCGCTGCTAGCTGGCACAACTACAAGGCACTCGTCCTCGGCAAGCCAGAGCGGCTTACCTCCAATGAGGATGCGGAGCCGCCCGCAACGCCGCGGAGTTGATCACGATGTCCGGACAGAAGCCCTGGACGGTCGTGGTCGCGGTTCTAGGCATCTTGGCGTCGCTCGGTGTCCTCGTCGGAATCGGCTACGCAGCATGGTATGCCGACGGGCTGATCGTCCGTCCTCCTGATTACTGCCCGACAGGTAGCTATCCTCAGGTTAGAGAGGGTATCGAGGTACCCGGGCACACGGCGATCCTGATTGACACGTCGGACGAGATTTCGGCGACCGATGCGGGACTGGCGTTTGAGAAGATAGTTGGCTGGACAAGGGACACGGCACCGTGGCTGCAGCGGCTCTCCATCCACGGGCTGCCGGAGTCGGCAGGCGACCGGGTCGCGCGCCGCCATGGTACTTGGTGCGTCCCAAAGCGAGGCGCCGACGCCAACATGATCTACGAGAACCCGGTCTATGTCGAAGCCCAGTTCCAACGGTTCCTGGCGACCTTGCAAGACATGTTCCGAGAACTCGTGCGTCGCGAAGAGGCCGCTCAATCCCCGATCGTGGAGACAATTGCGAACTTGATTGAGGATCATGAAGATCTGGATTCCGTCTTGCTGGTGTCGGACATGCTGCAGAACACCTCCCTTTGGAACCACTACACCAAGCAAGGCGACACGCCGGGTATCCGGTCCGAGTGTCAGAGGATTACCAGTTCGGGTCGGTTGAAGACTGTGTACGTGTACTACATCGACCGGAAGCGTCCGGGGGTTCAGGCGGCGGAATGGCCAGACCCTTGGTGGAGCCACTGTCTTGGCACCGTACAAACCGAAATGCTCAATTGACGTTCAGCTAGCGCCTACTCGCAGACGACACCGTCGCCGTCGCCATCCGTCATGAACGGATAGGCAGGATGGTCGCGACGGACCGGGGCGATGCCGTGCGCGCGCGCCTCGGCGCACGAGATGCGGCCGTTGCCATTGTCGTCCCACGGCAGGCGATCGGCAACTGGCTCGGGCGCGGCAGGAGCGCTCGTGGGCAGGGTGGATCGAGGCGACCGGGCCCTCCCGGGCCGTGACGGTTCCGCGGGCCGCCCGCTGAACGGCTGCGCGTAACCCTGACGGATGATCTCCTGGTTGACGGACGTGCCGTCCAGGAGCTCGATGTCACCAAGGAATCGCCCGTAAGCGTCCACCCCCACCGCGCTCCAGCGGACGGGCCGGTCCTCGAACGTCGCCTGGACCCAGTCTCGCGCTCGATCGCCATCGGGACGGCCTAGCTCCGGCGCGTCCAAACCGCTGAAACGGACGCGGAACCGCCGGCACGCGCTGGCGATGTCGGCCGTATCGGCGTCGATCACGCGTTCGATCCGGCCGTCGGTCCGGGACGGGGGCGTCAGGGTAGCGAAGGAACCCACGTCGTCGGGAGGATACGCGCCGCCGAACAGCGCGAACAGCAACAACGCACCCGCCGTCGCGCCGATGGCGGCGCCCGCGAGCCGGCCAACACTGGAGAACTCCGGCCCGAAAGAACCGTTAGTGCGGACGGGACGTTCGGCGCCGGCGTCGATCCGGCCGGCCACGTAATAGGTGGCCAGCGCCACGGTAACCGAGGCGACCAGCGCGACCGCGATGCCGCCAAGCGTGATCAACGGCAACAGCGGTGCGGTCCGTTGTTCCAGCGACAGCCAGTCGACCAGCGTCACCTGGTAGCCGGAATAGAAGAGCATCGTCGGCACGAGGAAGAAGCCCATCAACTGGGCTCGCCGGACGCCGAACAGCAATGGGATCAGGCCCACCGCCGTCGCGCAAATCAGAATCACGAGGCCGCCCGCACCCAGAAGCGCCAGTGTAAGCACCGCCAGGAAGGCGACGACACTCCAGTTGAGGCCGGTCTGGTCGACCGCCTGGAACCCGGCGGCGACGGTGGCGCCTGTCCACCACATGATCACCGCCGCCACGATTCCTGCGGCGATCATGAACAGGGCGATCCACCCCAGGTCGGCCGGGGAGACGATGCCGCCCAAGACTTGCTCAACCGCGATCGACGCGCCACTCCGACTCCGCCCTATCAGGTATAGCGCGGCGATTGCGAAGAGCGCCTCTGAGGTATTGAGCGACGACGTGGTTACGAGGTAGGCCCGGTCCTGTGCATCGCGATCACCGTGCCGTCCGAACCCCCGCTCCAGCAAGAGAAGCAGCGTCGCGGCGTTCGCGGCCCCCAAACCGGGCAGTACGCCAACCAGCAAGCCAGCCAGTCCGCCCCGCACGCCCGGCCAGGCGACACCCCGCGCCGACGGGTTGGCCGGCACGTCCGGCGGTGGTGGCGGTTCTCCGGCGCTGGTCGTGGCAATCGCGAACAGCAGCCCGGCGACGCCGAACAGGCCGGCCAGCGCCGGGAACAGCGCATTGACCGGCGCATCGAGGCCGCCCGCGACGAGGGGAGATCCGAACACGGCGACGCCAAGAAGCCCGCTGGCAAGAAAGACGACGAGCGACCAGCCACGACGCGAATCGCTCACGATCAGAACAAGCGACACCCCGGCCAGAACGAGGAACATCCAGGGACCGATCGCCTCCTCCGCCGCGCCGATCAGGTTGCCGAACCCCAGAAGGGCGGCAACCACGACGAGGCCGATCGCAAGCCCCAGCGCGCTGCCGGCTACGGACAGCCGCAGCGCCAGTGTCCCGCGGCCCTGCCGGACGAGTCGGTGCCCCGGCAGCAGGGCGAACGACTCGTCCCCCGGGACGCCGAGAAACAGCCCCGGCACGACATCGAAGAAGGTGTGGGATATCGCCAGCGCGCAGGTGAACGCCAGCAGGGCGGAGTATTCGATGCCTAACGACGCGCAGCTTGCGCTGCTCGCGAGCAGGAGCGCCGTCACCGTATTGACGTGAATGCCCGGCACCAGACCGGTGAGGATGCCGGTGAGCGCACCGAGCAGCGACGCGGCGATCACCATGCGTCGAGGGGGAACGCGCGCCGCACGTTGAATGACGGCGCTCCCTGGAACATCTCGACTTCCGCCGTCACCAGGAAGGGATCGTTCGACAGCAGCAGGTCGACCTCGCAGTCGGTCTGTTCGCCCTGAAACAGGATTCCCTCCACCGGCGGGCCCGCCGCGCCGGCGGGCTCACCGGCATCGGCAAGCGTCAACCGCAGATGTTCCAGGCCGGCCCGGCTCTCGAAGAACTCAGCGTCAACGGCGACGACCGGACCGATCAGCAGCGTCGCGCCGACCTGCTCCGCGGCAGCAGCAGCGGAAACGGGATCCCCGGGCAGGTCCAGCACTTCTACGTGCGGCGCCGACAGCGGACGGATCTGCGGCTGCCCGGCATACATGCCCAGGTTGCCGGTGACACGCACCGCCTCGCCACGCACGGGCTTCAGCGGCAGGCAGCCGAGCGACGGAAAGACCGGCACGTCCACGTAGAGGTCCTCCGCCGGATCGTGGGTCTCGATGATCACGATCCCCTGTCGGGTCGCTCGCACGGAGATGACCCGGCCTTCTAATCGGAACGTCGCCCCGGCGTGGCGCGGGTCCACGATGTGCGCCGCCGTCAACGCTGGCAGCAAGCCGAGCGATTCCGAGTAGACGTAGCGGCGGTTGGTAATGAAGAGGACCGTGAGCGCCACCAGCGCCGCCACGGCAACCGGGTAGCGCAGACGTGTCATCGCGCTGGCTTCACCACGGGGTTACGCCGGCGCCGGCTCGATCGGAGCAGGCTGTGCGCACGCCGCAAGATAGGTCATCGCCGCGTCGACACCGCCCGCCTGGTGCGGGATGGCGGCAAGGCCGAGACCCATCTCGATCCCGGCGAGCGTACCCATGAGGCTCAGGTCGTTGAAATCACCCAGGTGGCCGATACGGAAGACCTTGCCGGCCAGCTTCGTCAGGCCGATGCCGAGAGACATGTCGAAGCGGTCCAGCACCGTGTCAATCAGCACGTTGGCGTCGTAGGCGGCCGGCGTCATGACGGCGGTGATCGACGAGCTGTAGGCGGTCTCGTCGAGACAGAGCAAGTCGAGGCCCCAGGCGCGGACCGCGCGCCGGGTCGCTTCGGCATGGCGGTCGTGACGGGCGAAGACGTTCGGCATGCCCTCGTCATCGAGCATCCGGAGCGCTTCGCGCAAGCCGTAGAGCAGGTTCGTCGGCGGGGTGTAGGGAAAGAGTCCGTTCGCGTTGGCCCCGATGATCGGCGACCATTCCCAGTAGCTGCGTGGCAGGGTCGCGCTCTCCGCGGCGGCGCGCGCCTTTTCGCTTACCGCGTTCAGCGACAGGCCGGGCGGCAGCATCAGCCCCTTCTGCGATGCGCCGACCGTGACGTCGACGCCCCATTCGTCGTGGTGGTAGTCGATCGACGCGAGCGACGAGATGGTGTCGACCATCAGCAGGGCGGGATGCCCCACCGCGTCGATGGCGCGCCGCGCCGACGCGATGTCGCTCGTTACGCCGGTCGAGGTCTCGTTGTGGACGACGCAGACCGCCTTGATCGCCTGGCCGGTGTCGTCAGCCAGATGCGCTTCGATCGCTGCCGCGTCGACCGGATGCCGCCAGTCCCCGGGCAGGAACGTCGGCGCGAGACCGAGGCGGAGCGCTATCTCCCGCCAGAGCCTTGCGAAGTGACCGGTCTCCGCCATCAGCACGCGGTCTCCCGGCGAGAGTGCGTTCGCGAGCGCGGCCTCCCACGCGCCGGTGCCGGACGCCGGGTACAGCACCACCGGCTGGGTAGTCCCGACGACCGGACCAATCCGTTCGAGGACCTCCCCGGTCAGGTCGCGGAACGCCGGGCCACGATGATCGATGGTGGGTGCCGCCATGGCCCGCAGGACCCGATCCGGCACGTTGGTGGGGCCCGGAATCTGCAGGAAATGACGACCGCTCCGATGTGTCATGGCTCGTAATCCAGCAGTCCGTGGTGAAACCCCCGCTACATTCGAGCGGCGATGCCTCCCGGCTGAACGGTGTTGCTCCTCGGTCGAATATGGCCAAGCCAATATACTCCCTCGTCGCGCCCTGCCCGCAATCGGGTTCTATACTCCACCCGGATAGCCGACCTTGTGCGTGACCTGGAAGCGTGGATGAAGACCACCAAAGAGGCCTGCTGACGCGGTGACAGGGGGACGGCTCGTCCGGGACCGCATTTCGCGCACCGACCTGGCGCGCCTGGCCGAGGACCAGTTCGGGGATTGGATCAAGGCCGTGGTCGACGTGTCGCGTGGGATCATGGCGATCGCGGGCGATCTGCACGCCGACGATGAGGCGACACTCCTTGCCGATGGATCACGCCAGCAGGACTTGTGGGGAATCAACCTGTACCCGCTGGAGTCCGGGGAAGATTGGATCGAGTTCGATTCGATGATCAACCTGCGTCCGAGCCAGGGAAACCGTTCGCGCGGCGTCGACGACGAACGAACCCGGGGGCGCATTCGGGAGGTTGTCGAATCCCTGGTTCTGACCGACTGACCTAATGGGGCGACCCTGAGGTGACCAGGCTTCTGCACCGCGGCGCGGCCGAGAGCTGGCCACGAATGGAATTGGTCGAGCAACTCGGGAACGTCGGGACCGAAGTGGAACGCGCGATTCGAGCCCACCAGGCGGGGCGGACGGATCGCTTTGACAATGCGCTCGCGCGAGCACTGGAACTGTTCGACCTAACTGCCGCCGACCCCCGGTGGCAGGGTCACCGCTGCCAAGAGATCCTGCGGGCTAGAGAAGAAGTCTGCCGCCTCTTCTTCGATCCCAACGTCCCGTCGGATTCGGCTCGCGGACTCAGCCGGTACTTCTTCGGATTCGCGTGGGCCGCGCGCGCCCTTCACCATCGCCGGCAGTCCGGCCGTAGCGAGCCTGCGCCTTAGCAGCCCGCGACACGTCGCTTTCGCGCTTTCTATCTATACTGCGACCGGGATGGCCGACCTGCAGCGCGACCTCGCCGCGCGCCTCGACGGCGAGGTCCGGTTCGACGCCGTCTCACGCGCGCTCTACTCCACCGACGCCAGCGTCTACGAGATAGCGCCGCTCGGCGTCGCCATCGTGCGGTCGCGCGACGACATGCTGGCCGCCATCGCCTGCGCCCGCGCGCATGGCGTCTCGATTACGGCGCGCGGCGGCGGCACGTCGCAGGCGGGGCAGGCGATCGGCTCCGGTCTGCAAGTCGACACGTCCCGCCACTTCAACCGAATGCTCGAGGTGAACGTCGACGAGCGCTGGGTGCGCGTCGAGCCGGGCATCGTCCTCGACGAACTGAACGCGATGCTGGCCCCGCACCGCCTCCGCTTCGCGCCCGACATTTCGACGGCAAGCCGCGCCACTATCGGCGGGATGATCTCGAACAACTCGAGCGGTGCGCGATCCGTCCGCTACGGCAAGACCATCGACCACGTGATGGACCTCCGGGTTGCCCTTGCGGACGAATCGATCGCCCACTTCCGGCCACTGGGAGCCCCGGAACTCGACGCCGCGTGCGCGGCAACGACCCACGAAGGCGAGTGCTACCGGACCGTCCGCCGCCTCGCCGCGAGCCACGCCGCCGAGATCGAGCGGCGCTACCCGAAGATCCTCCGACGCGTCGGGGGCTACAACCTCGACGCATTTGTCCGCAACGAAGAGGGCGGGCCGGGCTCGACGTACGACACGGACCCCTTCAACCTGTCGAAGCTGATCGTCGGATCCGAAGGCACGCTCGGACTGATCGTCGAGGCGCGTCTCAACCTGGTGCCGCTCCCGAAGGCGAAAGCGGTGCTGACCATCGAGTATCGGGACCTGCTCGACGCGCTGGGCGACACGCCCGCCATCCTCGAACATGACCCGTCGGCCGTCGAAGTGATGGACCACTGCATCCTGGACCACGCGCGCGAGAATCCCGCCCTGGACGCGATGCGCCGCGCCGTGATCGGCGACGACTGCGGCGCCCTCCTCTGCGTAGAACTGTACGACGAGAGCGCACGGGCGCTCGTCCCGCGCCTGAAGCAGCTCGAAGCAGCGGTCCGCAAACTGGGCAACGCCAGCCGCACCCGGCGGGCGACGGAGCCGGCCGATCAGGCGCGCATCTGGAAGCTCCGCGAGTCGTCACTCGGGCTCTCCATGGCGATGAAGGGCGACGCGAAGAGCATTTCGTTCGTTGAGGACACCGCCGTCGCTCCGGAGCGCCTGCGCCGCTTCATCGAACGGTTCCTCGCAGTCGTGCGCAAGCATGGCACCACTGCCGGCGTCTATGCCCACGCGTCGGTCGGCTGCCTGCACGTTCGCCCGGTCGTGAACCTGAAGACAACCGACGGCGTCCGGCAATTCGAGGCGATCGCGAACGAAATCGCCGATCTCGTGCTCGAGTTCGGCGGGGCCCTCTCGGGCGAGCATGGAGACGGGCTGGTGCGCGGCCCGTTCATGGAGCGGATGTTCGGCTCCGAGCTGTACGGCGCGTTCCGGACCATCAAGCGGACGTTCGATCCGGAAGGGATCTTCAACCCCGGCAAGATCGTGGATGCGCCGCCGCTCTCCGCGAACCTGCGCTACGGCGCCGCCTACGTCACGCCCGACCCGCCCGCGGCATTCGATCACACCGGGCACGGCGGCCTCGGCCGGGCCGTCGAGATGTGCAGCGGCGTCGGCGCCTGCCGCAAGACCCTGACCGGCACGATGTGCCCCTCGTACATGGCGACGCGCGACGAGGCGCACTCGACGCGTGGACGCGCCAACGCGCTGCGCCAGGCCATGAACGGCGCCCTCGGCAACGGTGGACCCCGCGAGCTCGGCCTGGGTGATCGGGGTGTCCACGACGTGCTCGACCTCTGCCTGGAGTGCCGCGCCTGCAAGACCGAATGTCCTACGGGCGTCGACATGGCCCGGTTCAAGAGCGAGTTTCTCCACGATTACCACCGCCGCTACGGCACACCCCTTCGCGCCCGCGTTTTGGGGAAGATCCACGAACTCTCCGCCGTTGCGAGCCGGCTGGCGCCGGCGCTCAACCCCTGGCTGGGCAGCGGACTGGTCCGTGCGATGAACGAGCTGCTGTTCGGCATCGACCGGCGGCGTTCGCTCCCCGCGTGGGCGGTAACGACGTTTCGAGAAGCCTGGCCGGCGCGTACGGACGACGGCAGCGGCCACCCCGCGGGGGGCGCGCGCCGGCGCAGGGAAGTGGTCCTCTTCGCCGACACGTTCACGAACTACTTCGACCCGGACGTCGGCCTGGCCGCTGCCGACGTGCTGGAAGCCGCGGGGTTCAGCGTCCACCTCGGCCCCGATGCCTGCTGCGGGCGCCCCCTCATTTCACAGGGCCTTCTCGACGAGGCGCGCGAGCGGGCAGCGTTTGTCGTGGGCCAACTGCACCCGATCGCCGCCGCCGGCACGCCGATCGTCCTGCTGGAGCCGAGCTGCCTCTCGGCCCTGATCGACGACGCGCCCGACCTGCTGCGCGGTGAGGCGCAACGACAGGCCCGCGAGGTGGCCGCCGCCTGCGCGTTGTTCGAGGACTACCTCGAACGGGCGCTCGAGGATGGCCGAGCCGTTCTTCCCGTGCGCGCGGGCCCGGAACAAATCGTCCTCCACGGCCACTGTCACCAGAAATCACTCGGGCTGGTCGCCCCCGCCAAGGCGCTTCTCCAGCGGATTCCCGGCGCCACGGTAGCGGACCTCGACAGCGGCTGCTGCGGCATGGCGGGCTCGTTCGGCTACGCGAAGGAGCACTTCGAGATCTCCCGGCAGATCGGTGAACGCGTGCTGCTGCCGGCCGCCCGCGACCTTCCGGAGAATGCCGTGCTCGCGGCCGCCGGGACATCCTGCCGCCATCAGGTTCACGACTTCGCGCAGACCGAGGCGCTCCACCCGGCCGTCATCCTCCGCGGCCTTTTGACATAGATCTCGGGCGCCGCGCACTCCGCTTGACCCGCCCCGCGGCGCCGATCCACACTCCCGGCAGTTCCATGCCGATTTACGAGTTCCGATGCCGGGCCTGCGATCGGCAGTTCGAGGCGGTGGTTTTGCCGAAGAGCGATCCCGCCTCCTGCCCCGTCTGCGGTTCGGCCGATCTCGAGCGCCTGATCTCGCAGTTCGCGGTGAGCTCGGAAGGCACCCGCGCGACGAACCTCAAGTCGGCGAGGAAGGCGGCGGCCAAGATCCGCCGGGACAAGCAGGTCGCCGAACACGAAGCGATCCACCACCACCATCACTAGCTGGTCATCGGCCGGGGCGCAGACACCTGCAGGACGCCGCACCGCGGTCGCCAAACCCGGGAGCGTCGAAGGAGCACACACCATGCGTACCACCATCAACGTCGCTCTTGCCGTGACTGCCGGCCTGTTCGCGACCGGCCCTGCCGCCGCGCAGTCTGCGACCGACATCCACCCGCCGGACGGCCTCCGCGCCAACCGCACCTCCTACAGCGCAATCATGGACGTGATCCGCGAGTCCGGCGACCAGGGCACGGTCAGCGACGCCGACCTCGAACGGCTGCGCGGCATACAACTCGAAGACATCTGGCGATCGCTCGGCGGCTACCGCGCCAACTACGTCCGCGGATTCCGGTCCACGCAACCGGGCCAGCGCATTGCCGGACGCGCACTCACGATGCGCTTCCTGCCGCCGCGCCCCGACCTCGTAGCCGCGATTGATACGCTCGCCGCCGAAGGCGACTGGGACCGCCGATACTACGCGCGCGCCTCCGAGGAAGCCCGACCGGGAGACATCGTCGTAGCCGAACTCGGCGGCGCCGACGGCCACGTGCTTTTCGGCGGCATGGGCGCCCTCGGCATCAAGCTGCGCGGAGCCGCCGGTGTTGTCGTCGACGGTGGCAGCCGCGACCTGGCCGAACTGGTGGGCGACCAGTTCGCGGACTTCCCGGTCTTCGCCCGTTTCTTCGACGTCACCACGACGAGCTGGCTCGGCGTCGAATGGAACGCGCCGGTGCGGATCGGCACGACGACCGTTCTACCGGGGGACGTGGTCGTCGCCGACGAGACGGGCATCCTCTTCTTCCCACCCGCGCTGGTACCGGAAGTCCTGCGCGCGGCGGAAGAACAGGCAGACGTGGAGGAATACGAGCGCGACCTGCTGCGCTCCGGCGAACACCCCTTCCGAGACGTCTACCCCCTTTCGCCCGAACTCCGGCGCGAATACGAACGCAACCGCTAGCGCGCCGCGCCCGGCGCGTTGTTGAAAGTTCCTCGCGCGCCCAGCCACCTACGTGAGGTTCGTGCGGGCGTGTGCGGGCATGGAAGCGACAACCACCTGCGCCGTATCGACGTCCCAGAAGTAGTAGATGCGGAGGCAGCGGGTGCGGTCCCGCGTGTTGCCGCCGTTCTTGATGTGCCACTCGATGTCGACGTTGCGGCCATTCCACTTCATGGGGCTGAAGGGGAGGTCGGCCTCGCCACATGGTTCGTTGTAGAAACCTTCGAGGACGGGCACACGGGGATTGCCGCCACCGTTGCGACGGCGATCGCGATAGGCGGTTGCGAGCCAGACAAGGCAGCGGGCCGCCTGCTCGACATCGCGGAAATCGGGATCCTTGACCCCGCGGCGGGCAAGCGGGGCAAGCACGAGCCTGCCGGCCAGCTTCTCTTCGACCCAGGGCGTCAATGCGGCCCAGGAAGGCGGAACCGGCTCGAACGAGGGAGTCGCCTCTTGCCTGGTGAGCTCCGCCAACCGCGGCAGCTTCCCTTCCAGGTCCCTGATGCGGTGGCGTAACTGATCCCGTTCGGCTTCCACCTCGGCAGCGTGCGCCAACGCCTGCTCCTCGTGCGCACGGGCGGTCTCCATACGGTTCACGGCTTCCGCAAGATCCGATTCCGCCTGCGCCGCTCTCGAAAGCGCCTGCGCCTCCGCCTCAGCCGAAACGGCATCCGCCTCGGGCCCACCGGGCGGCCCCTCAGAAGGCCGAACGCGCAAACCCCTCCATTCGGCGGCGTAGTCGCGGCAGGGATCAAACGGCTCCCCTTTTGGACCTACGATCTCGAGGCACCGCCGGCTGGCCGCGTGCGCCTCCCGCGTCGCCGTGGCGACGGCGTCCAACAGTTCCGCGGCGCGCCCGTCAGCGTCGACGTGAGCCTGCACGCGCGCCATCCCATCCGCCTTCCCGTCACCGTCATCGGGGGTTCCTCCGGTGTAGAGGGCGAGCAGTTCGTCACGCAACGCGAGCCGGCGGTCCTCCGCCTTCCGCCACGATTCGGCAGCGCCGTTCAAGTCCTTGCTCAGGCGCGCGACGTCCTCGCGGAACGCTGACAAGTCGATGGTCTCCCGCATGAGACACGACAGGCGCCACTGGGCGTCTATCTGCTGCAGGGCGGGCCGGAGCCACTCGGCGCCGGTCTCGTCGAGCACCCGTGCGAGCGCGTCCCGCACACCGCCCATGAGGTCGTTCGCCTGGAGTGCGGTCGCCGCTGGCCCGCGCAATTCGTCGAGTCTTCCTACCTGTTCGCACAGGGTCTTCAAACGGCGCGGTTGACGGGGATCTTCCACCAGAATCGCCACGGTACCGACGACGGCGCGGCAGGCATCCGCCCACGTAGCAAGTACTGTCGCGTGGTCGACCACGCCGTTCGGCACTTCCGCGGCGAAACCGGCCCCGGGCATTGTCTCGTTCTCGCCGACTCCCGTCACATCGAGCAGCGGCGCGAACTCATCACCAATTGCCTCGACCGCGCGCCCCGCCCATTGCAACAGCCGCGCATCCTCGAGCAGCGTGGCGACCGCGAAGATCGCCAGCGGAACGGCCTCTTGCACTTTCGGCGCCAGCGCTGCCCAATTGCGGACATCGTCCCGCAGATCGGACAGCACCGCGAGGGCCAGATCCTGCCAATGCGGCGGGCCGAAGACCGAATCGACGATACCCGGGAAGTCGGCGAGCGCGGCCTCCGCGCGTGCTTCTTCCAGCGGCCGGTCGAGCAGATTCGGGTCATAGGCAAGCAACGCTTCGTACTCGAGCGACGGCGGAATGCGGCCGTGACTCTCCTCGCCCATCTCGATGCCTGCCTTCCAGAGCGCCAACCGCTGGTCCGGCATTCCGTAGAAACGGAGCAGAACCTCGCGTTGACGGTCCGCGGTCTGCAGATCCTTTAGGTCCGGTGACCAAATGTCGGGAACGTGCGCGCGCACCTGCCGGATGATTCGCTCCTGCTGCCTTCGGTTCGCGATCCCAAGAAGACGGGTGAGTCTCGTGCGTCCGGCGTCCGGATCGAGGAATGTGGCGGGAAGCCCCGCCGGTATGGGTAGGCGCTTCCTGTGAAAGGGTACTTCGGTACCCTCCGGTGCACGCGGGACCGGTACTGCCCGCGGATCTTCCGGTGTGACTGTGGCGTTTTCGGCCGCGGAATCAGCGGCGTCGGCGCGGAGTGCGGTCTTGCTGTGCTCGTCCATCTCGCATGCCCCCCAGTGGCGAATGCGGATGGGAAAGCAAAGTTCATGCCGTCAAGTCAGCCGGCGATCGACCCCCACGACTCGGCAAGATGCGCGGCCGTCCGCCAGGCCAGCGCCTGGGCGGTCAACGTCGGGTTGCGGGCGCCGCTTGTCCCCATTACCGAGGCCCCGAGGATGCCCAGGTTCGGCACCTCGTGCGAGAAGCCCCAGCGGTCGACGACGTTGGCCTCCGGGTTGTCCCCCATGCGCGTGCCGCCGTACGCGTGTGTGGACGGACCCATGGTGCCGAGACCGGAGCGAATGACCTCCGTGGCCCCGGCCGCGCGGAACCACTCCTCCATCCGGTCCTGCATGAAGGTGGCTATTCGGCGCTCGTTGTCGTGAAAATCGGCGGTTATCCGGCAGACCGGGTCGCCGTACGGGTCGGTCACCGTCGGGTGCAGGTCGAGGTAGTTGCCCTCGTAGGGCAGCGTCGTCTTCTGAATGTAGGTATTGCACCAGCGGTCCGCGTTCTCCTTGATGAACGCCTTCCAGTCGGCGCCCCAGCGCGGTGCGCGGCCGAACGTCGGCATCCGCGCGGCAGCAATTGGGCGGCGGTCCGAGTAGACCCACAGATTGCCGCCACCTATGAAGTCGACATCAGAGTGATCGAAGTTGTCGTCCGCCCAATCGTCGATCGCTACGCCCTGCGCCGGCAGGCCATACCAGCGGTTCAGCCGGTACGGGAAAAGCGCGGTGACGCCCGCGCCGGTCGCATGCGTCATGTAGTGGCGACCTACCTGCCCCGCGTTATTCGACAGGCCGTTCGGGAACGCGGGCGATTTCGACAGGAGCAGCAGGCGCACGTTCTCGTAGGTGTAGCCGGCGAGCAGCACGACGTCGGCCGGCTGGACGTAAGTCTCGCCATCCTTCACGTACGAGACGCCCGTCACGCGTCCGTTGCCATCCACCTCGATGCGGCGCACGTGCGCGTGGGTCACCACCTCGAGCCGCCCGGTCTCCTGCGCGCGGGGTATGGTAGAGACCGCCGTCGAGTTTTTCGCGTCGAGATGACAGCCGCCCCGATCGCAGAAGCCGTGGTAACCACACGCCGCACGGTCCTGGTAACGAACTGAGTTGACGGCGGCGGGACCGGGGAACGGATGCCAGCCGAGGCCGCGCGCCGCCTCCGCCATCTGATCAATGAAGCCGGTCCAGCGTAGCGGCGGCATTGGGTACGGACGGCGCCGCTCCCCTTCGAACGGCGAGCCGCGCTCGTCCATCACGCCGCCAACGTTGCCCGCCTGCCCGGAGACGCCGATCGCGTACTCGACCCGGTCGTAGTACGGCTCGAGTTCTTCCAGGCCGAAGGGCCAGTCCTCCACCGTCGTGCCGGCCGGCAGACGCGACGTCCCGTAGCGGCGGGCCGTCTCGCTGACGACGGCGAAGTCCCACTGGGGCAGCCGCCAGCTCTGCGCCCAGTAGTGGAGCGTGGTGCCACCCACCGCGTTCATCATCGGGTGGAGCGGTCCACGGGGCGAATCGGGCGCAGAAGCGTTCCGTCGATGAACCGGAATCTCGCGGTTGGCTTTCTGCGCCGAGTCCGGCCAGCCACGGTAGTTGTTGTTCAGCTCGTCCGGCGCATGGTCGCTCGCGCGCAACCAGCCACCCGCCTCGAGCGCGACCACGTCGACGCCCGCCTCGGCCAGCGGCAACGCGGCCACGCCGCCGACAGCGCCGATGCCGACCACCACGACGTCGCGCCGCTGCAGCTCAACCGCCACCGATCCTCCTTGCGCGGGCCGCGGCGAATGCCGGGAAGTCGTAGGCGGACACCTGCCGTGCCGGCGGCATCCGATCGATCCGCTGCAGGTCGGGCGGAACGCTGGTTCGCAGGCCCGGGTAACCGAGCAGCTCCCAGCCGATGAAGTCGGCGTTTCCACCGTAGGCCGGGTCGGAGAACGTGCCCTCGATGGTATGCGTGCGCAACAGTTCGAAGAACGCGGATGCGCTCGGCATGAAACCTGTCGCGGCATTCGATTCGAGGGCCGCCAGCAGGCGGTCCTGAACGGAGGCATCGAGGGCGCGAAAGCGCGCACCTCGTTCGGCCTCTGCGTAGCGATCAAGCGCGGCGAGGCCTGCCCGGTACGCCGGAAGCGATGGGGCAAGCGCGCCAGCCAGGGCACGGTCGATATAGCGCGCGGCGCCCGCTTCGAGAGCACCCGGGCCCGCAGCGTCCGAGGGGATCAGGCGGCCGACGACCGCCTCGAGGTTGGCCCCTTCGGCTTCCGTAAGCGTCTCGAAGGGGGTCCCGGACTGGGTCCCCATCCGGGTGGCCGCCGCACCCTGGCCGGGCAGGACGGAAGGCCAGGTTAGCGCGGCGCCAGCCACAACCGTCCGCTTCAGCATCTCGCGTCGCGTCAGGTCCCGGGATGGCATCTCGGCTCCCGCCTACCGTATCACGGAGCCGTCAGGGTGGCCTGTGGTACGATCACCCGGCGTCGGGCCGGGGTTGCGTCTGGCCAGGGGCTATCTGATACGGTTGACCTGGTGTCGCCCGGACTCGGGCCATACGACGCAAGGACTTTCAACTTGGGGCAGCACTATGAATGACCCAAAGACCCGATATACACCGGCTACGGACGCGAAACGTGTGAAGTACGTCAGGCGGCTGGACAAAGTGTCCAACATCCCGCCCGATCTTCTCGAGCGCCTCGAGCCGGTCACCCGTGAGTACGTGTTCAGGGCGAACGACTATTACCTGACCCTCATCGACTGGAACGACCCGGACGATCCGATTCGTCAGCTCATCATCCCGCGCGAGGAAGAGCTGCGCGAGTGGGGCAAGCTCGACGCCAGCAACGAGCAGTCGGTCACCGTCGCCCACGGCGTGCAGCACAAGTACATCGACACCGTCCTCCTGCTCTGCAACGAGGTGTGCGGCGCGTACTGCCGCTACTGCTTTCGCAAGCGGCTCTTCATGGACGACAACGACGAGGTGACGAACGACGTCAGCGCCGGGCTGGCCTACATCGCCGATCATCCGGAGGTGACCAACGTTCTCCTGACCGGCGGCGATCCGCTCCTGATGAGCACGCGCCGCCTGGTGGAGATATTCGATGCGCTGCGTGGCATAGAACATGTCCGCATCATCCGGATCGGATCGAAGATGCCCGCGTTCGACCCGTGGCGCGTGCAGCGCGACGAGGAACTGCAGGCCGCGTTCCGGAAGTACTCGACGCCGGAGCAGCGAATCTACCTGATGGCGCACTTCGACCATCCGCGCGAACTCACGCCGGAAGCAATCGCGGGCATCGACACCTGCATCCGGAACGGTGTCATCTGTGTCAATCAGTGCCCGATGATCCGCGGAATCAACGACGATCCATACACGCTCGCCGACATGTACGAGACGCTGTCGTTCATCGGCTGTCCGCCGTACTACCTATTCCAGGGGAGACCGACGGCGGGCAACGAGCCCTACGAAGTCCCCATCGTCGAGGGATGGCACATCTTCCAGAAGGCGCTCAGCCTTGGCTCCGGACTGGCGAGGCGAGCCCGCTTCGTCATGTCGCACGAGAGCGGCAAGGTGGAGATCCTGGGGGTCGACGAGGAGCACATCTATCTCCGCTACCACCAGGCGAAGGATCCCGACGACCTGGGCCGCTTCTTTGTTCGACGGCGGGACGATAGCGCGTACTGGCTGGATCAGCTCGAACCGGTCGACGCAGCGCTGGCGCTCGGACGCTAGGAGCTTGCGCCGTAGCAGTTTCGCGCCAGCGAAACTTCACAACGCGCCCGCAAGGGCGCGCAAGAAGCCGGCCCCCACCCGGGGGAACGTGCATGCCCGCTCGCCGGGGCCGTTATTCGAAAATCTATGCGCGCGGGCGGTTGCAGTCTGGCCGCGCGTCGGTTAACGTCTGAGATATGGACAGACAGAGACTTACCCTTCCGGCGGTACTGCTAGGGCTCGCGATCCTCACGGCGGGTTGCGCCGAGCCGCCCACGGCCCAGGTGGATGCCGCGAAACAGGCGCTCGGGGCGCTTGCCGGCGATGCGGCGACCTATGCGCCCACGGCGTACTCGACGGCCGAGAACGCAGTGGCGGAACTCGACGCGGAGCTGGCGACACAGGAAGCGAGCTTCGCGCTCCTCCGCGACTACGAGCGGGCTATCGAGTTGGTTGGGGCGGTCGAAGCAGCCACGGGTCAGGTTCGAAACGCGATTTCAGCCGAACGGCAACGGCTGGCCGACGAAGCGAACGGGCTCGTCGCCGACGCGAACCAGACCATCACCGACACTCGAGCATCGATCGCCGAGATCGACGAGGACGATTTGGAGGAGGGCCAGACGGAGGCGTGGGAGGCGGATCTCGCGGACGTGTCCACGTCGCTCGGGGAGGTGGCAAACCTGATCACGGCCGATCAACAGGCCGACGCGCGCCGGGAGGCCGAGGCTGCCGCGGATGCCGCAAGCTCGGTCGAAGGCGCGGTGACGGCGTTCGCAGCCGAACTCGAGGCGGCGCGCCAGGCCGCGGCCGAACGAGCCGCGCGCGGGGAGGTGACCATCCCGCGCTCGGTGATGGTCAATGGCCAGTCTCTGGGCGCCGGGATGTATCTCCTGCGACTCGCTGAGGAAGCGCCGAACGCCGCCGGACGCTGGGTCGAGTTCGTCAGGGAGGACGAAGTAGCCGGACGCGGGCTGGCCGTCGTCATTCCGGATGCCGACATTAGCGAGGTCGAGAAGAGTCCCGGGCCGCGGAACGAGGCGCGGGTCATGGAGTTGAGGGAAGGCGAGTACGTCCGCGTGTGGCTCAACCGCGACGGCACGAACTACCTGCTCCACCTGCCGACGTCGTAAACGCGCGGCCCGCCCGCGCCCGTTAGCCCGAAGCGCCGGTCAGGCGCTCCAGCGTGTCGATCAATGCGTCTATATGGGTGGCGTGGGTACGGAACACTTCGACGCAGGGGCGAAGCCAGAAGTGGTCGTTCAGCCAGCTTCCGGTGACGAAGACGTGTCCGTCGGCATGGATCGCATCCTGCAGGTCGAGCGTCGCCCGATCCGCCTCCTCCTCTGAACTCCCGGACGGACGCCGCCGGAAGCACATCGTGGAGAGTTCCGGGGGCGGACCCGTCTCGAAGCCGTCCAGGGCGTCGATGCGCTCGTGCAGGTAGCGCGTCAGCACCACCTTTTCCTCGAGCGCGGCGGCGAACGGCGCGGTGCCGTGCAGGAACAGCGGAAAGAGCATGCGTAGCCCACGAAAGTGCTTCGTCAGCTCGATCGACTGCTCGGACGGAGACGGATCGGCTGTCTCCGACTCCACCAGGTACGGCGCACGGAAACGGAGGGCGTCGAGGTGCGCGGCGTCGCGGACCACGACGGCGCCGGCGCCGTACGGTACGAAGAGCGACTTGTGCGGATCGAGCACGACCGAGTCGGACTGCTCGATCCCGCGGAAACGCGGCCGGAAGGCCTCCACCAGCATGTAGAAGCCGCCGTATGCGGCGTCGACGTGATGCCACAGGCCTTCAGCGCGTGCGATGACGCCGATTGCCTCGAGCGGATCGATCGCGCCGCTGTTCACTGTCCCCGCGGTGGACAGCACCAGCCAGGGCGTCAGGCCCTTTCGTCGATCCTCTACCACGAGACGCTGCAGCTCGTCCGGCACCATCCGGCGCCGCGCGTCGACCGGCACGGTACGCCAGGACGCCTCGCGCAATCCGACAATGTGCAGCGCCTTGGCCGCCGCGTAGTGCAGCTCCTCGGTGGCGTATACGACAAGCGCCGGAATCTCTGCCGACGCGACCCCACGGGCGTCTCGCGCCGCGAGGATTGCGGTCAGGATGGCCACGCTCCCACCCGACGTGAGCACGCCGCCGGCGGACTCTGGGTAGCCGACAAGATCCGCGATCCAGCGCACCATCCGATGCTCCGTGCGCGCCGCGCCCGGACACGCCGGGGAGTACCCGGCGAAGGTGTTGGACACCGCGGCCAGGTAGTCGCCCAATGCGCTGGCGAAGAGGCCGCCGCCCGGCACCCAGCCGAAGTCGCGCGGATGCGCAGGGTTGACGCCCTGTCGCTCCACCTCCGTGGTGACTAGAGCCAGCAGCTCGTCGATCGAGCGCCCTTCAGGGCCGAGGTCCAGGCCACGCATCGCGGCGCCGTCGTCCGGCGTCCAGTACGCCGGTCCGGTCTCCAGGGCCTCGAGGAACCCCTCGGCATGCTCGACGACCGCCGTCGCCAGACGGCGACGCTCGTCTGGGCCCGGCTCCAGCGCCGCCGCCGCACGGCGCAAGGCCTCCGCCTGGTCTCTCAGGTCGCGCATCCGTCTCGACGGGAGTGGTCCGGCAGCCGCCCAACGGCGTCAGGCAGGGGCCGCCTCCCCCGCGCCGGCGGGCGAAGGAAAGTGGAGCGGCACCGGCTCGTGCCGGGTCAGGTAGCCGAACTCCTGTCGAAACTCTTCCGGCGAGATCCCGACGGTGGCTGCCAGCCGCGAGAGCTGACGGGCGTCGTCGAAATCCTCCCGTCGCAACCGCAGCATGTAGCGATGCGCAATCCGATAGCGCGTCGACCAAAAATCGACGAGCCGCACGCGAAAGCGCCCCTGCTTCCGGTCGATCAGCTCGTCGAACGGGATGGGCACGAACTGACCCGCGTCGATGGAGACAAGGTCCGCGTTTCCACCCGCCAACAGGTGCCGCGCCGCGCAAAAGCCGAGGTCGCGCGTGTACTCCATGTCCGCCGGCACCGGATCCGCGCTCCGCAGCTCGTAGCCGATGTTCTTCGCCACCGTGGTCGCCTTGAGCCCGAAACCGGCGAGGCGTCTGGCCACCTGGGCGCGGAGGATCTCGCCGAGATTCACCTCGGCGATTCGGACATGGCCATGCTCGTCCCGCTCGACGTCGGCGAGCTCGCCCAGATCCTCTTGCGCGATATGGAGGGCCAGTCCCTCCGCGATCACGGCCACACCATCGCGGCGGCCCGTGGCCAGGCGCTGAATGATCGAGCCGGCGAGCGAGTCCACCACCGTCCGAAGGGGCACCCGCCCCTGTCGCCACTCCTCGGGGATCAACGTGATCGTCGCGCCCGCCGCCTTGCCGATGCCGAGCGCGAGGTGCCCCGCCTTCCGCCCCATTGTGATGACGAAGTACCAGCGCGACGTCGTCTTGGCGTCCATCATCAGGTTCTGGACGATCCCGACGCCGACATGGCGCGCCGTCTGGTAGCCGAAGGTGTCGATGTGCGGCGGCAGATCCAGATCGTTATCGATCGTCTTCGGGACGTGGGCGGTACGAATGCGCCCCTTCGCCTTCCGAGTGACTTGCATCGCGGAGAACGCGGTGTCGTCGCCGCCGATGGTGATCAGTTGCGAAACGCCCAACTTGATGAGCGACCGGACGGTTGTCTCGAGCAACGCCGGATCGCTGGTCGGGTTGGCGCGTGATGTGCCCAGCACGGATCCGCCCCGGAAGTGGATCCGGCCCACGTCCTCGATCCCGAGCGGTTGCGCCCCCGAAAGATCTCCCGTCATGATCTCCTGGAACCCATTCCGAATTCCAACCACCCCGACTCCCGCGAGGCGACTTCGGATGGTCGCGGCGCCGATAACGCTATTGATTCCGGGCGCCGGGCCGCCGCCAACCAGGATGGCGAGCCGGTTGGGTTGACTCATGCCGCAAATGCTACTCGCAGGCGGGCGCCAGATGGGTGATGGAGACCAGGTTCAGGCGCGTCCCGGTGTCGTCCTCGATCAGCATGCCCTTCGCCCAGACCTTGTGGCCGACGTGCCGTGCGACGCCGAACTCGTCGAGCGTGCCGATCAGCGCTACGCGGCCCTCGCCGAGCGGCGCTCCGGGGGGTGGCTCGGGCGGAATGCGATCCTGGATGACTTCCGGTTCGGTGACGCGCGCAAGCTGGAAGCCGTTCGCTTCGTCGCCCTCTACGCACCCCACCATCATCATGAGCGGCATTGGTTGGCCTGCGGCGGGCGCCAGAACCGGACCCCCTGCGGACGCCGGGAGCAAAGCGCCCGCTCCGACGATGCTGACGGCCAACCCCGCCGTTGCGAGGGCGCGGCGCCTGTCACCGGCCATCGTCAGTCGCGCCCCGATACGCCGGGCGCGTCCTTGCGCCACCAAGCGTTACCGAAGTTCGTGAAAGGCCCGCCGTCCACCGAGATTCGCGCTTCCACGCGGTAGTGGACCGGCGACACCAACCGTGTAACCAGGCGCAGCACAACCTGGCTACCATCCGCCTCGAACGGAGCGGACTCGTAGTGGATGGTGTAGAAGCCCCCCAGGTCACCGCCTATCCGGCCCGCCATCAACCGCGTAGTGCCTCGACCGTCGGCCTCCTGGCGGACGAACGCGCGTTGGCCTTCCAGGTAGATGATGGTGGCCGAGACCTGGAACGGGCCGTCCGGACCCTCCGCTTCTATCGTCGAGCGGTAGTTCCGGCCGTCGCCGCCCGGATGAAAGGTCTCGATGCCGGTGATCAGGCCGCCGGTACCGAGGGGGCTGTCGGGAACCCGCCACTCGAACGTCCACTCGCCGGGAAAGTACGCGTCGTAGTCGAACGTCGGCACCTCGTCACCCGCCTGCGTCGGGCGTCCCAGATCGGGAATCTGTCCCTGCGGCAGGGGGCGGTCGGGGGGCTGTGCCACCGCCGCGGGGGGCAGATGCAAGAGCCCCGCCATCAGGAGCGTGAGGGCAAACGCCACGGACGCGCGAGACACCGCTCAGCTACTCGTTGTCGTTGTTCGAAGGACGCTGCTTCGTCAGATCCTGGCTCTCGACGGTGTACTCGGTGAACGCCTGGTACATCTCGTCCCAGCTCTGCTGTCCCCAGTACACCTCGAGGTGCGGACCCGGGTTCCAGCGGTTGTTCAGCGAGTTGTCGTACACGCCGATGCCGGTGATCTTGCTGCCGGCCGGCAGGTACAGCGGCTCCTCAAGCTCGTAGTGGATCTGCCAGTTGAAGTCGAACTCGGGGACGTCGAGGATCGTTACCTCGCTGCCGTCGGGGTAAGTAACGACCCACTTGAGGCTCTTGCCCCGCAGGTGCATGTGGGGCGACATCCCGTAGAGCGTGATCGGTTCCAGGATCGGCGTGATGCCGGTGATCTTCCAGTCCTCCTGGTACGGCGGGATGTTCGGGATCTGCGCGCGCCGGAACTTCCCGTCTTCGTCCCGAGTCGGCTTGATCTCCTCACCCTCGACGATATAAATGTCGGTCCCGAACGGATCGGTCGGAAAGGCGTTCCCCGCCTGACGCGTCAATACCTCGTGGGTCACCGGCACGGTGTTCCACCAGAGGCCCAGCTTGCTCCGCTCCCGTTCCGGCTTGCCGGTCGGGTTGTAGTGCATCGTCCAGCGGATCCACTTGCCGGCGGTCACCCGCTTGCCGGTGCCGGGCCGATGCCGCTCGACCCCGCGTCCCGGGACGTACGAGAGGAGCTTGCTCGTCCCCGGCAGGTTCACCTCGTTGAACACCGCCTGGGCGACGCCCCCACCCGTTGCCTCCTCGCTCTCCGGCGCGGCGTTCGGGTCGTCCAGCAGGAGGCCGTCGGGACCGACCATCTTGCCGGCCGGAAGGTCGACCACGTAGGCGCCCGAATGATGCACCACCGCGTAGTTGCTCGGCCGCATCTCGAGCACCTCGGCGAAGCGATCTTCCTCAAACGGGATCTTCACGTAGAAGTCGATGTAGTCCTCTTCGCCCTCGGCCGGAATCTCGTACTCCACCGGAAGCTCGAAGACGTAGTCCGGCTCGCCGCCCTCATAGGTCCAGCCCTCCGGGAAGTCGGGCAGCGCTGGCAGGTCGGCGTCGTTCCCCTTCGGCGCGCCCCCATCCACCCAGGCGACGATGGTGTCGATCTCGAACTGTTCGAGCCGCTTCTCGTTCCTGAACTTCAGGCTGCTCTCCGGATCGGCGGGCCAGGGGGGCATCGTCCGCGATACGACGAGATCCTTAATCGATCGCGCCCACGGACGGCTCTCGACGTACGACGTGAGTGACATCGGCGCAATGTTGCCGGGGCGGTGGCAGGTGACGCAGTTGTCGAACAGGATCGGCGCCACGTCCTTCGCAAAGGTGGGTACGTCGCCCTGCTCCGCACCTGCAGTCGCGGGGGCGGCCAACACGAACACCGCCAGCACCGGTGACACCGCGCCAATCAGAAGCCGCTGCATCTCCATCGTCAGTTCCCCCCGGTTCCCGTGTTCAGGCGGTCGAACAGGTCCAGCTTGGCCCTTCGCACTTCGCGTGTCGTGGCAATGTTATCCCCGAACTCCAGCCACTCGTCGTCCCCCGCGCGGTAGCGAGGCCATGTGGCGAGCCCATCGCCGTTCGGATCGCCCGTCCGTGCAAAGTTGACCCAGTAGTCGGAAAGCGCGTCCGCAAGCTGATGGTCCCAGTCGCTCCAGCCCAGTCCCACGACGCGCGTGTTCGCGAACGCATAGGCGAGGTCGCCGGAGTGGTACGCCCCGTACCCGTCCGAGCCGTCTGGCATCTCTATAGCGGCCGCCTCCGGCGTGTAGAGCCGGAAGACCGGCGGCGGATGGCTGAAGAAATAGAGGTAAGCGTCGTTTCCGCCGGTCTCGATCGCGCGTGCCCAGGTGCGCATCTCCCAGACGAAGCTCCGGTCCGCCTGGATCATCTGCGCGCCCCACTTGGTCGATTTCGCGATCTCCTCGTCGTACAGGTCGCGCACCACTGTGGCCGCATCGCCGTACTGCTCGCCAAGGAGCGTCGCCAGTTCATCCATCGTCCGCTCCGGCATCGTGGCGTAGAGGGTCGAGCCCTCGTTCGCGAGGGCGCCGACGATCACGGGGACGTCGTTCTGCTCGCCCGCCGCGAAGATGGCGGCCGCCGGCCGCGGCATGAAATGACCATCGACGATGGCCCCCGCGTTCAGGTCGGATTCAAGGACCGTCTCGGCGTCGAGTGCCCGGAGCGCGGACAGCGCCTCGGCATCGTCGCCCTCGACGCCCAGCGCCTCGGCCGCCTCGACGGCGGCCGTGTGGGCGCGCTCGAGATCGGGCCGGTCGCGTCCGAAACAGCCTCCCGAGTGGCCAATCGCCCGGTGGAACAGTCCCCTGGCGAGCGGTGAAGCCTGCAAATAGCAGACACTCCACGAACCGGCCGACTGGCCGAAGATGGTGACGTTTCCGGGATCGCCACCGAAGTTCGCGATGTGATCGCGCACCCACTGCAGCGCCGCCACCTTGTCGAGCAGGCCCTGGTTGCCGGACGACCCGTCGGCAGACTCCGCGGTGAGCGCCGGGTGGGCCAGGAAGCCGAACGGCCCGAGCCGGTAGTTGATGGTGACCAGCACCACGCCCTTCTTCGCCAGGTTGGCGCCATCGAAGATCTGCGCGCTCCCCCAGCCGCCGGTGTGCCCGCCGCCATGGAACCAGACCATGACGGGCCGCGCCTCGCCGGCGGTGGAGGCTGCCGTCCAGATGTTGAGATAGAGGCAGTCCTCGCTCCGGTCGAGATCACCGCGCGTATAGACGGAAGTCGCGGGGGTCAGGCGCTGCCAGCAGGCTGAGCCGAACGTCGTGGCGTCGCGAGTGCCGTCCCAGGCGGCTGGCGCGACCGGTGGCTGCCACCGCAGATCGCCCACCGGGGGTTCTGCGTAGGGAATGCCCCGGAAGACGAGGACGTTGTCTTCGCCCGTCACGCGTTCGCCCTCGAGCCTGCCGAGACCAGTATCCACCACGGGACCGATCCCGTCGGACATCGCCTCGGGCGCGGGCCCGCTGTCGCCCGGGCCGCACGCGGCCACCAGGGCAACCAGCACGACGGACAGGAAATCACGGGAATACTGGCTGGTCATCGACTGAGTCAACTCCTCCGGGCGGTCACTTCGCCGCGGCCTCGAGATTGCGGGCCACCTCCAGAATGTGGCGCGCGTCGTAGTTGCCCTCGTGGCAGGCGTACTCGTAGGTCGGCCCCTCGCGTTTCATGAACGGGAACTCCGCCGTCCACGGCTGCGTCCAGGTGGTCGGATCGGTGACGGTGAACTCGTACCGGATCGTCGCGTCGTCAATGCGCGTGAACCGCTCTTCCACGTGCAGACCGACACTTGATCCGTTGAAGTGCACCCTGTCATTAAAGCGCGTCGTTTCGACGACGAGCGTTTCTCCCTCCCAGCGGCCACGCGAATCCCCCGCCCATTCCCGAATTGCATCCGGCGCGTGCGGGCGGCCGTCGAGAGGAATGATCCGCGGAGGATTCGTCCGCATTTCCTGCGCGACGACCACGTAGTCCTCCGTCTGGAAGATCTGCATGAGATCGTTGTACGACGGGGGAAGCATTGGGGGACCTTCGTGGCGCCAGGCCAGGCAGCGCTCCTGCAGGGTGCGGGTCTGGTGACTATCGAACGACTGCACCGGATTGTTGTAGACGAGCCACCGGCTCTCCGCCCTCCGGATCGCCTCGCGCTCCTGCGCCGACGGAATGAGCGGTGGAATCCGGCCGTTCGGCGGATCGGTGATGAGCGAGGTCCGGCGGGTCGTCAGCTTGCGCGGATCCTGCTCGCGCAGCCAGATCGAGTTGTCGTAGTGGATGTTCTCCTGGGTCTGCCGGGTCACCTCGGCCCGTTCCTCATCGGTCTCGGCCGCGAGCACGCTACGCGCGCGGAGTGGGTCGACGCCTTCTGCGGTAAGGAGCTCGTTGAGCTCGGCCAGCTCCTCTTCTGAGAGCAACCCCTGATCCGCGAGGTTCTCGGGGCGCTCCAGCGGCGTGTAGGTGGAACTCGTCCAGTACCCTTGAAGGTCCGGATGACCCCACGGCGTCCGGTCGGACGGCGCATCACCCGATTGTGCGACAACGGGCGCCACCGCCAGCGACGCCGCCGCGAAGGCCCCAGCCGCCAGATGCAACACCACAGGTCGTCGGCGCATGACAACTTCCCCCTTCAGCCGGATCGGACCATCATGGCCTGACCGGGGTCAAGTTGCAATACCGGCCGCGTCGGCCTCAGGCGCCGGGTCTGGGTAGGACGCTCGAAGAACCGGAATCGGACGCGGTGTCCCAACAGGATCCGGCGGGACGGACCGCCCGATTCCGAGTTCGTTGCTGACCGAAGCTCGTTGCTGTTAACATTCACACTTACGCTTGCACGAGCAGCACGATAGATGATGACAACTGCACGTTTTTCTCCTGTACGAATGGCGCTCCGGTTCGCGGCGATGGTGGCGCTCGTTGCGACTCCCGCATGGGCTCAGAGCGGTGACGTTCCGCGCACTTCCTGGGACGACCGGCCCGACCTCAACGGCGTCTGGCAGACCATGAGCACCGCCAACTGGAACCTGGAAGACCATCAGGCCTCGGCCGGTCATCCCGACCTGGGGGCCATCGGCGCGCAGCCCCCGGGACAGGGCGTGGTGGTCGGTGGGGAGATTCCCTACACCGCCGAGGCGCGGCGGCAGCGGGACGAGAACTTCGCGAACCGGATGGGCAACGACCCGGAGGCGAAGTGCTTCATGCCTGGCGTGCCCCGCGCCAACTACATGCCCTACCCCTTCCAGATCATCCAGGGCGACCGGAAAATCCTCATGATCTACGGCTTCGCCGAGGCGAACCGGACGATCCACATGGACAAGGAGAATCCCGAGTCACCGCCGCTTGACAGCTGGATGGGCCGATCGCACGGCCGATGGGAGGGCGACACGCTCGTCGTGGACGCCGAGGGCTTCACCGGCGAGCAGTGGTTCGACCGAGCCGGCAACTTCGCCAGTTCGGGACTGCACGTGACGGAGCGTTACACGCCAATGGGGCCGAACGTGCTCCGTTACGAAGCGCGGCTCGAGGATCCGAACACCTTCACCCAGCCCTGGGACATCAGCCTCCTGCTCTATCGCCGGCTGGAGGAGAACGCGCGGGTACTGGAATTCAAGTGCATCGAGTTCTCGGAGGACCTGCTGTACGGCCACCTGAGGAGGGTGCCGAGCAGGCCGCCACCGGACCAGTAGGACTTTGATGGCCGCATCGACGCGGAGGAGACAGGCCATGACCACCACACGCATTGCACTGACACTATTTGCCGCGGCGCTGTTTGTCGCCGGCGCTCCGGAGATGGTCCGGGCCGCCGAGGCGGACTACCACCATGTGTACATCACCTCGTCCGCGCCTCCCGAATCGGTCCGGTGGTACATTCGGCATCTCGGCTGCGAGGCCATCGCCGACCGGGACGACGCCGCGAACTGCCACGGCGTCGACGTGGCCTTCATCGTGCAGCCGACTATGGGGAGCACGCAGGGCACCGGCGTGAACCACATCGGCTTCTCGTTCGCCGACCTGACGGCGAAGATGGCGGAACTCGAGGCGGTCGGCGTACGCGGCTCGGGCGTCCGGCTTCAGCGCTTCTCCGATGGCTCGACGCTGCGCGAATCGCCGGGCGGCTATCTCCATGGCTACATCTTCGACCCGTGGGGCACGCGTATCGAGATGGTGGAGGATTCTGACAAACTCGGTTTCCATCACATCCATCTGAGTGCGACCGATCCGGCGGCGACGCTCGCCTGGTATCAGCAGATGTTCGGCGGCGAGCAGGCCACGCACGCGGGAACGGACGACGGCCTGCAATTCGACAACCTCTGGATCTTCGCGACCGAGCATCCGGAAGGGACGCCCGCGACGACCGAGGGGCGCGCAATCGACCACATCGCCTTCGTCGTCGACGACCTCGACGCGGCGGCCGAAGAGATGCGCTCGGCAGGTGTCGAGTTCGCCGAGGATCCACAAGTGCCCGCGAACGGCCGCACGTCGGCCCGGCGCGCGCTCGTCCGCGGCCCGGACAATGTCCGGCTGGCGGTGGTGGAGACGGGTTTCGCCGGCATCGACAGTGCGAGCGCGGCGCGGGTCTTTGCCGACGTGACCGAACCGTTCGACACGCCGCAGACACCGTGGGGGGAGCCGGATCTGCAGGGGGTCTGGACCGGCAACGCGTCGCACGGCATCCCGCTTGAGCGCCCCGAGGACCTGGTTGACATCGACTCGCTCACTCCCGAGGAGGCGGCGGCGCGGCGCGAGCGCGGCACGCTCGGCAGCATTTGGGGTTACGAGCGCGAGTGGCGCGACACGACGCTCAGCTACGACAAGAACGCGCCGTCGACGCAGGTGGCGATGATCATCGATCCGCCGGATGGCCGCATTCCCCCGCTGACGCCGGAAGGCGAGCAGCGCGCGGCCCAGGTGGCGGCCGACAACCGTCGCTATTCGACCAGCAACGTGGCCGGGCCGGAGGAAGTATCCCCCTACGTCCGCTGCATCACGCGCGGGTTGCCGAACCTGATGTTCCCGGGCGTCTACAACAACGGCCTGCAGATCTACCAGGGTCCCGGTTTCGTCGCCATTCAGAAGGAAATGATCCACGAGACGCGGGTCATTCCGACGACCGCCCAGCCGCGGCTGGGCGACAAGCTCGACACTTGGCTGGGCGACCCGCAGGGCCGCTGGGAGGGCGACACCCTGGTCGTCGAGACGACGAACTTCAACGGCCGCGCGTCGTTCCGCGGCTCGAGCCCCGACATGGTGCTGACCGAGCGGTTTACGCGGCTCAGCCCGACGCGACTGGAGTACCAGTTCACGGTGAGCGACCCGGCCATCTGGACCGCGCCGTACACGGGTCGCTTCACGTTCGATCTGGACGACGAGCAGTATGAACTGGTCGAGTACGCCTGCCACGAAGGCAACTACGGGATGACGAACATCCTGAGCGGCGCGCGGGCGCGCGAGGCCGAAGAGGCTAGCGGCCGCTAGACCAGCCACACCGACAAACCGAGAGGGCCTGGGAACAACAAGATCAGCGAGGTATTTCACCGATGCGGAACAGACTGACACTGACTTGCGCGGGTATCGCGCTCGCAGTCTTGCTGGCGGGCGGATCGGCGCTCGCGCACCACGCATTCTCGGCGGAGTTCGACGCGACGAAGCCGGTGGCGTTGCGGGGCAAGATCACCAAGATGGAGTGGATCAACCCGCATGCCTGGATGCATCTCGAGGTGACCAAGGAAGATGGCACCATCGAGAACTGGATGATCGAGGCGGGCCCGCCGGGAGCGCTTGTCCGGCGCGGCTGGCGGAAGGACTCGGTCACTCCCGGTATCGAGGTGCTCGTCGAGGGCTACCAGGCGATTGACGGCGCCCTACGCGCCAACGGCCGCGACGTGACGTTCCCCGACGGGACACGCCTGTTCGCCGGATCGTCCGGCACCGGCGCTCCGCTCGACGGTCGCGACCCGACCGAGCCGGCGCGCTAGCCGGGTGCGCCGGCCTCCGGGCCGGCACAAGTCAGTTTCTTCTGGATCTGGAACACGCGGCACCGCCACGCACTCGGCGGCAGCTACCGCGCTGCTTCTTCGGCCAGCCGCGCCGTCCGTAGCATCCCCACGATCGACACGTTCCCCTCGTGGCAGGCGAACTCGAAGAGCGCCTCGTCGCCGCCACGGTCGTGTAGCGGTAGTTCCGCCGTCCACGGCGTCTCCCACGTTGTCGGATCGGCAAGCGTCACGTGGTACATCAGGGTGTCCGCCGCCACCCGGGTGAACCGCTCCACCAGATGCAGGCCTTCCGCTGCCCCCTGGTACTCGCTCTTCGGTGAGAAGTTCGTCGTCTCGACCACCAGAGTGTCGCCTTCCCATCGGCCCCTCGAGTCGCCGTTCCATTGCCGCACCGACTCGGGAACGTGCGGCCTCCCGTCGATCGGAATGATCCGCGCGTCGTGGAAGGCCTCCATCAGAAAGACGACGTGATCCGGCGTCTGGAAGATCTGGTAGTAGCTGTACGGGCCGGCGCCGAAGTTGCCGCCCAGGCGCGGCACACCGGTCGTAATGCAACGGTGGTTGTTGCTCAGGTCCTCGGGTCCGAGCTTCTCGTTCCAGCCCCGATCGACTTCGGCGAGCCGCGCCGCCCCGTCCGGCCGCCGCGGCGGGATCCGCCCGTCCGGCGGGTCGATCACCAAAGAGGTCCGCTCGTCGAACACGAAGCCGATCATGCCGATCGAACTGCTGGTGGACCATGCCTCGTAGGTGTCGACATCCTGGACCGCGGCGCGGAAGGCCCCGTCCGCCGTGGCGAACGCACTCCGGCCGTTGTCGAAGATCCGGTCCGCCCGTTCCTGCAGCGTAGCTACTTCCTCCGCGGTCCACTGGTCGCGGTCCGCCACGTAGGCGGGGCGCTCGAGGGGCGTGCCGCTGTCGCTTACCCAGACTCCCGACAGATCCGGCGTGCCGTCCGGCAGACGCGGCGTTTCCCAGCTCTCGGCCGCTTCCTGCGCCGCGGCCGGAAGCGCGATGAATCCCGCCGCAAACGCCGCCAGCGCGAACGTCACGACCGCCGGCCGCAAGCCGGCGATGCACCGATCCGGCATCCGTTCCTGCATGCGGAGCCTCCCCTGGTACTGGGGCCATCCTACCCCTTTCGGGCACATCTGTGATACGAATAGTGCCGATCAGCGGATGACCGCGACCTAGTGAGGGAGACCGAAGAATGTCGAAGGAAACGACCCGGCGTGATGTCCTGAAAGGAAGCGTGGCAGCGGCAGGTTTCGGGATGGTGGGGCTGCCTCACTGGGCGATGCCCGCACTCGCGCAGGGCGAGACACTGATGGAGTTCACGGACGTTCCGGAGGACACCCAGTGGATCCGCGGACCGGATCGCCGGATCATCGACGTCCGGCAGATCGACGGCCAATTCACGCCGATCAATCAGTTCTTCACGACACAGCATTACGGCCACCCCGAGATCGACACCGCGACGCACCGGCTGCGCGTCTCCGGGCTGGTCGACACGCACCTCGAACTCTCTCTCGCCGACCTGCGCTCCATGCCGAGCCGCGATCTCGTCTTCGGCTTCGAGTGCTCCGGCAACCGCGGCCCCCTCAACGGCCTGTCGAGCAACGGCCGCTGGACCGGCGTCCCGCTGCGCGCGGTCCTCGAGCGCGCAGGTGTGCAGGACGAGGCGCGCGAGTTCGTCTTCTTTGGCGCCGACCGCGGCGAGGAAGAAGTCCTGTGGCGTGGCCGGACGTTCAACGTCGATCAGCAGTACGGCCGGAGCCTAGAGCGAGATCAGGCCCTGGGCGACGAAGCCCTCCTCGCCTATGACCTGAACGGGGAGCCGCTGACCGCACACCAGGGCCGCCCCCTGCGGCTGCTGGTGCCCGGCTGGTACGGCGCGCCGAACGTCAAGTGGCTGGCCGAGATCCACGTGCAGAAGGACCAGTACCTCGGCCGGTGGCAGGCCCGTTCCTACCGGACGCTCAAGGGCGAGATGGTCAACGGCGAGATGAAGTGGAAGGAAACCGCCATCTCGACCATGCGCCTGAAGTCGTACGTCGCGCGGGTGACGGCGGTCGACGGCGCGCACAACGTCTTCGGCGTCGTGCTCAACGACGGGACGCCGATCCACTCCGTCGAGGTGCAGATCGACAACGGTCCGTGGCAGCACGCAACGCTCGACCCGTCCACGATGAGCGAGAGGTACTCCTGGAAGTTCTTCAACTACCGGTGGGAAGGCGCCACTCCGGGTGAGCACACCGTCACGTCGCGCGTGACTGACGCCAATGGCAACGTGCAGCCGACGGCGGAGGAACTCGAGAACAAGATGACGTTCCTCGAGTCCAACGAACAGTTCCCGCGGAACGTGATCATCGCGTAGGCAGCAGGTGCGCCGGCCGGTGCGCCGGCCTCCAGGCCGGCAGGGCCCTACTCGACAGTCGCGCCCGAACAGCTCGACCCGGCGCCCGCCGTGCACCCGAAGCAATGGCGGTCGGTCACGATCGTGCGCGCTTCAAGTGCGCCCAGATCGAAGTCCCCGATGTGCCGCGGCGATCGTCCGTTCACCGGTAGTTCCAGCATCTGATTGAAGTCGCAGTCGTACAGGGTCCCGTCCCAGCCGACCGACAGCGTGTTCCGGCACATGACGCCTCTCGCCGCCGTCGGATTGTAGGCATCGACCAGCCGGTGCATGTAGGACTCGAGGTTGCCCGATTCAATCAGCCATTCCAGGAACCGGCTGATGGGCATATTGGTGATCGTGTACAGCGCGTCGAAACGGATGCCGTACCGCCGATCCAATTCCCGCTTCCATTCCTGCTCCAGCGAGGCCTGTCTCGGCGGCAGGTACGCTCCGACCGGATTCGTGACCAGCACGAGCCGCAATCCGGAGCGACCGGCGCCGTAACCCGCCGCATTCAAGCGCTGCAGCGCCTCGATCGACTTCTCGAAGACGCCCTCGCCCCGCTGCGCATCGGTATTGAGTTGCCGGTAGTGCGGCAACGAACAGACGACCTCCACCCGGTGCCTGGCGAGAAAGTCGACCAGGTCCGCCTGCGACGGCAGATTCAGAACCGTCAGATTGCAACGGTCGATCACGTGGCGGCCGAGGGCGCTGCACTGCTCCACCAGCCAGCGAAAGTTCGGGTTGAGTTCCGGCGCTCCGCCGGTGATGTCGACCGTCGGGATAGCGGTCCCGCGCAGCGCCTCGACACACTGCACCATGGTCTCACGCGTCATCACTTCGCTCCGATCCGGCCCGGCATCGACATGGCAATGACGGCAGGTCTGGTTACAGAGCTTCCCGACGTTGATCTGAAGGACCTCGAGGCTCGTGGGACGCAGCGGATGCAGTCCCCCCGCATGGAGCGCCGCCGCAAACTCCCGGTCGATTGGCAGGCGACGCAACACGGCAAGCTGCTCGCGGGCTCCGGCCAGCGGGGCCTCGCGCGCGGAAAGAGTCGGCAGCGCTATGGCCATATACGTGTCAGCGCCCGGAACCCATAGTGAACGACAGCTTGGCAGACACCCGCGTCACATGCCGATGCGGCCAGCGCGATTCCGCATCTGGACACCGTGAACCAGCGACGCGCCGCCCCGGATGGCCGAGGCGACGTGGACCGCTTCGGTCATCTGGTCCACGTCGGCGCCTTTCTCCAGGGCGTCGGCGCTGTAGGCATCGATGCAATACGGACACTGCACCGCATGGGCGACCGCGAGGGCGATCAGCGACTTCTCGCGGGCCGAAAGGGCGCCGTCTTCGAACACGGCGTTGTACCAGGCGAAGAACTTCTCCGCCAGTTCCGGCCGGTTCTTGCCGATCTCAGAGAACCGTTCGAGGTCGTCCGCATGGTAGTAGGTGTCGTGCATGGCTCCCGGCGCACCTCCCAAAACGGCTGGCGCTATGGCGCCTGACGTTTCTGGTTTCATCGTACTCCAAGTACCCCGAACCTGTACCGTGCGCGTAGGCCCTTGGTCACGGATCTGGTCGGGCTGCCAGCGAGCCACCCCCACGGTCGGCGTACTGACAGAATGTGACAGTCCTACCGTGTAGAAGGGAACCTCAATGAGTCGCCCCGCCCGCCTGCTGGATCTCGTGCAACTCCTGGCCGGACGCCGCGCGCGGCCGCTGAAGGAAATCGCCGAACGGTTCGGGATCTCCGAACGGACGGCCTACCGCGACCTCGCGGAGCTCTCCCTCCGCGGGATTCCGGTCTACCGGAACGACTACGGCTACCAGCTCGTCGAGGGCGCCACGATTCGCCCCCTTGCACTGACCGCGGCGGAACGCGCCGTGCTCAAACTGCTGCTCGACAACCCCGCGGCCCGGAAGGCGCCGGACGTGGTCAAGACGTTGGATCTCGTGGAAGCGAAGCTCGACAAGGCCACCCGCCAGCTCGAGGAAACGCCGGACGCCCTGACCCTCGCGGGCCCGGAACGATCGGGCGCACTCGCGCCGGGGCTGACTTCCCAGCTTGAAGTGGCGATCCGGGAACGCAAACCCATCTCCATCCACTACCGCTCGCTGGCAGGAGGGCTCCTGGCCTGGCGCGGCGTCGACCCGTACGGGCTGTTCCACCGCGAGAACGCGTGGTACCTCGTCGGGCGCTGCCATCTCCACGACGAACCTCGCACTTTCCGGGTCGATCGGATCTCCCAGGCGAGACCGCTGACCGGAACCTTCAACCGGCCAGAGTTCGACATCGACAGATTCCTCGAGAGCACCTGGGCGATCTACCGTGGCCGTAACCTGCACGACATCGTCATCCACTTCGACCCGTCGTTCGCCCCGCTGATAGAGGAGGGGTCCCACCACCCGACGGAAACAGTGGCGAAGCTGGGCAATGGAGATCTCGAGTACTGCGTGCAGCTCTCGCACCTCGAGGAGATCGCCCGCTGGGTCGTCAGCTTCGCTGGCCAGGCCCGAGCGGTCCAGCCCCCGGAGCTCGTCACGCTCGTCCATGAGATTGCGTCTGCCGCCCAGGACGCCCACGACCCAAAGGCCGGCAAACGCCCCAGCCGGCGGCAACGGCCACTCCCCGGCCTTCCCACTCTCGACGAACCGTCGGACCAGCGCCCGTTGATCTGACCCTGGATCGCTCTGACAGGTTCTGACACGTCGGCCCCCTACGGTTGACTTCGTCCGGTCGTCACCCGCCAATCCCGGCGATGTCTGGTCGGAGTAAGGAGTCCGTCGTGCAGAAGCTCACAGTCATCGTTGCCATCGTGACGGTCGTCGTAGCGAGCCTGCCCCCCCTGGTCGAAGCTGGTCCTATTCGCGAATCGGCGGAACGCGCCGCCGTCGCCGCCGCGCGCCGGGCAATCGTCCTTCAGGACTGCGATGCGGCCGCAACGCAGGGTCGAGAAGATGCCAGGGACGCGCAGGGCCGCACCGGTTGGTTCGCGGGAGGTCTGATTCTGGGCGTGATCATGCCGATCGTGGCCCATGTCAGCGCGCCGCAACCAAGCGCCAACATGTTGTCCAGGCAGGATTCAACGACGGTGAACTGCTACACGGCGGGCTACTCCGCCGAAGCCAAGTCGCGCCGGGTAACGAGTTCCTGGCTCGGTACCGCGGTATGGGCCGGGGTCGTCGTTGCTGCCGTAGCGGCGGCTGACGATCCGTACTCCTACTAGCCAACAGGCACTGGTCGCCAACTACATACAGGTTTGCGGTGCCGGAAGTCCCATTCCGGCCCGCTCACCTGCCTTGGAAACGACCAGCAGCTCACATTCCCGCGAGCAGGCTCGCCATCTCACGCAGGCCAATCGCCTCGATATCCTCCGCGATCGGGTAGCGATCCTCGCCGGAGTAGACGACAAACGATCGATCTACTTCCAGGTCGTCGCGCGCGTGGTAGAAACCGCGTGCCAGTGCAGGCGCAAGGCCATGCTTTACCTCGATCGCCCAGCGGCCGCGGCGGCCCGGCAGGTCAAGCACGAGGTCGATCTCTGCTCCCGCGGACGTCCGGTAGAAGCCAGCGTCCGTAAAGGACGGCGCAACGCGCAGCAGGTTCTCGATGACGAAACCCTCCCAACTCGCGCCGACCACCGGATGCCCCATCAGAGCCCCGTAGTCATCGATTCGAAGCAGAGCATGCAGAAGCCCGCTGTCACGGACGTAGACCCTCGGCGACTTGACAAGTCGCTTGCGAACGTTTGCATGGACGGGCCGGAGCCGCCGGACCATGAGCAGGTCGACCAGGAGGTCGACATAGCGGCTGACGGTCGGTGAACTGACCGACAACGATGCCGCGAGCTTCGAAGCGTCCAATAGCGTGCCCTGGCCGTGGGCCAGCATGGTCCAGAGCCGCTCCAGCGTTTCTGCCGGAATGCGCGGCCCGAACTCGGCAACTTCCCTCTGCAGATACGTGCGCACGAGGTTGCCCCGGTAGGCAAAGCTGTCGACGTCGGTGTTCGCAAGGAAGCTGAGTGGGAACCCGCCACGCAGCCAGAGACTTCTGGTGGCCGCCGCCTCGGACGGCACTTCCATTACGTCAAACGGCTGCAGTTCGATGTACTCGATCCGGCCCGCGAGGCTTTCGCCCGACTGACGGAGTAACTCCATCGAAGCCGATCCGAGAACCAGGAAACGGCCGATCCCTCGGCCCTGCCGACGCCCCTCATCGATGATCCCGCGAAGCTCACGAAAGAGCTCCGGCGTCCGGTGAATCTCATCCAGGACTACCAGCCTGTCTTGGTACTCCCGCAGGAAGAGCGCCGGGGACGTCAACTTCTCGCGCGCCTCGGACGTCTCCAGATCCAGGTACAGTGCGTCCGCGCGCGTGGCGATCTGATGCGCCAGCGTTGTCTTGCCCACCTGGCGCGGGCCGATCAGCGCCACTGCCGCCTGACGCCCGAGACCGCGCATCATATCGTCGGCCACCCTCCGATCTATCATCCTTGCAATACTAATGGCGTGCGTTTAAATTGCAAGGTTGGAAGGGAGATACCATGCCCAGACTGAACACCACGCTAACCGTCGCCCTGACACTCTTCGTCCTGACGCCGCCCGCAACCGCCCAGCAATCCGAACAGCCGGAGAAATACCTGCTGCTTGCCACCAACCGCACGGGCACGATGGAAGAGGAGCTAAACGAGGCCGGCGCGCGCGGCTACCGCTTCGCTGGCGCGCAGGGTGGCGAAACCGCCTTCGGAGGTCGTGAAGCGGTCGTCATCATGACACTCGACCCGGAAGGGCGCCGTTTCCGCTACATGCTGCTCGCGACGAACCGCACGGGTACGATGCAGGAAGAGATGAACGCGGCTCCAACCGAGTACGACTTCGCCGGCATGACCGTGTTTTCTTCGACGTTCGGCGGCCGGGAGGCCGCCGTCATACTCGAGGCCGAAATCACCGACTGACTGCCGTCAGCTCCCTGGCTACCGCGGCGACTCTTCGTGGGTGTGCATCTGCCGTTCGCCGGCCTCGACGGCCATCCGCCCCGCCGCCAGCCTATGCTTGTTGGTGACGCCCTCCCAGCACCCTTCCTCGTAGAACTCGTAGGGCTCGTCGGGGATGCGGGTCGTCGTGAACGCCAGCGTAAAGGGCTGCGTAAACACGGTGGGATCCTCGACCGTCGCCTCGTAGTGGAGCGTGTCGGCGTCCGTCAGGGTCCATCGCTCGACCACCCGGAGCGACTCGCTGTAGAAGCTCCCATGGGAATCGAGCCACGGCACGTCGTTGAAGTTCCTGGTGTCGACGACCAACGTGTCGCCCTCCCAGCGGCCACGTGAGTCGCCGTTGAACAGCACGATGTCCTCGCCCACGTGCGGGCGTCCGTCCATCGGGATGATGCGGTAGGCGTGGGCCCATTCGTAGAGAATGACGACGTAGTCGGCGTTCTGACGTATCTGCAGATCTCCGCGATAGTTGCTGCGCGGCACCCCGAGCAGCAGGCAGCGATCCTCCGGATCGATGTGTTCCAGCTCGGTAGGTGTCTCCATATCCCACAGATACTGGTTTCGCTTCTCCAACGCCCACTGCTGGTAGGGAATCCGCCCGTCCGGCGGGTCGGTAATCAACTGAAAGGGAAGCCCCAGGCGCTCCGGCCCGCGGCTCTGCATTCGGGCGTGGATCGGATCGCAGCAACCGTCTTCGATGCTGTGCGACGCGTTGACGGGTCCACCGCGCCAGTACCCCTGCAGGTCGGGACGGCCATCGTCAGTGCGAGGCAATGCCCCGGACGGCTCCTGACCCGCGACTGACAGCGACGCAACGGCAAGAACGGCGGCAAGTGCGAGCACCGTCCGGATCACTCGACTACTCATCGAAACCCCCTCGAACCTGTCAACGTTTGGGTCACTTGTCAGCCGCCAGTTCCCGCTCGGAATAGGCATAGCACTCGTACTCCAGAAGCTGGAGGTGCGCCTCCTGGCGACGGTAGAGCGGCATGCTAATGGTCCACGGCCGCGTGAAGACGTTCGGATCCTCGATGGTTGCTTCGTAGAGCAGATGATCGGGGCCTGTCGGCGTGTAACGCTCGACCACGTGCAGGGCCTCGCTGTGGAAGTTCCCGGCCCGATCGAACCAGGTCCGATCGTTGAAGTGGATGACGTCGACGACCAGCGTGTCACCCTCCCATCGCCCCCGCGAATCCCCCATCCAGAAATCGATGTGCCCCTCCGGGTGCGGACTGCCGTCCATGTAGATGGTGCGCGTGACGTGCAGGTACTCGTACAGAATCAACACGCGATCCGAGAACTGCAGGATCTGAAACGGATACGGCATGTACGTGATCCGCGGGACACCCGGCATGTAGCACTGCGTCTCGGGGTCGGCGGTCAGGCGGTTCTCGTAGTTCTCCTGCTTCTGCGCCAGCGCCCACTCCTGGTACGGGATCTCGTTGCCGACGACGACGCCCTGCCCGGCTGGCACGCCGGCGCTCGCGGAATGGTCCTGAATATCCCAGGCGGCGGTGTTGAGCGCCTGCCAGATCCCCTGGAGGTCGGGATGACCATCCGGCGTGCGCGGGGGAACGTAGGCCTCGTCGGAACTGGCCTGCGCCAAACCCGCCGACGGCAGCAGGACGATCAGGCAGGTGCAGGCGGCCGCGACAACGACCGGCAGGGACCGCATGGATGCGCCGCGTGTCTAGCGCTGGCCAGGTGGCACCGGCGCTCCGGTGCCCGACGACCCGGCGAAAAAGTCGCGGCCGTCCGGGAACGTGATGGTGATGCCGTTGGCGGTCGGCGTCCCGTCCTTGGCCATGTAGCCCTCGACCACGAACTCGATTCCAACCGGGAAGTCGCTGCGTCGCAGGCCACGCCGCAATAGCGCGGTCGGATTACCGAGCTCGACCGCCCAGTTCACGACCTGGCCGTCGACACCCTCCACGTCCATGTGCAACCACCCGTGCGGGTTGACCCACTCGAGTTCGGTCAACTTGCCCTGAAGCGTGATGGGCTTCTCGATGTCGAACTCCGCCGAAAACGAGTGGTGCGCCGATCCGGTTGAAGCCACCAGCAGCACACCGGCACTCACGAGCGCGATCGCCAGCGTTCTCATCGGACTGACCTCCTCATGTACCGCGCCGGCCGCCCGGGGAAGTGGGGCGTCAGCCCGTGGCCGAAGGCCAATGGTGGCGCTCCACGCAACTCTGCCCCTGAAGCTACCGCAAGTGCAGATGCACTGCAACACTTGGCATTCCAATCCCGCCTGCGCGACACTCCCCGCGAAGGAGCGCCATGACGCGCGCTTCGCCCGGCACCGTCGCTCCGGAATAGGTCCGGACCACCGCTCGCGGCTATTGCGCCGGCAGGAGACGGATAATCCGGTCGTCGCCGTGCCGCGGCTCGCCACGGCCATCCCGATTGCCCGTCGCAATGAACAGCTCGCCGTCCGGGCCCGCTACGACGTCGCGCAGGCGACCGAACTCGCCCTTCAGCAGACGCTCGGTTCCGGCGATTCGGTCGGGATCCGCCCGATCGAAAAGCACGCGCAGGAGGTGTGCGCCATCGAGGGCCGCCAGGAAGAGATCGTGCTGGAAACCGCCCATCTCCGACCCTGCGTAGAATGCGGCCCCGCCCACGACCATTGACCCGGAGACAAGCAGGTCGGGCCGACGCATTCCGGGCAGCATCGCTTCGTCGACACCCCCCGGCCACCCGTAGTTGCCCCCCGCCTCGACGCGATTGAGCTCCGTGGTCCCGGGCCGGCCCGGTTCGGCTACCCACAAGGCGCCGGTGACCGGATGCCAGGCGAGGCCGCGCGGGTCACGATGCCCCATCGAGTACACGGGCGACGCACGCGGATTGTCGCGTGGAGTCGTCCCGTCCGGCCGCAGGCGCAGGATCTTGCCGCCGTACGACGCCATGTCCTGCGCCGCCCCGGAATCCGCATCACCCAGCGCCACGTAGAGAAGACCGTCGGGCCCGAATCGGAGCGCGCCGCCGCCGTCCAAGGCAGCCAGCGGCAGGTCATCGAGCAGGATCGCCGCCTCGGCCAGCGTGTTCTCCACCTCGCGGTACCGGACAATTCGCGCCACCGGTGACGCGTTGGGGCCAACCCTGGCCTGAAGCAGATAGACGAGACGGTTGTGCTCGAACTCGGGGTCGAGGGTGATCCCGAGCAGGAGCTCATCGCCGGCAGCGAGCGCTTCGCCGAGCGTCAGCGCCGGTTGCGGCACCAGCCGTCCTTCCTTCACGACTCGCACCCGGCCGGGTAGCTCGGCTACGAACAGACGGCCGTCTGGAGCGAACGCAAGGCCGGTCGGGACTTCAAGGCCGCTCACTACGGTCTTCGTCCGGAACCGCGTTCCGTCGAGAGCCGCGAACTCTCCGCCGACACCGTCCGCGGACCGTGGCGCCGACGGCCCGGGCAGCGACGGACGTTCGGGAACGGCCGTCTCCTGGGCGTCAGCCCGGGGAATCGGATATGTCTTGCCATCGCCGCCAACTGGACGCCCGAAGAAGATGAAGTCGTTGCTGAACAAGCCGTCCGGATTCTGGACCTGCACGAAGTGGATACCGGGCAGTGACTGGAGTTCGATGACAACCCGCTCGCCCAGGCAGTCGGGCAGTTGTCCGCCTTCGCAACGCACATGGCCGGGCACCCGTCTACCGTTGACGAAAACGCTCGCTCCCTCCCGGATGTGCCGGCCACCGACGAGGATGCTTCCGTCCGACGCTGACGGGAATTCCTGGGCGCCCCGCTGCTCCTGAATCGGCCCGACGCTCCAGAGGGCGGGCTGCGGATGGTCGACGTCCACGTTGACGCCGAGACGCGCGGTGAAAGTGCCGACAAAGCGGCCCTCGGCCGCAAGCGCCATCAGCTCGGCGCGGCTGAATGACTGCGCATCATCGCCTCGCACGGAGTAGAAGCCACGGTCGAACTGCAATGCCACCGACGTCGCGGCCGCGCCCGTCAGGAACAGGCCCTCACCCCTGAGGAGAACGGCGCCTTCCCGCGCGGCCAACTCCAGGGCGTCCAGCAGGTCCTCCGTCAACGGAGTCTCGCCGGACGTGTGGTTCAACGTGACCTGCCGGGCAAAAGCCCCGGAGAAGCCGGTGCTACCCTCCACCACCATGTCCCAGAAGACCGCGCGCTGGCCGCGCAGGGCGCCCCACACGCTCCGTTCGGGAAAGGCATTGTCCCGGTCGGACTGGCCTCGAAGGTCGATCACGTTCCAGCGACCCTGCGGCAGGATGAGCCACCGGTCGTAGGCGCCTCGCCACGTCGGTGCGTCCATGCCGGTGAACGGCGTATTCGTACTCACCCAGAACGGCATCCGGTGGCAGTTGCCGCACGTGTTGATTCTGCCGTCGCTTCCGTCGGGCACCCCGTGCATGTGGAAGCGCTTGAACCCGGTCGCCGCATCGTCTGACAGGACGTTCGAATAGGAGCGCCGCTGGGCGGGCGGGTACGGAACACTGAGCAGGAACTTCGCCAGATCATCGCGCTCGGCCCCGGACAGGGCGCCCGCCTTGCCCTCGTCGTTGACGGGGCACTCCCCCACCAAGCACATGGTGGTCCGGAGCGTGGCGTCCACCAGAAACCGCGTGCAGCTCTCCTCATCCCCGATGTCGCAGTTGGGCGCCACGCCCGTCCGCGTACTGGCCGTGTTGACCCCGCCGTAGGGATCGCCCGGAATCCCGTCCCAGTGATAGGGAGCCGTATCGCGCAGACCGCGAATGGGCATCGTCGAGCGGGGCGGGATCTGCGTGCAGCCCTGCCGGTCGCAGACCGGAGTGTTCAACACCCACACCAACTGGTCGGTGTGACCATCCGGATGGCAGCTCTCGCATGAGAAGGTGCCCGTCGTCGACGCCCCGGCGTCGTTGAACGCGACGCGCCCGCGCTTGACGGCGGCATGCGTCGGATCGTCGAGCCCGATGGTCGCAACGACACGCGGGGCGGAGGAATCGGATACGTCGACGTGGGAGACCGTGTTGGCCACCGCGTTGAGGACCCAGGCTCCCGCGGGACCGCCGCCCGCGTTCGATTGGAGCGCGATTCCCCTGGGCGCCGCGTCCACGTCCGTGCGCCCGAGCACGTTCCCGCTCGCCGTATCGACGGTGAAGAGCTTGTCCGAACCGGCCGCGGCAACCACGAGCGTGGAATCATCCTCGCTGATCTGAATCGCGAAGGGCGTAGCCAAGGCCAGGCCCGGCGCCGGATGGACCGGCGGCAGCGGTTCCAGTTCGATGAAGGCGGGCGCACCACAGGCGCCGCCGAGGCAATCAACGCGGGTAATCCGATTGAGGAAGGCGCGGTTCTCCATCTCCGCCAGCCCTTCCTTCTCGGTGCCGGCGCGGCCGTTGGAGTCGTTCCGGGCTTCGGTCTGCGCGACAAAGACGCGCCCCCCGGAGTCGACGACGAGACCGTAGAGCAGCGTGCCCACCGTGCTGACGACGTCGACAAGCCTGTCGTTGCCGGTCTCGAACACGAAAAGGTCGCGGTCCGGAATGCCCGGATGCTTGACGATGTCGACGTCGATGCCCAGGGAGAGCACGTTGTTGTTGTCGACCACGTGCACCTGGGCGTCGAACGTGCAGAGTTCGCCACCAACCCTGCCGCGACAGCCCGAGATCTGCGTCTGATTGTTGGACTCGAACGGGATGACATACAGAAGGCCGTCCCGGACGACGAGGGCGCGCGGATCCTGCGCCGTGATGGCAAGCCGGTTGACTACTTCGCGGGCACCCACGTCGATCACGGCGACCTGGTTCTCGGACGAGAGAGCCACATACGCCTTCGCATTGCTGGCGAAGGCGATACCCACCGGTTCGTCGAAACGGGTCGCTCCGGTTTCCCTGTCGAAATCCTGAACGGTGGCGACGACCTGCAGATAGGTGAGGCTGTCCGGATTGGTGTCGATCACGCTCACCGAGTCCGAGACATGGTTCGCGGCCCATACCTCGAGACCGTCCGGTCGCACCGCAAGCCCCACCGGGTCGATTCCGACGTCGATCCGCGCGACGACGGCGCGGCTGGACGCCTCGATGACGTCGACCGTGTCGGCGGGCGTGTTCGCGACGTAGACGTAGCCGCGATTCACGACGATCGGCGATGCATGGGGGCTGTTGAATGTCGGATGTCCCGCATCGCGCCAGCGATCCTCAGCACCTCGCCCGACCGGCTGGCCGAATCGCAGCGGGGCGGCGACACCGGGCGCGCTTCCGGCGCCCGCGTCGATGGGAAACTGCCGGGCATCCGTCAGGGCGAGCGCTACGAAACCCCCGACGGCAACCAGAATTCCCTTCGACAGCCGTGGCCGCGCCCCTGTCATCAATGGTCCCGCGAAACCAGTCCGACCTCGTAGTAGTATGAAACCGCGGTCAAGGGAGATCTATTGCAGGCTGGAGGTTCGTCCAGGGTAGCGCTGACGGCGGTGCTCGTGGTTGCCGGCCTGGGAGCAACTACCCCGATCAGGGCGGCGGCCGAGCAGGACGCCGCACTCGCTGACGCCGTGCAGCGCGGCGACGCCGAGGTGGTCCGTTCGCTGCTCGCCCGGGGCGCCGACGTCGACGCCGCGCAGGGCGACGGCGCAAGGGCCCTGCACTGGGCTGCCCACCGGAACGACGCGGAGACGGCGGCCACGCTGATCCGCGCGGGCTCCGACGTCCACTCGCCGAACCACTACGGCGTCACTCCGCTGGCCCTCGCGGCGCGCACCGGCGACGCGCGGATCCTGTCGCTCCTGCTCGCCGCCGGTGTCGATCCGAACGACCCCGGCCAAGCGGTCAACGCCGGCGAGACACCACTCATGCTGGCCGCGCGGACCGGCCAGGTCGACGCGGTGCGCGTGCTCGCTGACGCCGGCGCCGACGTCAACGCACAGGAGACCTGGAACGGCCAGTCGGCCCTCATGTGGGCCGCCGCCGAGGGTCACGTCCCGGTCGTCGAGACGTTGATTGCGCGCGGCGCCGACATTGCCGCCCGCTCCAATACCGGCGCGACGCCGCTCCTGTTCGCCGCGCGCAAGGGGAGCATCGGCAGCGTGCGCGCCCTGCTGGAGGCAGGGGCCGAGGTCAACGAGGCGCGGCCGGACAGGGCGACCCCGCTGCTCGTAGCGGTTGTCAACGGGCACGAGGATCTCGTCGACCTGCTGCTCGAACGGGGCGCCGATCCGAACACCGAGGGAGGTTCTACCCGACTGACCGTACAAGGGATGCGGGCCCAGCCGATGCCGCTCGAAATCCGCAAGCTCGGCTACAGCGAGCGCGAGTCGGAGGGCATCATTCCCGGCAACATCTTCGGCCGGGTCCTGCAGGCGGCCGTGCACGTCGCGAACTGGCACATCAGCGATCAGTTCATCTCCGTGAACCTGGACCGCCTGCGCGTGATCCGGGCCCTGCTCAACCACGGCGCCGACGTCAACGGCCGGAATACGATGGAGGAACCCCGCTGGTCGGGCGCACGGTACCGCCGGCATATGACCGGCGCAACGGCGTTCATGCTGGCGGCCAAGGCGGCGGACGTCGAGGTGATGCGGCTGCTGCTCGAGCACGGCGCCGACCCGGCCATCAACACAGAGGACAACATTACGCCGCTGATGGCGGCGGCGGGCATTTCGTGGGCATCGAATCAGGACCGCGCGAGCGAGGCCCAGGTGCTCGAGGCGGTCCGGCTGCTGGTCGAGGAGCTGGGCGCCGACGTGAACGCGGTCAACGACGTGGGCGAAACGGCGATGCACGCGGCGGCGTACCGCGGCGCCAACAGCGTCGTCCAGTATCTCTACGACCAGGGCGCCGAGCTCGACGTGGTGGCCCTCGACGGGCGTACGCCGCTGCGGGTCGCGGACGGCGTGGAGTACGGCAACTCGTTCGCCGCCCACCCCCACACGGCAACCCTGCTGCGACAGCTCGGCGCCAGCGAGATCCCATGCCCGGCGCCCTGCGCGGCCGCGATACCAGAGGAGGCGCTCGGACGGTGAGGGGCCGCGAAGCCGTGGAGCAGCAGGGTCGGAGATTCCTGACGCGGGCGGTGTTGGCGTGCCTGGCGGCCGTGCTCGGCGGGCCTGCCCTGCACGCGCCGCTGGACGCGGCGCCAGCGGCGCCGGCTGCCGCCGCGGCGAGACCGGCCGCCGCGACCGCCGCGCAGGCAACGGAGCCGGCTCCTCGCGCCGTCCTGCAACGCTACTGTTTTACCTGCCACAACGAGCGCCTCCGCACGGGCGGGCTGGCTCTCGACGCTCTCGACATGACGCAGGTCGGCGAGCACGCGGACGTCTGGGAGGCGGTGATCCGCAAGCTGCGGACCGGCGCCATGCCGCCCGCCGGACGCCCGCGGCCCGACCCTGCGACCTACGACGCCATCGTAGCCTGGCTCGAAACGGAGCTCGACCGCGCCGCCCTCGCCAGCCCCGACCCCGGCCGGCCTACCCTGCACCGCCTGAACCGCACGGAGTACCGCAACGCAGTCCGCGACCTGCTTGCGGTCGACATCGATCCGGCCCTGCTCCCCGCCGACAACGCGGCGTACGGCTTCGACAACAATGCCGACGCGCTCACCCTGTCATCGGCCCTTACCGAACGCTACCTGGGCGCAGCCGCGCGGATCGCCGAGATGGCGCTCGGGCGGCCGCGCGGCACGCCCGCACCGGAGACGTTCTTTGTCCCGACCGACCGCGATCAGGACACCCGGGTGAGTGACGAGTTGCCATTCGGCTCGCGGGGCGGCGCCTCGTTCCACTACTACTTCCCGGCCGACGGCGAGTACCTGTTCGAGATGCGGCCGAAGGAAAGCGGCGTCGCGGGCGGCTTTGAAGGGGTAACCGCGGAGCCGCACGAGCTCCATGTAAGCCTCGACGGCGAGAAGGCCTGGACCGGCATCGTGCAGAGGCCGCCGGACGTGCGCGGCGACGAACGGAACCGGCTGATCCTGGAGAGCATGCGTTTCCGCGCACCGGTGTCGGCCGGCTCCCGTCGGGTGCGGGTGTACTTCACCGCCAAGACCTCCGCCTATGTGGAGGACCTGTTCGATCCCTACCTGCGCCGTGATCCGTACCGGGCGCCGAACGGCGAACCGCGAGTATCCAGTGTCACGATTACGGGCCCGTTCCCGGAGACTGCAGCACCCGGAGACTCGCCCAGCCGCCGCCGGTTGCTGATCTGCGCCCCGCCCCCCGCCGCCGCCGAGGCGGAAGCTGCCGCCTGCGCGCACCGGATTATCGCAACGCTGGCCCGGCGCGCCTGGCGGCGCCCGGTCACCGATGCCGACCTGGAGATCCCGCTGGGCCTGTATGGCGACGGCGCCGCCCGGGGCGGTTTCGAAGCGGGCATCGAACTCGCGGTGCGGGGGATTCTGGTCAGCCCCAACTTCCTGTTCCGCTTCGAGGACCAGCCGGCGTCGGTCGAATCCAATACGCCATACCGCATCTCCGACCTGGAATTGGCCTCGCGCCTCTCGTTCTTCCTCTGGAGCAGCGTCCCGGACGACGAGCTACTCGACCGGGCCGTCGCCGGCGAGCTACGCGACCCGGAAGTGCTTCGGGAACAGGTGCGGCGAATGCTGTCGGACCCGCGCTCGCAGGCGCTGGTCGACAACTTCGCCGGCCAGTGGCTGCACATTCGCAACGTGGCGGGGTTCCAGCCGAGCCCGGAGGTGCTGTTCCATTTCGACGACAACCTGCGCCAGGCCTTCGAGCAGGAAACAAAGCTGTTCTTCGAGAGCATCATCCGCGAGAACCGAAGCGTTCTCGACCTGCTGGACGCCGACTACACCTTTCTGAACGAGCGCCTGGCCCGGCACTACGGCATCCCCGGCGTGTACGGCGAGCACTTCCGCCGGGTCGCGCTGCCGCCCGACAGCGTGCGGCGCGGGCTCCTCGGCCAGGGCTCGATTCTCACCGGCACGTCGAGAGCCAACCGGACGTCGCCCGTCATCCGCGGCAAGTGGATCATGGAGAACATTCTCGGCACGCCCCCGCCGCCCCCGCCACCCGACGTCCCCGACCTCGTCGAGGAGCGCGACCCTCGCAAGGTGCTTCCGATGCGGGAGCAGTTGGCGGTCCATCGCGCCAACCCGGTCTGCGCGGCCTGTCACGCACAGATGGACCAGTTGGGCTTCGCGCTGGAGAATTTCGACGCGATCGGCGAGTGGCGCGATATCTATACCTCCGGCCTGCCGATCGACGCGTCGGCGGAATTCCCCGACGGCACCACCTTCGACGGCCCGGGCGAGCTTCGCGAACTGCTGCTCAGCCACTCGGACGATTTCCTGATCACGGCGATCAACCGGCTGCTGACCTACGCACTCGGGCGCGGGCTGGAAGCGACCGACATGCCGACGGTGCGGCAGATCAAGCGGGGCGCGGCGGGCGACCGCTACCGGTTCGAGTCGCTGGTTCAGGGAGTGGTCGCGAGCACGCCATTCCAGATGCGGATGGCCCAGGATCGGACGAACTGATTTTTTGCGTATGATGGCCACGGGAGAGATGCGATGCTGATCACGAAGCAGGCGCTGCCAAGACGGACCTTCCTGCGCGGCATGGGCGCGACGCTGGCCCTTCCGCTGCTCGATGCGATGACGCCGGCCATGTCGGCCCGGGCGCCGGGAGCGCCGCGGTTCGCCGCGGTCTACGTCGGCAACGGCATGAACATGTTCGACTGGACCCCGCCGACCGACGGCGTCGGATTCGAGCTCTCCCCCATCCTGCAGCCGCTGGAGCCATTCCGGAAGCAGATGCTCGTGCTGAGCGGGCTGGACAATTACCCGGCGACCGATCAGGGCGACACCGGCGGCCAACACCCGCGCGCCGCTCCGGCCTTCATGAGCTCCATGCATCCGAAGCAGACCGAGGGCGCGGACGTCGAGGCGGGCACGACGGTTGATCAGATGATCGCCGAGTTGATTTGCGCCGACTCCAAGCTCCCCTCCCTCGAGGTTTCCGTCGACCGCAACGATGTCGTCGGCGCCTGCGACCACGGTTACGCATGCGCCTACATGAATTCGCTCTCGTGGAAGACGCCGACCATGCCGCTTCCGGCCGAGACGAATCCGCGGTTCGTCTTCGAGCGGCTCTTCGGCAGCGGTGACACCCCCGAGGAGCGTCAGTTGCGCGTCGAGGAGGACCGCAGCATCCTGGACGGCCTCACCCGAGAGATCGGGGCGCTGGCCAGCCGTCTCGGCGGACACGACCGCGGGAAGCTGAACGAGTACCTCGACTCCATCCGCGACGTCGAACAGCGCATCGCGCGCGCCGAGTCGACGAACAGCGACTTCGCGGTGCCGGAACGCCCGGTCGGCGTGCCGGAGACCTTCCGCGAGTACGCCGAGCTGATGTTCGACCTGCAGGTGCTCGCGTTCCAGGCCGACATCACCCGCGTCACGTCGTTCATGCTGGCCCGCGAGAACATCAACCGGTCCTACAACGAGATCGGGCTGCCCGAGGCGCACCACTCGATGTCGCACCACGGGAACAACCCGGAGAAGATGCAGGACTTCACGAAGCTGAACACCTACCACGCCGACACCCTGGCCTACTACCTGGACCGACTGCGGTCGATTCCCGACGGCGACGGGACGCTCCTTGACGCAACCGTCGTCCTCTACGGCAGCGGAATGAGCGACGGCAACATCCACAACAACTACAACGTGCCGGTGGTTGTCGTCGGCGGGCCGGAGCGCGGACTCCAGGGGAACCGCCACCTCGTCTATCCGAAGGGCACTCCGCTCGCGAACCTGTCGCTCAGTCTGATGGCCAAGTTCGGCGTGCACGAGGAGCAGTTCGGCGACAGCACCGGGCGACTGCCTCTGCTCTCCGGCGTGTAGAAACGCCGAAACGAGACGCCGCGCCGTCACCACGACACATCATCGATGACTGACGGCGCGGACTCGTCCCCACTCTACAAGGCGGCGTTTCCGTTCGCCGACGACGTCCTGGCGCTGCCCGTTCAGGACATCGATCGGGCCGCCGAGTGGTACGGCGCCAGGTTCGGACTCGTCGAAACAGAGCGACGCACGAGCCCCACCCCCACCGTGATCATGGAGCGGGACGGCGTCCGCATAGGATTCGCCGTCAACGGTGGCGACCCGAGCCAGGAAGGCGCCGCCATCCTCGTGACCGACATCGCCAGAGCCCGCGACGAACTGAAGGCCAGCGGCGTGAAGGCCGCCAACTGGCGAGTGGACGAGCGCGACGGCCGGAAGTACCAGGTCTTCTTCGTCGTAGCGCCGGACGGGCTCTGCTACTACTTTCACCAGCCACTCCGCCAGACCGGCGCGTAGGTCCGCAAGGGCAGCGGCAGAGCTTTGTTTCTAATGTGGACGAAGTTATATCAGTATAGTGTAATTGTTTCGTTTATACTAGAAATAAATGCAGCTCCTGAGAGAGCACTACCTCGACCGGCTTCGGCAGTTCCTCGACGCACCCGTGATTACCGCAGTCACGGGCATCCGGCGCGCCGGCAAGAGCGTGCTGTTGCGACAGTTCGCAGACGCCCTGCGCAGCGAGCGGCAGGTCGTCTACGTCGACAAGGAATCGCTGGAATTCGAGCCCGTGCGCACGGCCCGCGACCTGATCGATCACGTCAACTCAACGACGCACCGCAACGAGCCACGCGTCGTGATCGTCGACGAGGTGCAGGAAATCGATGGCTGGGAACGCGCGATCGCCTCCCTCAACGGCGAGCACAAGACACAGGTGGTGCTCTCGGGCTCCAACGCCAGGTTGCTTTCGGCAGAGCTTGCGACGCTGATTGCCGGCCGCTACGTCACGCTCCGGGTCTTTCCGCTCACGCTACGCGAGTTCGGCGAGCTGTACCGGCAACGCCCCAACGCGTCACTCGATGATGCGGGTCTGTTCCATCTCTACCTGCGCGTCGGGGGGCTGCCAGGCGTGCTCCACACCGACCTCAGCGACCCGGTGGTTGATCAGATGCTGGGCGACATGGTGAACACGATCGCCATCCGGGACGTGATCCGACGGCACCGGATCCGCGACGTCGCGCTCTTCGAAGCGATAACGCGCTTCGCCGTCGACAGCGTCGGCAGTCCAGTGTCCGCCAAGCGCATCGCCGACTTCATGAAGAGCCAGCGCCGAACAACCGCGGTGGATACGGTGCTCAACTATCTGGCTCATCTGGGCGATGCGTTCCTGCTGGAGGCAGTTCCCCGCTTCGATCTTCGTGGCCGGAAGCTGCTCCAGGTCAATCACAAGTACTTCCTGGGCGACGTAGGGCTGCGTAACGGAATCGTCGGCTACCGCGAGAGCGACATCGGCGGAGTCCTCGAGAACCTCGTGTTCCTGGAGCTGCGGCGTCGAGGCTACACGGTGACGGTCGGTATTGCCGGCAAGCACGAGATCGACTTCGTGGCGGAAAAGCGATCCGGGCGTTGCTACGTGCAGGTGGCCTATCTGCTCGAGTCGCGGGCCACCATCGCGCGCGAGCTCAACGCCTTCGACGCCGTCCGGGACGCTTATCCGCGGGTGCTGCTCTCGCTCGACCCGCATCAGCCGGCCGACTTCGAGGGCGTCCGGCACCAGTCGTTGACCACTTTTCTTCGGGGTGCGCCCCTCGGCGCGTCGACCGCCACATAACGGTCTGGCGCCCGGCGGGTGGCCATGGCAAGATTCACCTGCACCGAAGGGCGAGGCGAAGGAGACCCGTAATGTCGAAGAAACGTAACCCTGACCGCGACGATCCGCGCATCGCGAACGAGCGCGGGGTCAGCCGGCGTGACTTCGTCAGGACGGGGACGGCGGCCGGACTGGGGGCCGGCGCACTGCTGACGCCAGACCCGGCGAACGCGCAAGCCACCGCCGGACGCGGTGAGGACATCGATTGGGACTACGAAGTGGACGTCGTCGTCGCGGGGGGCGGGTGCGCAGGTCTGACCGCCGCCATTCGCGCGCGAGACCTCGGGGCCAGCGTGCTGGTGGTCGATCAGAACTTCGACCTCGGCGGCAGGATGCTGCACAGCGGGTCCTTCGTCTCGCTCGGCGGCGGCGATCCGGTTCAGCGCCGCGACATGCGGGGCGAGGGCGACAAGGAGGGATTGATACAGGTCGATCCCGTCGAGGCGCCGGAGGAGCTCGACGACAGCGTCGACCTGCTGTTCACCGACCTCACCGACTGGTCGGTCGTCGACGGGAAGGCCCAGAGCCCGTACCGGTACAACGAGCGGGAACTCTCCCGCTCGTGGGCAGAGAACTGCCCGGCCACGCGGCAGTTCCTCATGGACAACTACGTCCGGTTCACGCGAGTCAACGGCACCCACGGCGGCGGCGGCCTGTCGCGAGCGCGAGGCGCGCGCTGCTTCCTCATGCTGGGTGACCGGACAGACATGAAGGCAGGCACGATTACCCCGGAGGACGCAGGCGTCGCGGACCCGGAACGAACGAGCGCCTTCGCACCCGTGCAGATGAACGACGCGAGACGCTTCGTCGGCCCCGGCGCCGTGAGCAACGGCGTGGCCCTTTCCCGGCCGCTGGAGTTCTCGGCGCGGGAGAAGGGCGTCGAGTTCATGCTGCATCGCCGCTTCGCCGACCTCATTCGTGAACAGCCCTTTGCCGGCAGAATCGTGGGCGTCACAGCCCATTACTCGCCGCGGCGCCACCCCGAGACCGGCGAGATCCTGCAGAGCTACTGGCAGAACGGCAACATCGACGAGCGGCGCGAGACGGTGACGATCCGTGCACGCCGAGGCGTCATTCTGGCGAGTGGCGGTCATGCCGGCAATCCGCAGGTCCGGAGCATGTTCTACCCCGCGATGCGGGAGCCTGCGTTCCCCACGAGCGGCGTCGCCCTGCAGGGCCCGCACGGCCAGGATGCCAGTGCGCTCGTCGCCGGTCTGAAGGTGGGCGCCAATCTGGCCGGAATGCAACAGAACCTTTCGTATCCCACCACCTTTCACATCTCGACCCGTCTCGGCACGCGAGACGCCTACACAACGATGATGCCCGGGCATCCGACCTTCGGCTTCCGGGGCTCCGCGGGCGTCAACGTCGGCAGCGCCGGCTTCGAGGAGTTCATCGCGGTGAACCAGGTCGGCAAACGCTTCTTCAACGAGGTCCGTCTGCCCGCCAGGCCCCGCGGGAGCCGATACCCCGGCGATGGCGCCGCCCCGGGGCAGGGCCTCGACCACAAGCCGCTCGACTGGCGCAACTGCCAGCAGAAGTGGGTCCGGGAGATGTACGACTACGACCACGGCCTCGACGCCGCGCTGGCCATGAACGAGGGCTCGGAGCCCCCGGACTACTACTCGGGTCCGCTGTGGGCCATCTTCGATGAGGAGGCGGTCGAGCGCACCGGGTGGGAGCTCCGCCATCCCTACGTGGCCGACAACGGCTACTTCTTCCAGGCCGACACCCTCGAGGAACTGGCCGAGAAGATTGCCGCCGGCCACGAGTTCCAGCGGGTGCCGCTACGTTATCTGGCCGAGACGGTGGCCAGGTGGAACGATTGCGTGGACGCCGGCGCCGATCCCGAGTTCGAACGCGAGGCGGACGCGCCGATGTATCGCATCGAGCGGCCGCCGTTCTATGCGCTGTCCATCATGGTGATCTGGCACGACTCCTATGGCGGACTGCGGGTCAACGGCCGGCAGCAGGTCGTGGACATGCAGGGCCAGGTCATTCCGGGCCTCTACGCCGGAGGCGAGGCGGTGGGAGGATTCAACAAGCATGGCCTCGGCAAGGGCCACGTCCAAGGCTATATCGCCGGCACGCACGCCGCCGAGGAACCCCACGGGTAGGTCCCCTTACCCCGGAGATGGCCGGCCGGCCATGGCTGCTGTGGAAGACCACGTCGAATCGCACGACACGCGCGTAGTCGTCTGGGATGTGCCACCGGCCATCGTGCGCGGGAAGTCCTTTGCCATCCGGCTCGGTGTCGCCTGCTCCGCCCGGTGCGGGCTTACCGGTCTGGCGGTGGTAGTGCGTGACCACCACGGCAACCGGCGGACGATGGCTACCCTCGGGGACGCCCCCTGGTCCGGCACCGACGCGCTGCATCATGCGCAGGTCGCCCTGAACGCCCCGGACACTGAAGGTCTGTACCACTGGGAAGCCTCGGCGCTGACGGACGACCTGCCGATCGCACACACCGACAGTCGAGCGCGCTTCGGCGTCCGCGTCGTGGCCCCGCCGGCCTGCCAGGTGACCGTCGTCGTCGTCGACGCGCAGAGCGGGACGCCGGTAGAGGGCGCAAGGGTGGTTGCGCAACCGTATCGGGCGGTCACGGATGACCGCGGCCGGGCGGGAATGCACGTTCCGGCCGGCGAATACCGGCTCTTCGTGTCCGGCAAGGGCTACGTCCCTTTCCGCTTCGAGGGAGAAGTGACGGCCGACAGGACCATTCGCGCCGAACTGACACGGGATGTGGAACTCTCGGATGCCGACATCTGGTCCTGATCTTCGTCGCCGGGGCGGGATGGCGGTGCGCTGGACGGGATGGGCCGCCATCGCCGCCCTGGGTGCTGGCTGTCTCGTCTTTCCTGCCGCCGCCAGGGCGCAGCCCGACGACGCCGCGATCTCCGACCGGGGGCAGCAGCTCTACGCCGAGCATTGCACGCGGTGCCACGGCGCCACGGGCGAAGGGAATCCCCCGACATTTCCGGCCCTGAGTGGCAACAACCAGCTCGAAGACGCCGCCCGGATCGTCCAGGTCATCGGCCAGGGTTCGGGCAATATGCCACCGTTTCCGACCCTGACCACGGCGGACATCGCGGCTCTGGCGAGTTACGTCCGCAACGCGTGGACGAACAGCTTCGGCGGTGTGTCGGCAGACACGGTCGCCGCGGAAGCAAGTCTGTCCGCGGATGCGGACCGGACCACGTCCGTCTGGGACGGCGTCTTCACCGACGACCAGGCGGTGCGGGGCCAGTCCGCGTATTCCGGCGCGTGCAGTTTCTGCCACGGCCGGCGACTGAACGGAGCGCCGGACGATCCCGATATGCGGTCCTCGCCCCCGCTGGCGCGGGCGCGGTTCCTCCGCGAGTGGGAGGGACGGTCGCTGGCGACCCTCTACGAGTACACGCGCCTGACGATGCCCGAGGACAATCCGAACTCTCTGGCCGACGAAGAGTACGCCGACATCATCGCCTACCTGCTCTCGGCCAGTGGAATGCCGGCCGGAGATGACGAACTCGCGCCCGACTCACGGAGCCTGGCGCGCATCGTCATCCGGCAGCAGCAATAGGCTTCAGCTCTCCGGGGCGGCTTCCATCAGGAGGGCCAGGGCGCGGCGCAACGCGCGGCCCCCGTCACCCGCTCCGCTGTAGTGGCCCTGGCGGACGACGACCAGATCGTGCGACGGGATGATCAGCGTGGTCTGCCCACCCGCGCCCGACATGTAGTAGGCGTCCCGCGGCACGGGGAACGTGCCGGTCGTGTTGAGCCAGAAGAACCCGCCGTAGATGGGCCGCCCGTCCGCTTCCCAGGCGGGGGCGACGCTGCTCACGAAGTCGACGAAGCCCTCGGGCAGGATCCGCTCGCTCTCCCAGACGCCGTCCTGCAGGTAGAGGTTGCCCAGCCTCGCCCAGTCGCGGGCCGGAGCCAGCTCGTAGCCCTGCAGCAGGTAGTTGCCGTAGGGGTCGGTCTCCAGGACGAAGCCGCGGATGCCCAGCTTGTCGAACAGTTCGCGCTGCGGGAACGAAAGGTAGTCATCGCCCCGGCCTTCGACGCCGAGACGCACGAGGTAGTTGGTCAGCACCGGGTCGGAGTTGCGGTAGCGGCCGATGGTGTTGGGCGGCCACTGCTGCGGGCGGGTCGCCGCCCACTCGAAGGAGTTGGCCGAGCCGGTGTAGACGTAGAGGTGATCCGGATAGCCAAGAGACGGATCGAGGTCCGGGTCGGCGACGCCGCGGAAGCGCAGGCCGCTCGACATGCGGAGGATGTCGGAGATCCGGATCTCCTGGCGTGGGTCGCCGGGTGTCTGCCACTCCGGGACCGGCGCGGGTTGATGCAACTCGTACACGCCCTGCTGAATCAGCACGCCCATCAGCGTCGCGGTCAGGCTCTTCCCCATCGACCAGCTCTCGAGCGGCGTGTGGGGCGTAATGCCGGGGCCGTACCGCTCGGCGATCAGGCGGCCGCGATGGGTGATGACGAACGCCGCCGTCAGCCCCTCTTCCGGGTCGAATGCGGCATCGACCGCCTGCTGCAGTTTCTCGCCGTCGATCTCCATCGGCAGGGGACCATCCGGCATCCGATCGCCCATCGGCCAGGGAAGGGTCTCGGCGGGCGCGAGCGTGGTGCGGATATCGACGGGATCGAAGAAGACATCCTCCTCCCCCACCGGCAGGGTGACGCAACCATGGTCGCCGTTCAGCTTTGCGGTCCGAACCGTGCCGTCCGGCAGCGTCAGGTGGACGCGCCGGCCGTCCTGATCGACCTCGCGCCGCGTGACATGGCGGCGGTGCTGGTACGGTCCGCTGAAGAAACCGACGTTCTCGGCCGCGAAGTCCGCGTCCAGGCCGGTTACGAAGACGGCCGAGCAGAGGGTCTTGGCGAATCCGGAGATGTGGTGCGAGAGCGGATCGCCCGGCGGCGCGACGTATTCGGTGTCGAGTTCCGCCTCGGCGGCTCGCGCCAGCATCGCCGTTCGCTGATCCTGGCCCTGCCCCGTGGCGGCAAGAACCGCGACGGCGGCGAGCGCCACGACGCACAGCCCGGCGCTCCACGTCCGTTTAGTCGGCTTCCGCATTGATCCCTCCCCGCCTCAGGCCGTCAGCGTAGCACGAGGGCGGTGCTACAATGCGGCGCATTGACGGACACATCCCGAGGAGCTGCCATGCTGCCAGACACTCGCCTGATCCGGACGTTCGCCGCCGCCGTTTTCATCCTCTTCAGCGGGGCCGCCTTCGCCGGCGCGCAGATCCTCGACGGGCCCGATCCGGCGCAGATGGAAGATGCGCCGCACCTCGGCTATCACCCGGTCGAGACCGGACTGCAGATTCCCGCCAACGTCGAGATGGGCGCGCCTTCCAGCGTCGGCTGGACGTCGACGGGCCGGCTGCTGGTGTTCAACCGTGGCCCGAACCCACTGATGGAGTTCGAACCGGACGGCACGTTCATCCGGTCGTGGGGGCAGGGGCAGTACGACCGGCCGCATGGCATGCGCATCGACGGCGAGGGACACATCTGGACCACCGACGTCAACGGCGACACCATCCGCAAGATGGATCCGCAGGGCGACATCCTGATGACGATCGACTCGGACGACACGCCGCTCCTCGAGGAACCGACGGACCTGGCGATTGGCCTCGAAGGCGAGGTCTACGTCCTCGTCGGCCACGGCCAGGGCGTGCCGCGGGTGCTCAAGTTCAATCCGGAAGGCGAGCTGATCCACAACTGGGGCGGCCCCGGCACCGGGCCGAGCGAGTTCGACACGCCGCACTCGATCGTCGTGGACGCCGAAGGGCTGATCTACGTCGCCGACCGGCAGAACCGCCGCGTGCAGATCTTCGACAGCGAGGGGACCTACGTGAAGGAGTGGGCCTACAAGGGCCTGCCGTGCGGGCTCTTCATCAACAGCGACGGGACGATGTACATGGTGAGCGGCTTCGCCGGCGAGATCCTGGAGCTGGACGAGAACGGCAAGGCGGTCGGCGCGACCGGACAGCCGGGCCGCGGGCTGGGCGAGTTCGGCGAAGCCCACTACATGACGATAACGCCGTCAGGTGATATCTACGTCGCCGATACCGTGAGGCCGGCGCTTCACAAGTACGTCAGGGACTAGCAGCAAGGATGCCGGGCTGGAGCCCGGCGCACCAGGCTCGCGCGCCACTGCGGGCGCATCGGGAGTTTCGCTGGCGCGAGACTCTGAGTCGCAAGCTCCTAGCGTTGGGGTTGAGCAGCGGCTTCCTGCTCCTCCTCGACGATCTTCCGCCAGTCGACGCCGAGGTCGAAACCGATCGTCGTGTCGGCGCCCAGCGCCGCCAGCGCTTCGCCCGTTTCCTCGTGGCGGTAAAAGGACCCCGCGCGGTACTCGCCCTGCGCGGCAATCATCCAGGGCGTCTGGCCGCGGCCGTTGATCACGTCCATCTCGGCCCCCTCCTCCACCAGGTACGGCGCGATGAGCGTCCCGCCCATATAGACGGCGCCGTGTAGCGGCGTCTGGCCGTCGTCGTTTACCGCGTTCAAGTCGAGACCCAGTTCCAGGCAGTACTTGACCGCCTCGAACGCGCGCCGCTGCAACGTCTCGTAGTAGGCGGGATACGAGCGGAAGCCGTACTTGTCCTGCCCTTCCACATAGTCGGCGCCGGCCGCGACCATCAACGAGGTCGTGTTGTCGACGGTGGTCAGGAAGGGATCGGCGCCTCCTTCCTCCACCAGGATCCGCATGATCTCGACATCGCCGAAACTGGCCGCGAGCAGGAACGGCGTCGAACCCTCGGTCTTCGGCGTGAGGCCATTCGCCTGCGTGATTCGGCGCGACACGAACGGCAGCCGCTCCTCCAGGCGGGCGTCCGGGGCGGCGCCCGCCGCGAGCAACGCGCGCACCACGTCCGGCATCTGCCGCTGAACCGCAGCATGGAGCGGCGCTCGTCCGGCGCCGGCGTGGTTCGGGTCGGCGCCCCGCTCGATCAGAAACAGCGCCATCTCGGCGTGGCCGCTGTCGATGGCGACAAGGAGGGCCGAAGCGTCGGTATCCTCACGGAACAGCACGCGCGCGTTGGTGTCGCCGCCAATCCCGTCGGGCGCCGATTCATGGACGCTGGCGCCGGCGGCGAGCAGAAGGCGGGCCACCTCGGTGTTCCCCTGCTGCGCCGCGAACAGCAACGGCGTGAAGCCGTTCGTCGATCGCGTCGTCGCGCCGCCCCCCGTCTCGAGGAGGACACTCGCCGCCGCGGTGTGGTTCTCGGCGAGCGCCCACATCAGGGCCGTCTGGCCGCGCAGCGATTCCGCGGCGGTGGGGTCCGCGCCCGCCGCCAGCAGCCGGCGCACTACGTCAACGTTCCCGACGCGCGCCGCCGTCATGAGGGGCGTGACGCCGGTAACGCGGGCCAGATTCGGGTCCGCGCCGCCATCGATCAGCAGTTCCACCATCGGCAGACTTGCGTTGAGCACGGCGAGCGCGAGCGCCGTCACGCCATGGTCATCCGCCGCATCGACCCGCGCTCCGGCGCCCAGCAGCAACCGGGCCGCATCCAGGTGGTCCCGGTGCGCCGCCCAGTGCAGCGCCGTCGCGCCATCTCCCTGGGGCAGGTTGACGTCCGTTCCGCCGGCCACGAGTCGTTCCGCACGTGGCAGATCGCCCAGCCTGATGGCCTCGATCAGCGGCAGTTCGGCTGGCGCGGCCGAGGCGGCAACTCCCAGAAGCAGAAACGCAGCCGCGATGAACGACGGGACGCAACGACGCCGGTCACTCATGTCTGACCTCTCCGGTGCAGTGCCTTCACAAGCGGTCGCCAGGGTCGCCCCCGCCCGCTTGACCTCCCCGAAACACGTCATGATAATGCACTGATACTCAGCCCGTTACAAGGCTTCTTCAGCACCCGGCAGGGGTATACATGCGCGTCATGCCGAAGCGGCGATCATCCTGCGTACGGCCCGGCATCACCGCCGCCGTACTGACGGGCGCCCTCGTTGCTAGCGGCCTGGCCGCCGGCCCCGCCGCGGCCCAGGGCACCCCGGCTTCGACCGGCGGCGCCGAAGCGACGGAGTACCGCCAACTGCTCAACCGCTACTGCGTCGGCTGTCACAACGACCGGACGCTTACCGCCGGCCTGACGCTCCAGCGACTCGACCTGGCCCGCGCCGGCGAGGATCCCCACGAGGCGGAAACCTGGGAAAAGGTCATCCGTAAACTCCAGACCAGATCCATGCCGCCAGCCGAGCGTCCGCGCCCCGACGAGACGACCTACGAGGCGTTCACGGCCTGGCTTGAGGACCGTGTCGATAACGCGGCGGCGCGCAACCCGAACCCGGGCCGCCGCCACGCAGTCCACCGCTTGAACCGCTCGGAGTACGCCAATGCGATCCGCGATCTGCTGGACCTCCGAATCGACGCGCCGACGCTGCTTCCGCCCGACGATTCCGGATTCGGCTTCGACAACATCGCCGATGTCCTGTCGATGTCGCCGATGCTGACCGAACGCTATCTTGCCGCGGCGCGCAAGATCAGCCGCCTCGCGGTTGGTGACGTCTCGCTGCAGCCCACCACCGACGTCTACGAGGTCGACAAGCACCTGCGCCAGGACCAGCGCGTCAGCGACGAACTGCCCTTCGGCTCCCGCGGCGGGCTGGCCATAGAGCACTATTTCCCGCTCGACGGCGACTACACGGTGCGCATCTTCCTGCTGCGGACCTACGACGGCGAGGTGCGTGGCCTCCTCGACGAGCATCAGCTCGAGATTCGGCTCGACGGCGAACTGATCGACACCCTGACCGTCGGCGGACCGATCTTCGACGAGAACGGCGAGGAAGTGCGCCGGGACCTGCGCAACGTTCCGGACGACGGGCAGCAGGTCCGCTTCACGGCGAAGGCCGGACCGGCCACGCTCGGCGTCAGCTTCGTCGATCAGACCGCCTACCTCGAGGGCATGCTGCGCCCCGACTACCGGGTCACGAGCTACGAATACGCCGGCGACCAGACCATCCCGCCGGCCATCGCCAACGTCGAGGTGAGCGGGCCGTACGAGACGACCGGCCGGGGCGACACACCGCCGCGCCGGCGCATCTTCTCGTGCCGCCCCGACCCCGGAATGGACGAGATCGGTTGCGCGTCCCAGATTGTCTCGCAACTTTCACGGCTGGCGTTCCGCCGTCCCGTGACGGGCCACGACATGGCGATGCTGCTCGACTTCTACCGGCAGGGGCGGGCGCAGGGGGACTTCGAAGCCGGCATCGAGATGGCCCTCCGACGCATTCTGGTGAGCCCGGACTTCCTTTTCCGTCGTGAGTCGGACCCGGAAGGCGTCGCGCCCGGCGCCGCGTACCCGATTACCGACATCGAGCTTGCCTCGCGCCTGTCCTTCTTCCTCTGGAGCAGCATTCCGGACGACGAGCTCCTGTCGGCCGCCGAGCGGGGCGAGCTGCGGGACCCGGACGTGCTCGGCGCACAGGTCCGCCGGATGCTGGCCGACCCACGCGCAAGGGCGCTCGTCGACAACTTCGGCGGGCAGTGGCTCTACCTCCGGAACATCCGGCTGGTCACACCCGACCCGCAGGCATTCCCGGACTTCGATGCGAACCTCCGCGAGGCAATGGAGCGTGAGATGACGCTCTTTCTCGACAGCCAGATCCGGGACGACCACAGCGTGCTCGACCTGCTGACCGCCGACTACACCTTCGTCAACGAGCGTCTGGCGAGGCACTACGGGATGCCGGGTATCTACGGCAACCACTTCCGGCAGGTGGAACTCGACGGACGGCAGGACGCCCGCCGCGGTCTGCTCGGCAAGGGGAGCCTGCTGACGGTGACGTCCTACGCGCACCGCACCTCCCCGGTGCTGCGCGGCAAGTGGCTGCTCGAGAACGTGCTCGGCACGCCGCCGCCACCACCGCCGCCCGACATCCCGGCGCTCGAGGAAAACGACGAGCCGGGCGTCGCCCCGCGTTCCGTGCGGGAGCGGCTGGAGGCGCACCGGGCCAACCCGGCCTGCGCGAGTTGCCACCGAATCATGGACCCGCTCGGCTTCGCGCTCGAGAACTTCGACGGCATCGGGCGGTGGCGCGACGCGGGCGACGGGGGCGATCCGATCGACGCCAGCGGAACGTTGACCGACGGCGCCGCGGTCGACGGCCCCGCGACGCTCCGGCAGGCGTTCGTCGACCGGGGCGAGAACTTCGTCACGACCGTTGCGGAGAAACTGCTGACTTACGCCGTCGGACGAGGCGTGGAATCGTTCGATGGCCCCGCCGTTCGCGGCATTGTGGACGCCGCCGCGGAGGAGGAGTATCGTTGGTCAGCACTCATCGCCGGTATCGTCCAGAGTACGCCGTTCCAGATGAGGAGATCAGCCGAGCCATGACGCTTCCGAAGCCGAACGTCCCGAAGTCGCCCGTCGTGCCGTCGCGCGGCGCTACCCCGGTGACCGGCCTCGCGCTGCACCGCCGCACGTTCCTGCGCGGTGTCGGCGCCACGCTCGCCCTTCCGCTGCTCGACAGCATGGTCCCCGCCTTCGCCGCCGTGCGGAACACCGCCGCGAAACCGGTGCAGCGGTTCTTCACGGGCTACGTTCCCAACGGCATCATCATGAAGGAGTGGACGCCGGCGACCGAGGGCGCCCTGGGCGACCTGCCGTCGACGCTTGAGCCGCTCACTCCGTTCAAGGACCGCCTGCTCGTGGTGAGCGGCCTCGCCGACGCGCCCGCCTTCCCGCTGCCGGGCGAAGGGACCGGCGATCATGTCCGGGCCGCCGCCACCTTCCTGACCGGCATCCACCCGAAGAAGACCGACGGCCCGGACATTCGGGCCGGCAAGTCGATGGATCAGATCGCGGCCGAGAAGTTGGGGACCGAGACGATGCTCGCGTCCCTGGAACTCGCGATCGACCCGAACGAGCTGATCGGCGCCTGCGAAGCGGGCTGGAGCTGCGCGTACGCGAACACGCTGTCGTGGCGGACGCCGACCAACCCGCTCCCGATGGAGAACCAGCCGCGCGCCGTCTTCGAGCGGCTGTTCGGCGACACCGACAGCACGACGCCCGAAGCGCGCCTCGCGCGGATCCAGGAGGACCGCAGCATTCTGGATTCGCTCGTGCACGAGGTGGCCGACTTCCAGCAGCAGCTCGGTCCCGGCGACCGCACCAAGGTGACGCAGTACCTCGACGCCATCCGCGACATCGAACGGCGCATCCAGTTCGCCGAGGCGCAGAGCGAGCGGGAACTGCCGGAACTGGCGCGTCCCGCGGGCGGCATCCCCGACACGTTCGCCGAGCACGCCCGGTTGATGTTCGACCTGCAGGTGCTCGCCTTCCAGGCCGATCTGACGCGGGTCAGCACGTTCATGATGTCGCGCGAGGTGAGCCCGCGCACCTATCCCGAGCTGGGGATCCCGGATCCGCATCACGGGATGTCACACCACCAGAACCGGCCCGAGCAGATAGTCAAGCTGGCGAAGCTGAACCGGCATCACATCGAGCAGCTCGTCTACTTCATCGAGAAGCTTGAGGCGACGCCGGACGGCGACGGCACGCTGTTCGATCAGGTGCTCATGCAGTACGGCTGCGGCATCAGCGACAGCAACCAGCACCTGCACGTCAACCTGCCGGTCCTCGTCGCCGGCGGTGCGGCGGGACGGATCAAGGGCGGACGCCACCTGCGGGTCGTCGAGGAAACGCCGCTCACCAACCTGCAGGTCGCGCTCCTCGAGAAGCTCGACGTGCCGATCGAGTCGCTCGGCGACAGCACCGGCGCCGTCAAGCACCTTTCGGGCGTCTAGCCGGTGCGCCGGCATGGTGCGCCGGCCTCCAGGCCGGCATCTAACGGTGCGCCGGTGTCCACGCCGGCACTACGGATTGCCATTCCCAAAGGGATCTACCAGCTTTCCAGCAATTGCCATTTGTAGAGGAAAATGGCACTCATAAAATCTAGTGCCATCACAATCTACTAATGCCATTGCGTGCCCTTTGAGCCAGACAGCAGAAAACTACCACTAGGAGCCCGTGGTGAAATACCGCGTTGGCCACGCTCCCTACCACAGCCAATAGAACAGGAAGATGTTGAGCGGGACACAGCACCCGATCGGATACAACACCGCCGCTTCACACAGCATCTCCATCGTCGAGTCAGGCTCTTCTCGCTCCCGCTCCAGTACTTTCAGGTGGCGTATCAACCTGTTCTCGGCCGCGATGCCACTGGAAACCCAGAAGGCCACACCGACTGACAGGGCTGTGTGCAACCACGTGGACGTGCCAGGCCCCGCGACGCTGTAGAACAGCAGCACCCCAAGCGTCACACAGAACAAGAATTACGCCTGTATGCGTACCTGGCGTAGGGTGCCCAGCTTGTATCTCATTCGCACATGCTACTGTTGGCTGTCTCGCCATGGCTGGCCCATCCCCGCCGATGATTCAGGCCATGGGCCTGACGAAGCGCTACGGCGCCACGGCGGTCGTCGATGACCTGACCCTCGACGTCGGCGCGGGCGAGCTGGTGGTCCTGCTCGGCGGCTCCGGATCCGGCAAGACCACCACGCTCAAGATGATCAACCGGCTGATCGAACCGACGGTCGGTTCGATACACCTGGACGGTGTCGACGCCGCAACGTTGCCGCCGCACGAACTGCGCCGCCGCATCGGTTATGTATTCCAGCGAATCGGCCTTTTCCCGCACCTGACGGTCGGCGAGAACATCGCGGTCACGCCAACCTTGCTCGACTGGCCGGCGGACCGGATCGCGGCCCGGGTCGACCAGTTGCTCCGCCTGGTCGAACTCGATCCCGCCCTGCGCGACCGGTGGCCGCGACAACTCTCGGGGGGCCAGCAGCAACGGGTGGGCGTGGCGCGGGCGCTGGCCGCGGAGCCGCGCGTGATGCTGCTCGACGAGCCGTTCGGCGCGCTCGATCCGGTGACGCGCGAACGGCTGCAAGCGTCGTTCCTCCGGATCCGGGAAGAGCTGAACCTGACGGCGCTGTTCGTGACGCACGACATGACCGAAGCGCTCACCCTGGGTGACCGGATTGGGGTAATGCAGGACGGCCGGCTCGTGCAGGTAGGAACGCCGCAGGAGCTGCTCACGCAACCGGCGGACCCGTACGTGGAACGGATGATGAGCACGCCCCGGCGTCAGGCGGCGGCGGTAGACGCACTGATCGCGGGCGCCGGCGAGGGTGGCGCCGGGAACGGTGGGCCCGCCGATGGCGGGACGGGCGCGCCATGCTGAGTGAACAGCTCGCCCTGCTGCCGGGCTACCTGACGGCGCATCTGCAGCTCACGCTGCTCGCCCTGCTGCTCTCGACGGCCATCAGCGTCCCGCTCGGCATTGCCGCAACGCGCATCGCCTGGCTGGAACAGCCCGCCCTGGCCGTCGCCGGCGTCATTCAGACAGTGCCGAGCCTGGCCCTGCTCGCGGTGATGGTGCCGGTGCTGGCCGCGCTCGACCTCCAGAGCATCGGTTTCCTGCCCGCGGCGATCGGCCTCACGCTCTACGGAATCCTGCCGGTGCTTCGGAACACGGTGACCGGGATTGCCGGGATCGACCCGGCGCTCAAGGAGGCGGCGCAGGGGGTCGGCATGACGTCGCGGCAGCAACTGACGCGCGTGGAACTGCCGCTCGCGATGCCGGTGATCGTCGCCGGCATGCGAACCGCCACCGTCTGGGTGGTGGGCATCGCCACACTCTCGACGCCGGTCGGAGCAACCAGTCTCGGCAACTACATCTTCAGTGGACTCCAGACGCGCAACTCGGTCGCGGTGCTGGTCGGCTGTGTTGCCGCGGCCGGCCTTGCCCTGTTGCTCGACGGCCTGGTCCGCGCCATCGAGGTGTCTCTCGCCGCGCGCCGCCGCGGCGTGCTCGTCGCGGCGCTGACTGCCGTCGCCGTCCTCTACGCCTACGCCGGCGCGACATTCGCGGCGCCGTTTCTCGGTGGGCGCGACCGGCCGGTGGTAGTCGGCGCGAAGGGCTTCACCGAGCAGTACATCCTGAGCGAGGCGATGGCGCGCTGGATCACGCGCCAGACCGGCCGGCCGACCCGCCTTGTGCAGGCGCTGGGGTCGACCGTTACGTTCGACGCTCTGGAAGCCGGCGAAATCGACCTGTACGCCGACTACACGGGGACGGTCTGGGCGAACATCATGGGCCGGGGCGCCGACGGCGTGATACCCCGTCGGCAAGCCGTGCTGGCTGAAGTGCAGGGCTTCGTCGAGAGCCGCGACATCGCGCTCACCGCTACGCTCGGCTTCGAGAACACGTACGCTCTGGCGGTCCGCACCCCAGATGCCGAACGGATGGCCCTCGAAACCATCAGCGACCTCGTGCCGGTCGCGCCGCAACTGTCGATCGGCAGCGACTACGAGTTCTTCATTCGCACCGAGTGGCCGGCCCTCCGCGACAGCTACGGCCTCGCTTTTGCCGAGTTGCGCACCATGGACCCGACGTTGATGTACGAGGCGGCGGCGACGGGCGAAGTCGACGTGATCAGCGCCTACTCGACCGACGGCCGGATCACCGCCTACGACCTCCATCTGCTGGTCGACGACCGGGAAGCCATCCCCCCTTACGACACGATCATTCTGACGGGTTCGCGCCTCGCCCGTGACGCGCCGGACGTCGTCGAGGCGATCCGGCAGCTCGATGGTGCGATCGACGCGGAAGCGATGCGCGCCATGAACCGGGAAGTGGACCAGGACGGCGAGGCGCCGGCCAGCGTCGCCGAGGCATTCGTCGAGAGGCTTGCAACCGGAGTACGCTGATCACCATGCCTATTCTCGACTTCCTCGGTCTAACCGGCGGCGCCCCTCCGGCGCGCGACGAGTCGGCGGAGGCGGATGTCGTTCGCCACATCGTCGAGGAGCTGGAAGCGCTACCGGAATCGCGCGCCCGGTATCTCGCGACGTTCGCGTGGGTCCTCGGGCGCGCCGCGCATGCGGACGCGGGGGTGAGCGACGCCGAAAAGCGCAAGATGGAGGAGATCGTCCGCGTCCTGGGCCATTTGCCGGAGCCGCAGGCGGTGCTGGTGGTGGAGATGGCGCGGCACCAGGTGCGCCTGTTCGGCGGCACGCAGAACTACACGATCACGCAGGAGTTCCGGGAACTGTCGACGCCGGAGCAGCGGGTCGAGTTGCTGGAGTGCGTATTCGCGGTGTCGGCGGCTGACGACTCGATCACGGTGGCGGAGGAAGGCGAGGCCCGCAAGATCTCCAAAGAATTGAGACTGACGCACGCCGAGTTCATGGCGGCGCGGGCGGCGTACGTTGAGCACCTCGAAGCGTTGAAGTCGTTACGGGCCGTGCGTGACGAAGGGGCCGACCGCGCCGGCTAGCGCTTGTCCTGCACCTGCCCCGTCGACCTCGGTTTGAGCGGGCGCGGCCCGCGTCACTCCTTCGCCGCCGGCTGGGGAGCCGGGTTGGCGTCGAGCAGGATGGCAACCCAGCGGAACTCCCGGCTGTTCTCCAGGACGATCTTCACGGCCATGGTCAGGGGCACGGAGAAGAGCATGCCGACCGGGCCCCAGACCCAGCCCCAGAAGACGAGCGAACCGAAGACGACGAGCGTCGACAGGCCGAGGCGCCGGCCCATCAGCGTCGGCTCGATGCCGTTGCCGAAGATGACGTTGATTGCCAGGTAGCCTGCCGCGATTACCGCCGCCCGGCCCGGCCCGAACTGCACGATCGCCAGCATCACGGCCGGGACCGCGGCCACGATCGATCCAAGCGTCGGGATGAAGTTGAACAGGAAGGCCAGCACCCCCCAGAGCAGAGGGAAGTCCAGGCCCATCAGCGCCACCCAGATCCCCACGGTGAGGCCGGTTGCGGCGCTCATGGCGGTCTTGACGACGAGATAGGTCTGCACCTGCTGGGCCATGCGGGTGAACTGGCTGAACGATTCGCGCGGGGCGCCGAAAGCGGCGGTGATCTTCCGGCTGAAACCGGCCGCCTCGAACAGGATGAAGATCACCGTCAGCAGCACGAGAAACGTGTTCGACAGGAACGCGCCGACGGCCCGGACGGTGTCTCCGATGACCCCGCCGAGGAGGTCGAACACCCCGGACGGGGCCAGGTCGAGCGACGTCCACTGCTCCACCGGCAGACCGAACCGCGCACCGACCCCCATCAGCGATTCCGCCAGCTCGCCCAGCCGCGCCTGGTAGGCCGGCACCGCGGCGGTCAACTGGTTGATCGATCCCGCGAGCACCGCCACCAGCGCCCCGATCACGGTGACCGCCATCAGGATCGTCCCCAGCACGGCCAGCGGCTTCGGCACCTTCATCCGGACCAGCCAGTTCATCACCGGGACATTCACTATCGCCAGAAAGACCGCGACCAGAAACGGGAGGATCAGCTCCGCCGCCGCGCGGAGACCGGCGATGATGATGACGAGGCAGGCGGCGGCCACGAGATACCGCACGCTCATTCCGCCCATCGCCCGATGATCGGCTGCCGGATCGGTCATGCCACGTCAAACAGCGTCAGCGCGAACCGCGTCTCCTCCTCGATCCACTGTGCCCGCCGGACGAAACCGGCCCGCTCTCCCAGGTCCACGATCTGCTCCGGCTCGTACTTGTAGGAGCTCTCGGTCCAGATACCTTCACCTTCGTCCAGCCGGATGCAACAGTCGATCTCCCGGAAGCAGACTGTCTGGTCCGCCTGACTCACCAGGTACGACTCGACTCGCGACCGCCGGGCGTTCCAGACCACCTGGTGGGTGAACTGCTCCACGTCGAAGTCGGCGTCCAGCTCGCGGTTCAACCGAACCAGCAGATTGCGATTGAACGCCGCGGTGACGCCGAGCGGATCGTCGTAGGCAATGATGAGATCCGCTTCCGGCTTCACCAGGTCGGCGCCCAGCAGGAAGCTGTCGCCCGGACGGAGACCCTCACGGATCTCGGCGACGAAGCGATCCGCCTCATCGGGATGCAGATTGCCGATGTTGGACCCGAGGAAGAGCACCATCGCCGACCGGTTCGGCTCGAGTCGTGCGGTCGCCTCCCGCAGCCCGGCCGCGTACTCCGCGCGATGGCCATGGACCCTCACCGTCCCGTAGCGGGCGACCGTCTGGCACGCCCGCTCCAGAGCGGTCGCGGAGATGTCAATCAGGTGGACGTCGGCCGTGCGTCCCGCCAAGGCGAAACCCTCGGCCAGGATCGCCAGCTTCTCGCCGTTCCCGCCACCCAGCTCCACCAAGGTCGCCGGCGTGTCGAGGCGGTCCAGAATGGCATCCCGTTCGCGCGCCAGGAGCGCGCACTCCCCCCGCGTGATGGGGTACCACGGCAGCTCACAGATGGCCTCGAAGAGTTGCGACCCGAGGGCGTCATAGAGATAGAAGGGCGGGATCTGCTTCGGTTGCCGCCGCAGCCCGTCGACGACGTCAGTGGCCAGTCTGGCGGCTTCGAGGCCCTGCCGCCGTTCCGTCGCCGCCGCGCCGGCCGAGCCCTCCACCATTCCGCGGCTACGCGTCGTCCCGGGCGCAGCGGAACGTGGCGTACATGTAGGGATAGTACGGACGGAACCAGTTCCGGAAGCTGCGGCGGATCAGACCGGCGGGAGTCGCGGGCGACGCACCCTTCACCACGAAGTGGTCCCCGTCGAAGAAGTCCGCCGAGTATTCCGGGTAGGAGGCCATCGCCTCGAAGCCCGGGAACCCGTCGAAGGCGGTCGACGTCCACTCCCAGCCGTTGCCCACGAGGTCCTGAATGCCCCAGGCGCTCGCGCCGACCGGGTGCGATCCAGCCGGCACCGGATCCCACTGCCGGAAGTCGAAGTTGCCGTGCGCGGCCGCGGGCAGCGTCTCGCCCCACGGATGCGTCCGTTCGGTTCCCGCCGGCGTGCCGTAGGCGGCGCGGTGGAATTCCGCCTCGGTCGGAAGCCGCAGCCCACGCCAGCGGGCATAGGCGGACGCCTCGTCGTGCGTGACCCAGACCGGCCAGGCGGGCGGGAGCGGTACGCAATGAAACATGCCGCGCCAGTACCACCGCTCGCCCTCGCGTTCCCAGAAACGGGGGTGGGCGCGACCGGAACCCTGCTGCCGCGCCCAGGCCGACTCGGACCAGACGGACCGCATCGTGTAGCCACCCGCCTCGACGAACTCGAGGAACCGGGCGTTGGTGACGTCATGGACATCGATCGCGAACGCGGGCACATCGACCGGACACTCCGGAAACTCGTTGTCCCAGCCGAACGGGATGTCCTCGATCCGCGCACCCAGCGTCGTCCGGCCCGCCGGCACTGCCGCCATCTCCTCCTGCGGCGGCGCGGGCGCATCGAGCCCAACCGGTTCGTAGCCGGCAGGACAGCGCTTCTGCGACCCTTCGAGCCAGTGCCACATATAAAGCAGCGTCTCCTGGTGCATCGCCTCGTGCTCCAGGATCGTGAAGACCCCCTGACCGCGCCGGACCACCCCGTTCGCCGTCCCCTCGATCGGCCCCGAAGCGAGGGCGGAGAGAATGGCCTGGTCGGCCTTCGCGACATAACGCTCCACCGCATGGCGCGACGGCCAGGCGTCGCGGGCCGAGCTGGCGGCGGCCGAACGATCCGCAGGGTCGATGCCCCGCGCGAAGAGCATCTCGAGATCGTTGTCGATCCCGGGATGGCCCAGGCCGCGCTTCAGCAGTGCGTTGACCGCGAAAGCGGGAATATGGCCGTCGTAGAAGACCACCGGATGCCGAAGCGGGATCGGATGCGCGTAGTACGCGTCGGGCGTCAGCAGGTCGAAGAGCGCCTGCGTCCGGGCGCGGTTGTTGCGGTAGGCCTCGACCGCCTCTTGGCGGTCGACGATCGCTCTCGCGCGGGCGGCGAACGCCTCCTGCCCGTCGACAACCCCTTGTGCGGCGGACAGCGACGCGTCCATGTCGGGATCGTAGCAGACGTGCTAGGCTGGGGCCGGCTACCCATGCGAAAGTGGCGGAATTGGCAGACGCGCCGGATTTAGGATCCGGTAGCCGCAAGGCTATGGGGGTTCAAATCCCCCCTTTCGCACCAACCTGCGCGCCCTCACCACCCCGCACCCGGTAAATCATGAAAACCGAAGTAATGGACGTCGGCGCCTGCCGGAAGCAGATGACGGTCGAGATCCCGGCCGACCGGGTCGATCGGGCGATCGACCGGCTCTCGAACCGTTACCGCCGGACGGCGAAGCTGCAGGGATTCCGCCCCGGCAAGGCGCCGGCCAAGGTGATCCGGACCCGTTTTCGCGATCAGATCCTCCGCGAGGTGGCCGAGGATCTGGTGCGTGAGGCGGTCGACGAGGCAATCGACAACGAGGAGATTCAACCCGTCGCCACCCCCGAGATCCGCGACGTCGAGGTAGACGAAGGCAAGCCGCTCACCTTCACCGCGCTCTTCGAGACGTTGCCCGCCATCGATCCGGGCGACTACACGGCCTTCACGTTGCGGCAGTCACCGGTCAACGTCGAGGGCGAGGCCATCGATCAAGCCATCGAACGGCTACGGCAGCGCGCCGGCCGCCTCGAACCGGTCGAGGGCCGGGTGGCAGCCCGTGGCGATATCGTCACCCTCGACCTCGACCGGCGCCTGGCCGACAGCAAGGGCGGGAAGGGGTCCGAGCATCTCGACGGCGTTCGGATCGAGATCGGAAGCGATGTCAACCCGCCCCGCTTCGATGCCGAACTGACCGGCCTGTCCGTGGATGACGCCCGTTCGTTCACGGTCACCCACGCCGAGAACGATGCGGTAGAGCGGCTCGCCGGCCGTGAAGTGACCTACGACATCAAGGTAACCGCCCTCAACCAGCCGGTGCTCCCGGACGTGGACGATGCGTTCGCGCAGGGCCTGGGCGATTTCGCCGACCTCGCCGCGCTCCGCACCCGCATCGAGGAAGACCTGAAAGCCGCCGCCGAGCAGGACGCGCGCCAGGAGGTGCGCGGCGATCTGCTGCGCCAGCTCGCCAACCGGGTCACCGTCGACGTTCCGACGGCGCTGGTGGAGCGCGAGCTGGACCGCCGCATCGAGCAGGTTGTGCAGCGCATGGCCGCCGAGGGTGTCGATCCGCGCAAGGCGCCGGTCGACTGGCAGGGTTTCCGGGAACAGCAACGCCCGTCGGCCACCGACGCGGTGCGGAGCACGCTGGTGCTCGACGAGATCGCCCGGCGCGAGTCGATCGAAGCGAACGACGACGACGTCACCCGCGAGATCGATCGTCAGGCGAAACTATCGGGGCGGACCCCCGCCGCGGCCCGTGCGCTGCTCGAAAAGCAGGGGGGAAAGGCCCGCCTGCAGTCCGGGCTGCGCCGCGAGAAGGCGGTCGAGTTCCTGATGTCGCGTGCTACGATCATCCATGCCTGATCAGCACGCGCAGCTCATCCCGATGGTGGTCGAGCAGACCAACCGCGGGGAGCGAGCCTACGACATCTACTCGCGCCTGCTGAAGGACAGCATCGTCTTCATCGGCTCCCCCATCGACGATGGCCTGGCCAATCTGATCATTGCGCAGATGCTCTTTCTCGAGGCGGAGGATCCGGACCGGGACATCATGCTGTACATCAACAGCCCCGGCGGGTCGATCTCCGCCGGCCTCGCCATCTACGACACGATGCAGTTCATCAAGCCCGACGTGCAGACCACCTGCATCGGGCAGGCGGCTTCGATGGCGGCGGTGCTCCTCGCGGCGGGCACGCCGAAGAAGCGTTTCTCGCTGCCGAACTCCCGCATCGTCATCCACCAGCCGCTGATGACAGGGCTGAGCGGACAGGCCACCGACATCGATATTCACGCCAAGGAAATCCTCCGGATGCGGCAGGGACTGAACGAGATTCTCTCGTCGCACACCGGCCAGCCGCTCGATCGGATCGCCGAGGACACCGAGCGCGACTACATCATGAACTCCGAGCAGGGGCGCGAATACGGTATCATTGACGACGTGATTCGCCAGCGCGCCTAGCAGCCCGTGGTGAAACTCCGCGTCACACCGAGAGCGGCGAGGCGCCCGGCTGACGCACCGTGATGGCCAAGCAGTCCGAGAGCGAGACCCTCCGTTGTTCGTTCTGTAACAAGGATCAGAACGACGTCCGCAAGCTGATCGCGGGCCCCACGGTCTTCATTTGCGACGAGTGCGTCGACGTCTGCAACGACATCATCGCTGACGACGCCCGGTTCGACAGCAAGGGCGGGCTTCGTTCCGGACTGCCGGTTCCCGGCGAGATCAAGAAGTTCCTCGACCAGTACGTCATCGGCCAGGAGGTGACCAAGAAGAAGCTCGCGGTCGCCGTCTACAACCACTACAAGCGGGTCGAGATCCAGAAGCAGTCCCGGAGCCGCAACGATCCCGAGCTCAACAAGTCGAACATCCTGCTGATCGGACCGACCGGCACCGGCAAGACGCTGCTCGCGCAGACACTCGCCCGCCTGCTGTCGGTTCCCTTCACCATCGTCGACGCGACGACGCTGACCGAGGCGGGGTACGTCGGCGAGGATGTCGAGAACATCATCCTCAAGCTGCTGCAGGCCGCCGGCGGCGACATCGAAAAGGCCCAGCAGGGGATCATCTACATCGACGAGATCGACAAGATCTGCAAGAAGGACGAGAACCCGTCCATAACCCGCGACGTCTCGGGGGAAGGAGTGCAGCAGGCGCTGCTCAAGATTCTCGAAGGGACGGTCGCCAACGTGCCTCCCCAAGGCGGACGCAAGCATCCCCACCAGGAGTTCTTCCACGTCGATACGACCAACGTGCTGTTCATTTGCGGCGGCGCGTTCGTCGGCCTCGACAAGCAGATCCAGCGGCGGCTGGGACGGAAGACTCTCGGCTTCCGGGCCGACATCCGCTCGGCCCGTCAGGCCGACGTCGGCACGCTGCTGCAGCAGGTCGAGCCGGAGGACCTGATCAAGTTCGGTCTGATCCCCGAGTTCGTCGGCCGGCTGCCGGTGCAGGGGACGCTGCACGAGCTGGACAAGGCAGCCCTGATCCAGATCCTGACGGAACCGCGAAACGCCATCACTCGGCAGTACCAGAAGCTGTTCGAGTACGAAAACGTGAAGCTGCGGTTCACGGACGACGCCATCGAGGCTATCGCCGAGCAGGCGCTCAGCCGAAAGATCGGTGCGCGTGGCCTCCGCATGATCATCGAGGACCTGATGCTCGATATCATGTTCACGTTGCCAGGCAACAAGAAGGTGACCGAGTGCGTCATCACGCGTGACGCGGTGTTGGCCCAGGATCCGTCGCTCACGCTGATCGAAAAGGCCGGATAAGGCGGCCGGAACGTTACACGCTTATGGAGTCTTACGAAACCCTGCCGATCGTGCCGCTACGGGACGTCGTCGTGTTCCCGCACATGATGATCCCGTTCGTTGTCGGACGCCCCTCGTCCACGAGGGCGCTGGAGTACGCGCTGGCGAGTGACAAGCGGATCTTCCTCGCGGCGCAGCGCGACGCGGCGAACGACGATCCCAGCCCCCAGGACGTCTACACGATGGGGTGCATCGCCAACATCGTCCAGAGCCTGCGTCTGCCCGACGGCAACGTGAAGGTACTGGTCGAGGGCGTCGATCGCGCGCGGGCGATCGAGTGGAAAGACGACAAGGGCTTCCATCGCGTAGTCGTCAAGGTGCTCGCGGCAGGCCGTGATTCAGCCGACGATCTCGACGAAGCGATGGCGAAGGTCAGCTCGCAGTTCGAACAGTACGTGAAGCTGTCGAACAACCCGCAGTACGAGACGATGATCAACGCGGTTCGGGTCGACGACCCGAGCAAGCTGGCCGACACCATCGCCGGCCACCTCGCGATCGGCGTCGACGAAAAGCAGAATCTGCTCGAGATCGTTTCTCCGCTCGAGCGCCTTACGCGTATCGGCAGCATTCTCGACGGCGAGGTCGAGAAGCTCCAGGTCGACCGCCGAGTGCAGTCCCGCGTGAAGAAGCAGATGGAGAAAGCGCAGAAGGAGTACTACCTCAACGAGAAGATGAAGGCGATCCAGAAGGAGCTGGGTCGCAAGGAGGATCGCGGCAACGAAGTGGACGACCTGCGCAAGAAGATCCAGAAGGCGAAGATGCCGAAGGACGTGGAGGAAAAGGCGCTGCAGGAACTGAAGCGCCTCGAGGCGATGCCGCCGATGTCAGCGGAGGCGACCGTCTCACGCAACTATCTCGACTGGCTGATCGCGGTTCCCTGGTTCAAGAAGACACGCGAGAGCCGCGACCTGAAGCGCGCCGAGCAGATCCTGAACGAAGATCACTACGGCCTGGACAAGATCAAGGACCGCATTCTGGAGTTCCTCGCGGTCCGCTCGCTGGTCAAGAAGCCGAAAGGGACGATCCTGACGCTGACCGGCCCGCCCGGAGTCGGGAAGACATCACTCGCCAAGTCGATCGCACGGGCGACGCGGCGCAAGTTCGTCCGGCTGTCGCTCGGCGGCGTGCGCGACGAGGCTGAAGTGCGGGGTCACCGGCGAACCTACATCGGCGCGTTCCCGGGTCAGATCATCCAGATGATGAAGAAGGCGGGAACGATGAACCCGGTCTTCCTGCTCGACGAGGTCGACAAGATGTCGATGGACTTCCGCGGAGATCCGTCGGCCGCCCTCCTCGAGGTGCTCGATCCGGAGCAGAACAACACCTTCCTCGATCACTACCTCGACGTCGAGTACGACCTGTCGCACGTCATGTTCGTCTGCACGGCGAACGTCCTGCACACGGTGCCGCAGGCGCTCCGGGATCGGATGGAAGTGCTTGAACTGTCGGGCTACACCGAACTCGAGAAGACCGAGATCGCGAAGCGGTTCCTCCTGCCGAAGACGCTCAAGGCAACCGGCCTGACGACGGACAACGCCACGTTCACTACCGATGCCTACGAGACGATCATCCGCCGTTACACGCGCGAGGCGGGCGTTCGCAATCTGGAGCGCGAGATCGCTTCGGTCTGCCGGAAAGTCGCCCGCCAGGTGGTCGACCAGGGAACGACGTTCAGCACCGAAGTGAACGCGACGTCGATCACCGAGTATCTCGGCGTGCCGAAGTTCCGGCCGACCGATGCCGGGGAGCGGAACGAGATCGGCATCGCGACCGGCCTTGCGTGGACCGAAGCTGGCGGTGAGCTGCTGCTGACGGAGTCCACGCTCATGCCGGGCCGCGGCCAATTGACGCTGACCGGCAAGCTGGGCGACGTCATGCAGGAGTCGGCCCAGGCGGCGATGAGCTACGTACGGGCGAAAGCGGAGGAGTTCGGTATTCCGAAGGAGTTCAACCGGAAGACGGACGTCCACGTTCACGTCCCGGAGGGGGCCATTCCGAAGGACGGCCCGTCGGCCGGCATCACGATCACGACCGCGCTCGTTTCGACCCTCACCCGCATACCAACACGGCGCGACGTCGCGATGACCGGCGAAATAACGCTCCGGGGCAAGGTGCTGCCGATCGGCGGCGTCAAGGAGAAGGTGCTCGCCGCCCACCGGGCGAACCTCAAGACGATCATCCTGCCGAGGGACAACGAGAAGGATCTCGCCGACATCCCGAAGTCCGTGCTCGACGCGGTCGATCTCCACATGGTCGACACCATGGACGAGGTGCTGAAGCTCGCCCTGACCGAGAATCCCACCCCCAAGCTTCCGGCCCTCGAAGCCGAAAAGGTGGAGCCGGTCGCGGAGGATCAGACCACCCACTGATACCCGGCGGGCCCGGGGGACCGCCCGGTGAAGATCCTCGACGCCGCCTTCGTCACCAGCGTGCCGGCCGATGGGCGGCTGCCCGCCGACTGCGGGCCGACGGTAGCCCTCGTCGGCCGCTCGAACGTGGGCAAGTCGAGCCTGATCAACGCCCTGACCGGCCGCCGCATCGCCCGCGCCGGCCAGAAACCGGGCACGACTCGACTCGCCAATCTCTACGCGCTGCACACCAGCGAACCGGGACGCAAGCCGCAACGCGTGACCCTGGCCGACCTTCCCGGCTACGGCTACGCGCGGGGAGGCGGGAACGCCCGGCGTCAGTTCGACGAGCTGACCCGCACTTTCTTCAGCCAATTGGCCAGGCCGGACACCGCGGACCGGCCCGTCGGCACGGCCTGGCTTGCCGGCGCCCTGCTGGTCGTCGACGCGCGCCACCCCGGCCTGGGCAGTGACCGGGACGCGCTCGCCTGGCTCGAGGACATCGGTTCCCCGATCACGGTCGTCGCCACCAAGATCGACCGGCTCTCCCGGAGCGCGCTCGCCGCCGCCCGGCGCGCCCACCCAACGGCGCTTGGCGTTGAGGTCTTCCCGCTATCCAGCCGGACGGGCGAAGGAGTCCGCCCCGTTCTGGCCGGACTTGCCGCGATGCTCGACGCCTGAGCGACACCCGGCCAACCGCCACCGCGTGGCGCGCCACCGTAAACTATGGGAAGCAAAGCAACATGGTGTTAACAGGCCGAGCCGGTGGGGCACGCGACGTCCCCGCGCTCAGCGTCGCCCTGCTCTGGGCTCTCGTCGTAACCCTCGCGGAACCCTTCGTGGCATTGGCCCAGCAGGAAGCCGCGGGCGCGCAGGCCGAGAGCGAGCAGGAAGCCGACGCTACGGAGACGACCGACGATCCGCTCACATTCCTGGACTCCGTAACCGTCAGCGCGACGCTCCGGCCCGCACCGGTGCGCGATACGCCCGGCATGGTGTCGGTAATCGACGCCGACACGATCCAGGAACGCCTGGCCGAGAACTTCGCCGACCTCGTCAAGTACGAGCCGGGCGTCTACATCGAGAGTAACGTCACCCGGCTCGGCTTGAACGGCTTCAATATCCGCGGCATCGGCGGCAACCGCGTGATGACGCAGGTGGACGGCGTCCAGATGTCGGAGCAGTTCGACTTCGCGCCGTTCAGCGTGCATCAGGCCAGTCTCGATGTGGATGCCCTCAAGTCCGTCGAGATCGTCCGTAGCGCCAATTCGGCGCTCTACGGCAGCGACGCGCTCGGCGGTGTCGTTTCGCTCTTCACAAAGGATCCGGCCGACTACCTTCGTGGCCGGAACTTCCACGTCGGCGCCAAGACGACGTGGGACGGCCGCGCCAACGACGTGAGCGGCAACATCTCACTGGCCGGCGGCAACGACCGGCTGCAGGGATCGCTTTTCACGAGCGTGAACCGCGGACACGAGATCCGGAACATGGGTACCGTAGAGACGCAGGACAACACCCGTACCGTGCCTAATCCGCAGGATGTCCGCGGGGCGCAGTTCCTCGCCAAGCTGGTCTACACGGCCTCGCCGGGCAACGTCTGGCGCGTGGCGATGGAGCGGTACGACACGCGCGTCGACACGGAGTGGCTGTCGGATCAGGGAATGGTCTACCTCGGACCCTTCCGGTGGAACACGGTCACGTCGAATGCCCTCGATACCCAGGCTCGCACACGCGCGTCGCTCGACCACAGGCTGCTGGGCGGCTGGCTCGATTCAATATCGTGGCGTTTGTACGTCCAGTCGAACGACACCGCCCAGACCGTCGACCGCGAGCGGCTGACGTTCGGCGCCGGCCCGCCGGTCCCGCTGTTGCGCCACGGCACGCTCACCTACGAGCAGGCGGGCTACGGCGGCTCGACCCAGGGCCAGCAGTGGATCGGCAACCAGGACGACGGGATGCTCCTCACGTTCGGGGCCAGTTACAAGACCGACTACTTCGACATACTGCGCGACCGGACGGAAACCCACGCCGTCACCGGCGACCCGATCCCGACCGACCTGATCCTGCCGACCAAGTACTTCCCGGAGAGCGAGGTGGTGGAAGGAGGCGCGTACCTGCAGGGAGAACTGCAGTTCGGCCGATTCAGCCTGGTGCCCGGCGTTCGCATCGATCACTATGCGCTCGACGCGAACCAGGCAGACCCGGTCTACGTCGCCAGCCTCAATCCGCCGGCGTCGGACTTCTCCGACACGGCGATATCGCCGAAGCTCGGCATCGCCGCCCGTGTATCCGACGTCGTAACGGTGCATGCCCAGTACGCCGGCGGCTTCCGGGCGCCCCCCTACAGCGACGTGAACACCGGCTTTACGAACCCGAGCGCCAGCTACACAACCCTTTCCAACCCCGATTTGCTCGCCGAGACGAGCGACAACCTCGAGGTGGGAATCCGGACCTCTTTCGAGCGGGCCAGTTTCGGCTTTACCGCGTTTTCCAATTGGTACGACAACTTCATCGAGCTGACCCAACTCGGTTTCAATTCGATGACCCGGTTGCTCGAGTTCCAGAGTCAGAACCTGGAGGAGGCGGAGATCCAGGGAATCGAGTTGCGCGGCGAGGCGTACCTCACGGACAACCTGATGCTCCGCGGCAGCTACGCATGGATCGAGGGCGCCGAGATCCTGAAGGACGCCGCCGTGGCGCCGATCGCCACCCAGACGCCACTCGGATCGATCGCGCCCGACGAGGGCGTGGTGGGCATCCGGTACGCCCCGCCATCGAACCGCTGGGGCGGCGAACTGTCCATCCGGTTGGTCGAGTCGTACCAGGGCGCGCCCGGAGAGAATCAGTTTGCCCCTCAGGCCTATCAGGTTGTCGACCTGGTGGGCTTCGTGTCACTTGCCGACGATCTCCGGCTGCGTCTGGGTGCTCTCAACCTGACCAACAGCACCTACTTCGAGTGGTGGAACGTCCGCGGCCGCCTTGCGAACGACCCCGTCATCGATCGCTATTCCAGCCCTGGCCTGAGCGTCATCGGGTCGCTGGCATACGACTGGTAGCGGCGCCAGGAGGCCCGTGGTGCGATCCGCCACACTCGAGCGGCGAGGCATCCCGGTTGGACAGCGTTGCCGCTGCTATAATGTTCGTTTGTACAGGGAGCGGAGGTAGAGAGCGTGAGGGTCGAGATTCACCCGGAATACCATGAGGTCGACGTCCGGTGCGCCTGCGGCGCCACCTGGAAGACCCGGTCGACCAAGCAGCAGCTCCACCTGGAGATCTGCTCCTCCTGCCATCCCTTCTTCACCGGCAAGCAGAAACTGGTCGATACCGAAGGCCGCGTCGATCGCTTCCGGAAGCGCTTCGGCGAGGTGACGGTCGCGAGCCGGCGCAAACAGCAGCGCGCCCGCCGTTGAAACTCAAGCTCTTTGTGAACGGTCGCCTGGTCGACAGCCGCGCGAGCGGCATCGACGTGACCGATCCCGCCACGCAGGAAGTCATCTGCGAGGTTCCGTTCGCCACCACCGACGAGGTGGACGACGCGGTCCAGGGCGCGAAGGCGGCGTTCCGGACCTGGCGCGACGTGCCGACGCCCGAGCGCGCGCGGCTGCTGTTCGCCTACCAGGACATCCTGAAGAAGAATCAGGACGACATCGCCCGCCTGCTCTGCCGCGATACCGGCAAGACCTGGGAGGATGCGCGCGGCGAAGTGTGGCGCGGCATCGAGGTCGTGGAGCACGCCTGCAGCATCGCCTCGCTGATGATGGGCGAGACGGTGGAGAACGTCGCCCGGGGCATCGACACCTACAGCCTCGTGCAGCCCGTCGGGGTCTGCGTCGGCATCTCCCCGTTCAACTTCCCCGCCATGGTGCCCCTGTGGATGTTTCCGCTCGCCGTCGCCTGCGGCAACACGTTCGTGCTGAAACCGTCCGAGCAGGATCCGACGGTCCCCAACCGGCTGATGGAGCTCCTCACCGAAGCCGGCGCCCCGGACGGGCTGGTGCAGGTGATCCATGGCGGCAAGCCGCAGGTCGAGGCCCTGCTGGACCATCCGGACGTGCGCGCCGTCAGCTTCGTCGGCTCGGCGCCTGTCGCCAGGGCCATCTACACCCGCGCCGCCGCGAACGGAAAGCGGGTCCAGGCGCTCGCCGGCGCCAAGAACCACCTCGTGATCCTCCCCGACGCCGACAAGGACCAGGCCATCGCCAGCCTCGTCGGCGCCACCTGCGGCGCCGCCGGCCAGCGCTGCATGGCGATCAGCGCCGCCGTGCTGGTGGGCGAGGCGGCGGACTGGCTCGACGACCTGAAGGACGCCATGGCCGCGGTACGTCCCGGCCCCTGGGACGATGCGAGCGCTGCCTACGGCCCGCAGATCACCCGCGCCGCCCGGGAGCGCATCCTCGGCTACATCGACCGGGGCAAGGCCGAGGGAGCGCGGTGCGTGCTCGACGGCGCCGGCTGCACGGTGGATGGCTATCCCGACGGCAACTGGGTCGGCCCGACGCTCTTCGCCGACGTCAACCCCGAGATGTCGATCTACCGGGAAGAGATCTTCGGCCCGGTGCTGGTCACCTCCCGCACGGAAACGCTGGACGATGCGATTGTGCTGGTCAACGGCAATCCCTACGGCAACGGCGTCTCCCTCTTCACGTCATCGGGCGGCGCCGCGCGCCGGTTCCAGCGCGAGATCGAAGTCGGGCAGGTGGGAATCAACGTGCCGATTCCGGTGCCCTTGCCGTTCTTCTCGTTTACTGGCTGGAAGGACTCCTTCTTCGGCGATCAGCACGTCTACGGCAAGCAGGCGGTCCGGTTCTACACGGAAACGAAGACCGTCACCGCGCGCTGGTTCGACGACACGCCGGTCGATCGCCCCAACATGACCATCCGGTTGCGATAGCGACCATCCGGCCCGGCCCGTCGAGCGCGCCTGGCAACCCGTGGTGGAACCCCCGCTACATTCGAACGGCGATGCGCGGGGTTTAACGACGGGCTGCTAGATCAGAGACCGCGACTGGCAGCCGTCGACGGTAACGGCAGCTCCGCTCACCCAGCTCGCGCGGTCGGACGCGAGGAACGCGACGACGTCCCCCACCTCTTCCGCCCGGCCGAACCGGCCGAACGGAAGCTGCGCCCGGACGAAGGCCGCCATCCCTTCGGGGTCTTCCTGCTGCCGGCGGTGCCACGACCCGCCGGGGAAGGAGATGGAACCGGGACAGACGCTGACGACCCGGATCTGTTCCGGCGCCAGTTCCTGGGCCATCGACTTCGCGAGGCTGATCTCGGCTGCCTTGACGGCATTGTAGGTCATCCGGCCGCCCGATTCGCGTCCCCAGATCGACGCGATCATGATGACGACGCCGCCTCCTCGCGCCCGCAGGTGCGGAACCGCGCGGCGCGACGCGCGGATGGCCGGCCATAGCGTCTGGTCCAGCGCGGCGCGCCAGTCATCGTCGGTCGCCTCCGCGATGCCCCCACCTGCCGCACGGCCGACGTTGTTCACCAGGATGTCGAGTCCGCCGAAGGCGTCGACGGTCCGGTCGATGACGGTTGCGATGCCCGATTCGGTGGCCAGGTCCGCTTCGATCGCGATGACGCGATCCGCACCACGCCCGACGGCGCTCGCCACCTGACGCAGCTCGGCAGCCGCCGCACTGAGCCGATCCGCGCCTCGCGCGCAGATCGCGACCCGGGCTCCCTCCGCGGCGAGGGCGCGGGCAGACGCGAAGCCGAGTCCGCGGCTCGATCCGGTCACCAGCGCCACGCGGTCGGTCAGGTGCAGATCCATGATCTCCCAGCCTCCCCACTGCCGGTTCCGACCCGCAGGGAGCGCGGCATGATACAACAGAGGTCATGCTGGCCGCCGCCGCCGCCGGGATGTTCCTCTACGGCGTCTACGCCGTCTTCGCGGGAATCGCCGACCTGCTCTTCATCGGCGCCCTCGAATGGTGGGCCAATCTGTGGGGCATCTTCGCCGGCGCCATCCTGGCCCTCGCCGCCGTCTTCGTGCGGATCTCCCTGCCGGGCGGCCTGGCGCTGGCCGTCGCCGGGCTGCTGGGCCTGCAATCCATCAGCCTGCACAACGACAGTCTTTACTACGGCCAGTTGCTCTGGACACAGGCCGCCCGCGCCGGGTTTTCCATCCTCCTGGTCGCGCTCGCCTGGTACGGCTGGGAGCCGATTCCCGGCGGCAAGTTGCCCGAGGAGCAGTAGATCGAGCCGGCAGGCTCCTACGCGCAGCCGCTCGTGGCGCCGCAGTTGATGCACTTGTAGCAGGCGCCGTTGCGGATCATGATGGCGCCGCAGGTGGCACACGACGGCGCGTCCTGATCGTTCTGGATCGCGAAGTTCGTCGCCGTCGACGGCCCCTTCAAGGCTGGACCGCCGGAGGCCGTCGCGGACGCATCGCCGCCGCCATTCACGGGCGGGGCGTCGGTAAACGAGAGCTGCTCGCCATCCTGTCCCTCGGCAACCGACGCAACGTTCACGCCGGCGGCGTGCTGCGCTTCCGCCGAGAGGAACTTCGAGGCCATCCAGCGGAAGATGTAGTCGACAATCGATTTCGCAATCCGGACGTCCGGATTCTTCGTCAGGCCGGCCGGTTCGAAGCGGACGTGGCTGAACTTGTCCACCAGCACCTGCAGCGGAACGCCGAACTGCAGCGAGTACGAAATCGCCTGCGCGAACGCGTCGGCGAAGCCGGAAATCGTCGACCCCTCCTTCGCCATCACCAGGAAAATCTCTCCCGGCGAGCCATCCTCGAACAGCCCCACCGTGATGTAGCCCTCGTGCCCCGCGATGTCGAACTTGTGCGTAATCGCCTGGCGTTCATCCGGCAGCCGGCGCCGGACCGGCTGACCGGGCAGGGCGTCGACCGCCGCTTCCGCCGCCGCGCGCGCCGTATTGAGCGGCTGTGTCCGCTTGCTGCCGTCGCGGTAGATCGAGACCGCCTTCGTCCCCAGCCGCCAGGCGTCGATGTAGGCCTGCTCGATGTCCTGGATCGTCGCGTCGGTCGGGACGTTGATCGTCTTCGAGATGGCGCCCGAGATGAACGGCTGCGTCGCTCCGATCATCCGGACGTGGCCCATGTAGTGGATGAAGCGATCGCCGTTGGCCGGCTTGAAGGCGCAGTCGAAGACCGAAAGATCCTCTTCCCGCAGGTGCGGCGCGCCCTCGATGGTGTCGTTGTCGTCGATGTGCTCGACGATTGCCTTCACTTGTTCGTCTTCGTAACCGAGGCGGCCCAGCGCGGCCGGAACCGTCTGATTAACGATCTTCATCATGCCGCCGTCGACCAGCTTCTTGTACTTGACGAGCGCGATGTCGGGCTCGACGCCGGTGGTGTCGCAGTCCATCATGAACCCGATGGTGCCGGTCGGCGCGAGCACGGTCGCCTGCGCGTTCCGGAAACCGTGCGACTCGCCCAGGGACACGGCGTCGTCCCACGCCTCGGCCGCAGCGCCGTACAGGTCGTCCGGAACATGTCCGGCGTCAACGTCCCGGAGGGCGTCGCGGTGCTTGCGCATCACGCGGAGGAAGGGTTGCTCGTTCTTCGGATAGCCGCTGAACGGCCCGCCGCAGTCGCGCGCGATCCGCGCCGACTGCGCGTAGGCTTCGCCGGTCATCAACGCGGTAATCGCCGCGGAGTAGTCCCGTCCCTCGTCGCTGTCGTACGGCACGCCGCGCGACATCAGCAGCGCGCCCAGGTTGGCGTAGCCGAGGCCGAGCGGCCGGTACGCGTCGGAGTTGCTGCCGATCGCCTCGGTCGGGTAGCTGGCGTTGCCGACAATCACCTCCATCGCGGTAATCAGCGTGCGCACCGCGGCGCGGAACCCCTCGACGTCGAACTCGCCCGACCCATCCTCGCGGACGAACTGCATCAGGTTCAGTGACGCCAGATTGCAGGCCGAATCGTCCAGGAACATGTACTCGGAGCAGGGATTCGACGCGTTGATCCGGGCGGTGTTGGGACAGGTGTGCCAGTCGTTGATCGTCGTGTCGAACTGCATCCCCGGATCGCCGCAGACGTGCGTCCCGTCCGCCACCAGGTGCATCAGGTCGCGGGCTCGATAGGTCTCCATCACCCGGCGATCTTCGGTGACCGCGCGGGTCTGCCACTCGCCGTCGTCCACCACCGCGCGCATGAACTCGTCCGGTACCCGGATGCTGTTGTTCGAGTTCTGGAAAAAGACCGAGCTGTACGCCGTGCCGGTGAAAGACCCGTCATAGCCCGCGTCGATCAACGCCCACGCCTTCCGTTCCTCGTCCACCTTGCAGTTGATGAAGTCGACGATGTCAGGATGGTCCGCGTTCAGGATCACCATCTTGGCGGCGCGGCGCGTCTTGCCGCCCGACTTGATGACGCCGGCGAACGCGTCGTAGCCCTTCATGAACGAGACCGGACCGGAAGCGGTTCCGCCGCCCGCCAGCAGCTCGCGCGACGACCGGATCGGTGACAGGTTCGTCCCGGTGCCGGAACCGAACTTGAAGAGCATCCCCTCGGTCCGGGCGAGGGTGAGGATCGAGTCCATCGTGTCGTTGACCGAGTTGATGAAGCAGGCGGAGCACTGCGGCGCTTTCTCGAAGCCGCAGTTGAACCAGACCGGGCTGTTGAACGCCGCCTTCTGATGCAGGAGGAGGTGCTTCAGGTCGCCGCTGAAGGCCTGCAGGTCCTCGGGGGTGGCGAAGTAGTCCTGCCGGTCGGCCCAGCCCGTGATCGTATCGACCACCCGTCCGATCAGCTGACGGACGCTCCGCTCGCGCTCCGGCGAGTTCATCTGGCCTCGGAAGTACTTCGAGACGACGATGTTCGTCGCCTGCTGCGACCAGAACTTCGGGATCTCGACATCGCGCTGCTCGAAGACCTTCTCGCCCTTTTCGTTGGCGATCACGGCCGAGCGCGACTCCCAGTCGATGTCGTCGAACGGATCGACTTCCGCGCGGCTGAAGACGCGCGGAAACTCGAGTCCCTCTGCCTCCGGCGCCGCCACCTCTGACAGCGCCGCGTCCGATTCCTGCATGCCTGCTCTCGCCACGAACACCCCTCCCTGCCGTTGAGACGGACAAGCCCGCCTCCGCTCAAATTACCTTCTAGGCAACTTGGATGTTAGCGGAGGCAGCGAAAGCTAGAGGCGTTAGGACTCGCAGGAAGCCAGCGGCGTTTAGGGCGAAGGAATGCGGCGCGAAGCGAGGTTTCGGCAGAGACCTGCACGCCAGTGGAAACCCTCATCAGGGGTAGCAAGAAAAACAGTACTGGAACACAACATTTTGTGCCGACTCGGCATAACGGCCCAAGATATACCACAGAGGCATAGGGGGATTCAAGGTCGGTCCAGTGCTCCTGCTGCACCCCTCCGGCCAGGCTGCTACAGTCGTTCCGTGACGCAGCACGTTTGGGCGGTCCCCCCGGTGGCGCTCGGCCTTCCCCCCGTTTCACGCGCGGCCTGGCGTCGAGACGTGCTCCGCGCGATTGCCGAAGTGGTGCTCTGCTCCGGCTTCCCGACGCAACTCGCGATAGCGGCGGTGCTGAGCGCCGCCGGTCTCGCCGCGCTCGCGCCGAATGGCTTTCCGTCGTTCACCTACGTCGTCATCCTCTCGTTCGTCGACGCGGCGGTTCTGGTGCTGCTGATCGTCCGCCTGCTCCACCTGCGAGGCGAGACGGTCCGCGGGCTGCTGCTCGGACGGCTGCCGATCCGGCGCGAGACCACCATCGGCCTGGCGCTGACTCCGTTCTTTCTCGTCGCCGCGACCGGCGGGATTCTCCTGATCGGCGCACTGGCGCCGTCGCTCCGTAATGTTCCCGACAACCCGTTCGCCGGCATGCTCACCACGCCCGCGCAGGTGGCCATCTTCGCCCTCGTCGCCGTCGTTGCGGGCGGCCTGCGCGAGGAACTGCAGCGAGCGTTCATCCTCCGGCGGTTCGAACAGCATCTCGGGGGCGGCTGGGTCGGCCTCGTGATTTTCAGTACGGCCTTCGGGCTCGGTCACGCGCTGCAGGGCTGGGACACCGCGATCGTCACCGGCCTCCTCGGCGCCGCGTGGGGGGCAATCTACCTCCGCCGCCGCAGTGCGGTCGCCTCCATGGTGAGCCACGCCGGCTTCAACCTGCTGCAAATCGCGCTGGCGATGGCCGCAGCCTGACCCGTCCGTCGGCTGTGGTTTGACTGTAGCCTCTCACCTGGTTGCCCCGTCGACAGGTGCCGGGGTGGGCGGGGGCGGCTCGCACGCCTCGCCGGTCACGCGCGACCGCCATGCGCAGTCGATCGCGCGATGCACCCCTCCTCCGTTCGAGCCGTTGGTCATGACGACGAGGCCGTCGCCCGTCGCGGGCGCCAAGTTGAGCAGCGCCATCCATCCGTGATTGGCCCCGCCATGACCGACGAGAGCCACACCCTCGGACACTTCGTAGGTGTAGCCGAAGCCATAGTCGCGGCTGGGCTCGACCGGGAGCTGCATGAGGGCCAGGGTCTCACGGCCAAGGACGCCGGCTGTCCCGTGCTCGCCGCTCAGTCGGCCCAGGCTGGCCAGCGCGAACCGGGTGATGTCATCCAGCGTCGTCTGGAGCCCCGCCGCCGCCATCGCCGTGAACCGCGGTCCCCCGATCGGCTCGCCCCGCGGCCCGTACGGCGTCGCCGCGATACGGTCGATGTCTTCGTCCCAAACGTAGGAGCTCGAGCGCATGCCCAACGGCTCGAGGACCTCACGCTCCATGTACTCGGCGAACGGCCGCTCCGTCACCTCTTCGATGATCAATTGGGTGAGCGTGTATCCGCCGCCCGAGTACTCCCACCGCGAGCCCGGCTCGTACGCGACGAACAGGCCGCCCGTTCCGTTGGTCGCTCCCGACAGGGACTCCTCGACCGTAGGTAACGGCTCGTCCGGCTGGAACCCCGGATACCAGGACAATGAAAGCCCTGCCGTATGGCTCAACATCCGACGAACCGTCACGCCGTCGTGGTCGAAGGCGGACTCGGGAAGTTGCCAGCGCGTGAGATACCTGCTCGCCGGCGCATCCAGATCGAGGTCTCCCGCCTGAACCAGCTTCATGACGCCCCATGCGGCCACGGTTTTCGAGATTGACCCGATGTTGAACGCCGTGCCCGCGTCGACGCGGCGGCCGCTCGCGACATCCGCGTAGCCGAATCCGCGCTGCATCCAGATCTCGCCCTCGTGGATGATGCCGACCGCGGCGCCCGGCACCGCGAACGCGTCAAGCAGCGTCGGGACGAGCGAATCGAGCTCCGCCTCGAGACCCGCCAGCGGGCCAGGCTCAGCGACTTCCCCGGAACTGGAACGGTCGCACGCCGAGATGGCGATAGCGACGCCTATCAGTGCGGCAACCAGTGCGAGCAAACGAGCTGGGGATCCCATCAGTCTCCTCGCGCCCTTGACGCGAACCACCGCATCGTAAGACTCGCCGCCCCAGCATGCAATGGCTGAGCTGTGCTCCGGGCTATCCCGGAGCAAAACTGGACGACCATCGTCCCGACCGCCTCTCAGGATTCCCTCCCGCTATTGATCGCACCGCGCGATGTCGGCGCGGCGGGCGAGGGGAAGTCGATCGTCGACTACATCTTCCGTTGGATGGCCTCGAAGCTCCTCTCGGCGGAAGCGCAGCACGCCGCCGGCGTCAACGTTACGTCGGCCGCCGAGGGCCAGGATGGCGAGCAGCTCTCGTTCACGGATGCTCCGGCAGTGAATGGCTGCCGCGATGCGCCCGCGACAGCTTCCGGCGGTCCAGCCCCGGAGGCGCCTTCGACGGCGACGAACTTCGCGATCCAGAACGATCAGGACGCGCCGTCGTGCGCCACCTGCGGCGCCATCATGATCCGCAACGGCGCCTGCTACAAGTGCATCAACTGCGGCGCCACGAGCGGCTGCGCGTAGGAGGACTACCCGGCGTCGGCACCGCGGCAGGCGTCCTCTAGAAGCCCAAGCCGCCAGTCAGCGCCAGGCGATTGTAAGACCAGCCCGACGTCATGACGATGCGCTCGCCGGCGACTTCGACGTTGAGCGGTGCCGACATGTGGGGCGCACTCGTCACCGACATACCTACCCGCAGGCGCCGGGAATCGGCGCGCCGGATCGCCAGTTCACTGAATGGCATGACCATCCGCCCCGCACCAAGCGCCATCCCGTAGCTCACCCGGGTATCCACGGACGCTGCGTCGTTCACGAACTCTCCCAAGGACCTCCTCCCGGCCAGATGATCGCGCCAGAGCGTAGCCCCACCAGCCCCGGTTCCCCACTGCGGTGTCACCGCCACCGATAGTCCCTGGCCGCTCGTGCCACCCGGGGTCCAGAGTGTCATCACGCTCAGTCCGCGCTCCTGATAGCGATGCGTCGTGTGCATCGCCAGCATGTGGCCCCGCGCCTCGATCCCGAGGCCTGTTCCGGCGTGCGTCACTCGAACCCCGCCCTCCAGTTCCAAGCCGTTGCCCGTCAGGCCGTCGCCGCTGTCGTGACGCGCGCCTACAACCACGAACGACGTTGCGTCGGCGGCGCGCGCCTGCTGGGTGTGCGACACCTCCATACCGATGCGATACCGCTGCACCGTGGCCGACAAACCGTCGATGACCTCCTCGCCATCACCAGTTGCGAGCTGCACGACGCCTGCGTCGCCACGCACCGCCAGCTCCGTTTGGCCCGGCGACACCAAGGTCTGACGCCCGCCGACGACACCCAACCTCATGGACAACTCGCCCGTCTCCTGCCGATCCCCGACAAGTCGGCGGAGGTTGTGCACCGAGCCCGTGCCAGCACCTGCGATCGTCCAGACGGACGTGCCATCGCGCGGACTCCATCGCAGATACGGCTGCACACTCGTCAGTGTCATCGTCAACTCGCCCGCCCCGGTCCCAGCGCCAACGGGCTCGTTGCCGTAGCCGCTGAAACCATAGGACGCCTGCCCCGTGCTTCGCGACACCACCGTTCCGGCCAGCCACCGTTCGGTGCCTACGTCCAAGCCGACGTGCCCGGCCAGCAGGTGCCCGTCGTAGGCCGCGTCGTCCGCCGGTTCTCCCTCGAAAGACTGCAGGTCCCCGCCGCCCCATACCGTCCAGCGCACAGCCGGTGGCTCCGCGGCACCACCGCTCTCGTCAGCCGTTCCCTGGTCGTCGAGCGCCAACAGGAATTGGCTGCCGCGGAGCAAGTCACCCCCGCGCAGGCGGCCTGCGGGCGGGCTGCCGGGAAACATCGCCGGTCTGTCCGAAGCGGGCAGGGTCGAATCCGCACTGTGCGCCAGCCCGGCCATTGGAACACTGCGCCCCGCGCCATCTGACACGGCGCCCGATGTTCCAAGAGGAAGCTGCCGCCCGGCAATCATGAGAGTCGTCTGACGGGGCGTGGCGTCGAACCGCCCCTCGATCGTCCGAGTCACGCTTGCAAGCAGGTTCCGACCGAACGCGGCCAGGGTGTGCTGCAGCACAATCGTCTCCGCAGGGTCGGTCACCACTGTGACCTCGAGATGCGCGTTAGCCACCTCGGTCGCATTCCGAGCCGTCACGTCGATCGTCGCCGTGCCCTCCAATAGCGGAGACACTGTCAGCACGGCGTCCGAGATGGCTACCGCCGCCACCTCCGGATTCGAAGACACGGCGGTGGCCGACACGATCAGCCCATGAAACACCTGTGACAGATCTACCGCCGTCGCCTCATGACCCGCCAGGAGTCTCAGGGGCGGTGTCCCGACCGCGGTGAGGGGGCGGCCGTCCACCCTATGGGACGGATCGTTGGTAATCGCGTGCGCACCCAAGTTGAAATCCATGAGATCCGTGACGTCCCGTCCCTGCCCGTCGTAGATCGTCCATCCCCCCACGAAGCGCAATGCGTCTGGTGGAATACTGATGCCATCGGGATCGTAGTCCGACACCTGCACCTCGTAGCGAAACAACCCTACGCCGCTCGCCCGTTTCTTAACGCCACCGACCTGAATCGCCAACTCAAAGGGCTCATGACCGGAGGGGCCGAAGAAGAACAGGGTTTCATCGAACTCGATCCGTACTTCGATCGTCTCCCCTCGCCCGTACGTATCGTCGTGCAAGGGCTCGGACAACACCGCGACGAGGTCAACACCCGGAGCGTACACGGCGCGGCCGTCCACCTTGTGTCTCGGGTTGTCCGTAATCGCCCAAGCGGCCAGATCTGTCGGGACATCGTTGCCGCTGTCGTCGCGGATGCTGCCCCCGTTCAGACGCAAGGCGTCCGCGCCGACACTGATACCATTCGTGTCCACATCCGTCGCTTGCACCCGATACGCGAAGAAATGAGCTTCCGGGTCGAACTTTGCAGGATAGTGAGTGGCCTCCCGAATCTGAGAGCCAATCTCTATCGCCAGTGTTGGTGCCCCTGTAACGGTGACGTGCTCATCGAACCAGACGATGACGCGGATCTCCTCCCCGAGCCCGTACGTGTCATTAGCCTTCGGTACCGTGTTCAGCCCCATGGACGAGATCATCGGCGGATGATCCAGGCCGCCATCGACCTTGTGAATCGGATCATCAACAACCGCATGAGGACCGAGACTCACGTCGGCATCGTTACCCGCAAGGTCGCGGATGCGCGTTCCGTTGAGCCGTATGGCGTTCACCTCGATTGACAAGCCGTCTGGATCGTAATCCCCGGCCTGTATGTAGTAGTCAGCCCAGAACCCCTCAATGGGGCCCCCGCAACGGTAGTGCCCCCGGCGCTGGCCGACACAGGAATCTATCGAGGCGTAGCGGGTCTCGTTTCCAATCTCAAGTGCTAGCCGTAACGGGGGCGGCCCACCGCCCTGCCACATCATCGTGACTTCTTCATCGAACACGACTTGTACAGTGACCCGGTTGCCAAGCCCGTAAGTGTCGCCGCGCTGAGGTCGACTCTGAATGTTCACGTCCTCTACTTGAGGAGGAGTCGTGTCGTCCGCGGCTGACTGTCTGGCGATATCCGTGCGCTCGCGCCCCGAATCGAATCCGACGGTAGTGCGGGTTTGCTGCGCACCGTCAACCCAGATCTCCGCAACGGCTGCCGTGGCGGCCTGTTGGGCCACTATGGGCACCTGTGACACACCAGCCATCCCGATAGCTATGCCGCAAGCAAGAACGTCTCGCAAGATCAAGGCGCGCTTTGCCATCAAGCGAGGATAGCAGCAAGGCTACCGATCGAACCGCGCGATGTCGGCGCGGCGGGCGAGACCGGCCAGCCAGTCCGCAACCGGCGCCGGCCGCGGTCCCGCGAGGCGGACCGATGCGCCGAACCGGTCAGCGAGGTACGCCTCGAGACGCGCATTGTCGCTGAGCATCTGCCGCAGGTCGTCCAGGTCCAGGCCGACCGCGGCAAGCAGGCGCATGAACGCGGCCTCGTCGGCGAAGCCTGCGCGGACCGCCGCCAGGTTCTCTTCGACGCGCGCGGCTGAAGGCCGAACCGGACCGTAGCGCTCTACCTCGTCGAGGGCGAGCCGGCGGTCAATCAACAGGGAGAGCGCTGCCGACTCACGAGCCTCGGGATCCGACGTATCGACCGCGAACAGGCCCAGCTCGAGAAAGGCGCGGACATCGGACGCCAGTATCACCTGGCCCGACACGACCGCGAGGACGCGGTCGAGACTCTGGGTGGTAGCGACGGAACACGTAAGAAAAAAAACCGCCCAGGTGATGGCGCCGACGAAGCGGCCGGCGGCCGGCTTGCGGCGGTGGGCGGGCCGATCAGAACGCCTGTCCGAAACTGAAGTGCAGCGCCCAGCGCTGCTCGGGTTCGGGGTTGCGATGGTCACCAAAGAGGTACCGTTCGCCCAGCTTGAAACCGATGTCGAAGCCGAGCGGACCGACCGGCGAGTGATACCGCACGCCAAACCCGGCGCCGGACCTAACCCGCCGGAGACTCATATGCTCGATCCGATCATAGACGTTCCCGGTGTCGAGGAACGTCACGAGTCCGACCGCGCGGGTGACGCGGACCCGCAGCTCCGTGTTGAAGATCAGCATCGCGTTGCCTCCCTGTGGGAAGCCGTCCTGATCGATCGTGCCACCCGGTTCCGTCCTCGGGCTGCCCAGACGATCCAGGGCGAAACCACGAACCGTGGTGTTGCCGCCGGCAAAGAACCGTTCGCTGATCGGCAGCGCCAGCGCGCTACGGGTCACATCCGCCGCCGCTTCGGCGCCCCCCACATCGATCCGTCGGGGAAAGCCCCACGCAAGGCCAATCCGGGCTCCCGCCGCCACCACCAGGCGGGAGACTCCGGGGACCTGCCGGTACCATGCGCCGGATGCAAAGCTCTTGGAAAAACCCACCTCCGACCCGATCGCGCGCGCCGCTACCTCGGTCTCCAGGCTGACGAACGTGCCACGACGAGGATCGACCGGGTCGTCGCGCGTGTCGCGCACCTGGCTCGCCGTGAACGATGACAGCCGCACGTTCGGAAACAGCCGGTCGACGATGTCGGAGTCCTCGCGGTTGAGCACCCGGTTCGACGTGTCGTTGTTGCCGAGGCGATAGCCGACCGTCGTGTTCGCCGAAACATCCGTCGACCGGGTCAACTGGGCCGTGATTCCGCGCGTGAACAGGTCGAAGCCGGGACGGATCGCGCGCTCGACGTAGCCCGACATCACGATGTCCCACGCGAGGCCGAGCGCCCGGGGCTCGCGATACGTGGCGAGCACGCGATACTCGTTGAAGCCGAGAGTCCGAGTCGATTCACCGGGCGCGAAGACCACCGGATCGTTCTTGCGGCGGACGCTGACACGCGTGAACAGGTCGATCGAGCGATTCTTGCCCCAGAGGTTGCGCCGTCCAACCTCGAACGAGCCGCGCGGTGCGAACTCGATCCGCTCCACCGCGGCGCTCCGCGCCCCGCGCACCTCGCGCCGGAGCCGCTGCGACAATTCGAACCCGCCACCGTACCCGATGCGCGTCCCCGGCGCCTCGTCCACTTCGATGATTACGTCGCGCCGATCGTCGCGGCCGTGGCTGAACTCGCGGATGTCGAGTCGGCGGAACATGCCGAGCGCGTTGAGTCGCCGGCGCGTCTCGGCGACATCGTCGAGGCCGAGCGGACTGCCCGGCGTCAGCGTCACCTCGCGGCGGATCGTCTCGGCGTCCACCTGGCGATTGCCGACGATCAACACATGGTCCACCAGCACCTGTGCGCCCTCCGCGATGAGATAGGTGAGGTCGACCAGCGTCAGATCGTCGCTGAAAGCGGCGTCCACGTTGATTCGGACCCGATCGAAACCCTCGTTGAGGTAGCGGGTCAGCAGCGCGTCGCGGTCCGCATTGACCTGTGGCGCATAGTAGGGACCGCCATCGGCCGCACCAATCACCTGGGCGAGGGACGCCGGCGGCAGCGCTATCGCCCCGTCGAAGGCGACCGAGCCGACCACCGTGCGCACGCCCTCCACGATGGTGATCGCCATCGACTGCATGACCGATCCGTCCGCCGGCGCCTGGCCGGCGCCAGCCGCGGCGGGAACGCCGTTCGCGGCGGGAACGCCGTTCGCGGCGGGAACGCCGTTCGCGGCGCCACTGCCGTTCCCGTTGCCGTCTGCCTCCGGCGCGGCAAGGTCTTCCCGGGTCGCCCTGACCGTTGCGTAGCCGAGCCGCGCGTAACGTTCCTCGATCTCCGCCAGCCCGGCGTCCAGATCGCGCACCACCAGCGGGTCGCCCTCGGTGAGATCGAGGATCGCCTCGATCTCGCCCGTGGGAATCGCTTGGTTCCCCCGAATCTCCACCTGCCCCACGCGGTAGAGCGGGCCGCGCGCGACATCGAACGTGATCGACAGCGCGTCGGCGTTGCCGTCGCGGGTGTTCGTGACGACGGCGTCGCGGTAGCCGAGGCCGCGGAGATGCGCCGCGATCCGCTGCTCCGCATCCTCCACCAGATCCTCGTCCGCGCTCGCCTCCCGTGCGAACGGCGCCAGGTCCGCAACGTCGGCGCCGGGCACCTCGTCACCCGTGAACGTAACGATGATCCGCGGACCTCGGCGCGCGAACAGGAGCACGTCCAGTTCCGCCTCGCCCAACGGCTCGATGTCGTGTGACAGCCGGGCCTCGTAGTAACCCTCGCCGCGGAGATCCGCTTCGTAGTCGGCCAACTCCCCGTCGAGCGTCACGCCGTCGTAGGGCACACCGTCCACGAGGCCAAGGCGGGCACGGACCGTGTCGTGGAACGCAAGCGGCCCCGTGATGGACCAGCGGCGGACCCGCGCAGCGGGTCCCGCGTCTATCGTCAGGCGCAACGTGCGACGGTCGCCCCGGCCCAGCAGTTCCGGCGTGATCCGGGGCGCGAGGTAGCCGCGCGCGGCGTAGAAGGCGCGGACCGTTTCGACCACCGCCGCCGTCCGGTTGCTGACGAACGTGCCCCCGTGAATGCGAGTCACGGCGACACGGATCTCGTCGTCGTCGAGGACCCGCGGCCCCGAGAACGCAATGCGCTCTATGACTTCGATCGGCTGTAGTTCATACAGCAGGGCGACGCCGCCGCCGAGCGCGCTCGCGGCCACCTCGGCGCCGCCGTAGCGCCCCAGGCTGAAGAGATGCGTCAGGGTCTCGCGCACCTCACGCATCGACAGCGGTTGGCCGACCCGCGTCTCGGTCAGGTCCCGGAGCGCGGGATCGTCGAGTTCGCGCCCGTCGCTCGCGAAGCGGACCTCAACCACGGTCTGGCCGATCAGTGGGTCCGGCCCGCCCTGCGCGGCCGACGCGTCAAACGAATCGCCGCCCAGGACGGCAAGGGCCAGTGCGAGCGGGAGGATCCGTCGGATCCGCATCAGAAGGCATGCCGAACGCGGACATCGAGCGCGTAGGTCCGATCTTCGTTCTGCGACAGCACCCACGACAGTCGGTCGCTGGCATCGTACTCCAGCATGACGATCAGATCCTGGTTCGTGCCGCTGACGGCGCGCGAAAACGTGAGATACGCGCGATCGGAGATCCGCTTGCCAATCCGGACGCGCGCGGTCGGCACGAGCTGCGTCGACTGCAGCGCCGCCGGATCGTCGAGGGCCGGCGTGATCTCGAAGTTGTCGATACCGAGTGAGCGTTCAACGACGCCGCCGACGCCGGCCGCGAGGGGATTGTTGAGCAGCCCGGCCCCCGCCGCCTGCAGCAGCCTCTCCTGCTGTGAAGCCTCCGGTGACCGCAAGGTCCGGATCTCCGCCTGCTGCGGGTCGCGCCGGTCGCCGAGGAGCAGGCCGATTATCTCGAACTGCTGCAGCGGCGGATCCGATTCCAGGGTCGGCTGCTCCAGCCGGTCGAAGGTGCCGTTCAGACCCAGCGTCACCCGGTACGTCTGCCCCGGCACGCGGATATCGGTCTCCGCTTCGATGTCGAAGATCGGCTCCACCTCGACCGGGTTCGCGAACCCGATGATGCCGCGCGTGATCCGGTAGCGGTTCCCCTCGAAGTAGATCTGCCCCCGCTCTATCTCGGCGTTCCCGAGGAGCGAGGGCCGGTCGTAGGTCCCGGTCAGGGTGAGGTCGGCGCTCGCGACGATCTGCGCCTGGTTGTCGGCGAACCGCAGGCTCGACGGCGCCTCGATGCGCAGGTCGAAGCGGAGCGGAAGCGATTCCGTGCCGTCGTCCGGCCCGAGCGCGGCGTCGGAGGTCTCGAAGAAACCGGCGTCCGACTGGAACAGGTCGAGCCAGACCGCGTCCTGCACGGTGACGACGCCGCCCAGCGTCGGCGCATCGACGGTGCCGGTCAGCGTCAGTTCCCCGTCGACCTCCGAGCGAATTCCCTCGGGGTAGCGAAGCGCGATGTTGCGGCCCGACGCGGTGACGTTCAGATCGCCGATACCGTAGCCGTCCAGTCCGACGCGTCCGCCGAAAGTGATTGGCCCGCCTCCCAGCTCCGCCGTCAGCTCGTCGAATCGGACGCCCCCGGGCTCCAGCACCACGCGGCCATTGAGCGCGTCGAGGGCGTGCGGCAGGGCCAGGTGACGCAACCGGCCGTCGGTAATCCGCGCCTCACCGTTGACCACGGGCTGATCGAACGAGCCTCCCACCTGGGCCGTGAGGCGCATGGCCCCACGGCTCCGGACATCGGAGAGGAATCCCTGCAGGATGCCGAAGCTGGCATCGCCCTCTATCGCAAGCGCCACCTGTTCGTCGGCAAGCGACATCGAACCGGTCACGTCCAGCTCCGTCCCCTCGCCGCCGAGGCGCATCTGGTCCACCCGGATGACGTTGTCGCTGAGCGACAACCGGACCGGGCCGTCGTTCCGCACGGTGTAGTCGAAGAGGCCGAGCGCCATTTCATCGACGGAGACGTCGACGTCGAGCTCCCCCATGTCGTCCAGTGGCCCCTCGACGAGGAGGGTTCCGCTGGCCAGCAGGGCCGCGCCGGGGAGCAGGTCCGGATACCTCGCGCGAACGAACGGATCGAGCCGCGTGTTCGTGACGTTGAAGCGCAACTCGGACGAGGCGCCCTCGAATCCGATCCGTCCCGCCCCGGAAACGGCCACATCGGCCGACGCCGCTTCGAGCTCGACCGCCATGGCGTTGGCCTCCACGCCGATTCGGCCCGACACCTGCCCGAGCGGCGCGCCATCGATGGCGACGTCGCTCATCGTGCCGCGCAGCGCGTAGCTCGGATCGTCGAATGGGCCCGCCCCCGAGATTGCCGCATCGAGCCGGCCGTCCACGGGAAGCCCGAAGCCGCCCAGGAAGTTGGACACCGAGAGATCGAGGTTCCTCGCGTCGGCGTTCACCGAGTAGGTGGCATCCCACCGGACATACATCGCGCCGGTCACGTCGCCGTCGCCCTGGCGGACGGTCAGGCCGTCGAGCCAGACACCGGTCCCGTCGAAGCGGAGATCGGCCTCCGCGTCGTCGAACGGCTCGCCGTACGCCATCCCTTCAGTCAGACGGAGGCGGCCGAAGCCGAACGGCTCGCCGTACGGGCCATACAGCCGGATCTGTCCGTAGGCCGGCGCGTCGATCGCATAGCCCTCGAGTTCGAACGCCGCCCGCACGCGCTCGGTCGGGAGCCCCTCCAGCTCGAAGCGCACGTCCAGCTCCTCGCTGCCGGGCGGCGGCGGGCCTATCGCAAACGCTCCGTCGATCGCCAGCACCGCCGCGCCGTCGTCGAAGCGCCCCGCCGTCACGTCCAGGATGTTGTCTTCCAGGACGAAGTCTCCCTCACCGTGACCCCAGTCGACGTTCCAGGCATGGATCCCGTCGCCGTCGAAGGTGGCCTCCACCCGGGGCGAGCCGATGTCACCCAGCAGGAGGCCGTTCATCGAGCCGTACCCGGCCAGCTCCAGCTCGCCGGTCGGCCGGTCGAAGGCGGTGAGCATCGCCGCCAGCACGCGGTCGCTCTCCTGCCAGTCGGCGCTCATGACATCGAACGGGATGCGGGTTGTCTCCGGTTCGTCTATGCGTCCCGCATCGAACCGGATCGCGGTGAGCGGCGTCGCCATCCACCCCGGTTCGACGAGCACGCCGTCCTCCGGCGCGAACGTGAAACTCGCCTCGCCTCCCATCGGAAAGCGCCACGGTCCGCCGTCGGGCTCGAACCGCTGGGTGGCATACGCCCAGCCGACCCCCTGCGACGACGGGCGGATCCCGCGCGGCAGCAGGGCGACGCCCTCCGGGGGTTCGATCCGGACCGTCGCATCGCCGTACCGCTCCGCGATGGCGCCGAGCGGCCATTCCAGACGCGCCTCGCCGTCGAGCCGCCCGAGCGGGCGCACGCCCGCCACCTCGAGCGCCTCCAACAGTGGATCGAGGCTGGCTCCGGTGACGCGCGGAAGGAAGGTGGCCACTCCCGGCTCCGGCGCACCGAGCGGCTTCATCGCGTAGGTGAAGTCGAGGTCGCCGTCGTAGAACGACGACCGCGCGCGTGTGATCTCGAAGCGGTCCCGCGTCCAGATCAGGTCGCCGTCGAGGTCCGGAAACGCGAGGTCGTTCAGGGTGGGATCCGGCGCGGTGAACGTGCCGGTCAGCTCGCGTCCCCCATCGAAGATGTGCCAGGTTCCGGTGAACGCCGCATCGCCGGTCACCGTGAAGTTGTCGCGCGCGAAGAAGATCGTCTTCATGATCGGCAGGTCGATCGCCGAATCGCGTACGTGATAGAGCTGCTCCGGCCAGTTCAGCATGTCGACCGTGCCGTCGACCCGCGCCTCGAATCCGCCCGCGAAGAAGTCGGCGCGGATCAGCTCGACCAGGCCGCCGTCGAGCCGGTAGTCGGCATCCATGGCGATCGTCATCGGCTCGTAGTCGCCGATCACGAGCGTGCCTTCGCTGAACGCCGCCCGGCCGCCGTAGCCGGTCGTCTTCGCCAGCGTCATGTCGATGTTCGGGGCGACGATGCTCCAGGGCGCGCCGTGATCCTCGTAGATGAATGCGCCGTCGTGCGCGCGGAGGTACTGCACGGTGGTGACAATCCGCCGCGCGGACTCCTGCTCCGCTGCCTCGTCCGGGATCGCCGGGGCGTCCGGTGGCGACGCCTCGTCCGAGTCGCTCCGGGCCACGAACGCGGGGAACGTGTGCCGGCCGCCCTCGAAGCCCTCGACGAGCATTCGCCACCCCTGCAGGTCGACCGAATCGACGAGGACTTCCCCCTGCAGCAGCGGCAGCCATTGCGTAGTGATGACGAGACTGTCCGCCGTGAAGAAGTCGCGCTCGCCCGGGTTCTGCCCGCCGATCACGAGGTCTTCGATCAGGAATCGTCCCGGTAGCAGGTAGGTGCTGAGCCGGCCTATGGTCACCGGCCGATCGATCGCGTTGGCGAATTGCTGCTCCGCCCGGACCCGCAGGCTGGGGCCGAGATCGACGGTGACGGCCGAAACGAGGCCACCGGCGACCAGGGCAACGACGGCGATCACCGCCCACTCGCTCCGCCGGCGCACGCCGTGTTTCACGGACCGCCATCGATGCAGCAAGGCCCCTGGCCACGTGCGGCCTGCTTCTTCGGCGCTCGCCTCGGCGGACGGTTCGGACTCCTCGGCCGCGGCCAGCGTGGTGTCGGGCGCGTCCGGCTCGGTCGACTTCGCGTCGGGCACGTCCGGCGTCCCGTCGGACGCGTTCTCCGGCGACGCGGCCGATTCCGCGGGCGTCTCTGGACCGTCGTCCCCGCGCGTCAGGTCATCCGCCATGGCCAGCGCTCACTCGATGGTGGCGAGCAGGCGGCCCGCCTCCACCGACATGCCCTCGCTCACCTCCACCCCGGTGACGGTGCCGGCGCGGGGGGCGGTCATCTCGTTCTCCATCTTCATCGCCTCGACCACCACCAGCGGCTGCCGCGCCTCGACCGTGTCGCCCGGCGCCACCAGCACGCGCACCACCCTGCCCGGCATCGGCGCCGTCAGCCGCGCCGCGCCCGACTCGGCGCCGCCGACGCTGCCGGCAAGACGCGCGCGGCTGCCGTTGATCACCGCCTCGATCTCGACACCGCCGAACCGGATCGCGGTCACCGCCGGACGATCCGTCGGCGCGCAACGCGCCAGCCGGCTCGCCGCCACGCCGCCGTCGGTCCGCACGAACGACAGCAGCAACCCGTGGCGGCTCCGCTCCACCACCCGGGCGTCCACCTCCCGCGACACGCCGCCCCACGAGACGACGTAGCGTCCCGGCGACGACGACTCGACGGTCACGTCATGCGTCGTGCCGCTCACTTCAACCTCGACCCGCATCGTCCGGCTCCCCGGCCGCCTAGCGCAAGCCCTCGACGCGAGCCGTCTGTTTCCACCGGCTGGCGCCCGGCCCGACCGACGACGACGACGCGCCGCCATCCGATGCGTCCGTCGCTCCGCCGAGCGCGACCGACAGCGCCGCGGTCAGAATCGCGGTCTCCTCGCCGTCATCCGGCGGTTCGAGGAACGGCTCGCCGTGCCGGTCCGCCAGCACGCGATCGAGGAATGTCGTATCGAACCGTGCCGCCACCACATCGTCATGCGCCAGTAGCCAGCGGAAGAGTGGGATCGTGGTCGGCACGCCGCCGATCTCGTACTCCGAGAGCGCCCGATCCATCCGCGCGATCGCCGTCGGCCGATCCGACGCATGCGCGATCACTTTCGCCACCATCGAGTCGTAGTGGACCGGCACTTCGAAGCCGGTCGCGACGCCGGCGTCCACGCGGATGCCGGGGCCGGCCGGCGGCCGGTGCGCGGTCAGGAGTCCGGGGCACGGCATGAAGCCGGCATCCGGATCCTCCGCGTAGACGCGGCACTCGATCGCATGGCCCTCGGGCGTCAGCGCCTTCGCGGGATCGATGTCCAGCCGCTCCCCCTGCGCGATCCGCAACTGCCAGCGGACGAGATCAAACCCCGTCACCATCTCCGTCACCGGGTGCTCCACCTGCAGGCGCGTGTTCATTTCGAGGAAGTAGAACGACCCGTCCTCGTCGTACAGCATCTCGATCGTGCCAGCGTTCGTGTAGCCCACTTCCCGGGCGAGGCTGGCTGCGGCCTCGGCGAGCGCCCGGCGGGTCGGCGGGGTCACGACGGGCGAGGGCGATTCCTCGATCACCTTCTGGTGCCGCCGCTGAATCGAGCATTCGCGCTCCACGAACGGCACGACCGTGCCATGCGCGTCAGCCAGCAGTTGCACTTCGATGTGGCGGCCGTGCTCGATGAACCGCTCCAGGTAGACGGACCCGTCGCCGAACGCCGAAGCCGCCTCGGAACGCGCTCCCTCGATGGCGCGGAGCAGCAACTCCGGCTCGCGCACGAGGCGCATCCCCTTCCCGCCGCCGCCCGCGACCGCCTTGACGAATACCGGGTACCCAACGGCTTCTCCCGCCGCCTGGAGTTGCTCCGGCGTCGCATCGTCCGGCAGAGGGCCGCCGCTTCCCGGCACAATCGGCACCCCGGCGCGGGCCGCCGCCGCGCGGGCCGCGGTCTTGCCCCCCATGAGGTCGATGACGTCGGCGGGCGGGCCGATGAACGTGAGCCCCGCCTCCTGCACGGCGCGCGCGAACGCAGCGTTCTCGGCCAGGAAACCGTAGCCGGGATGCACCGCGTCGGCGCCGGTGCGCGCCGCCGCGTCGATGATCTTCTCGATCCGGAGGTAGCTCTCGCCGGGCGCGTCCGCTTCCAGTCCGACCGCCTCGTCGGCGTAACGCACGTGCGGCGCGAGGCGGTCGCAGTCCGACCACACCGCCACCGTCGGCAGCCCCATCTCGCGGCAGGCGCGCATGATCCGGACCGCGATTTCGCCCCGGTTGGCAACGAGGACCTTCACTAACCGAGTGTAGCACCTGCCCCGTGGCGTCCGAAGCTGCTGCATCCCGCTCGGAGGCTGTCACACAAACAGTAATCGGACGGCCAACGACGCCATCAGAGCTTGTCGTCGTGCGCGCCATCTGTTGCGCTCCGAGACTATTGAACAGGGGATGTGTTCTCCACATCGATGTTCATCAGCCCACAACCTTGGTGAGCATGGCGGGGAAACGTTGTTGCGCTTGGAGACTCTTAGATATGGCGATGGTGCCACCACTTAAGTTGGATCGGCGACTACCTGGACTGTTGCGTGGTCGGCTGCCGTGCGGTCGATTAAGATTCGGTGGCTCTTCTAGGTGACGCAAGGGTTCTGGCGGGCTGTTCGTCAACCGCCATCGCGTGCAGCATTTCCTAAGCAGAGCGCGGGCCACATGACGACGATCTTCCGCGGAACAGCGATCGCGATCCTGCTGTTGATGGCGGCAGGGTGCGCCGAAGATACCCTCCGCCTGCGCGCCCGGTTCATCACGTCGTGCGCGGTGGGCGAGACCGAATCACCTGCCCCGTTCGGCGACGGGCGCATCGGTGTCAACACCACCTTCCGCGCCGCGGCATCGGCTACGCCGTTCGACCAGAACATCCTGGATCTCTACTTCCACAACACCGAGACGGGAGAGACGGAGACTCCCGGAGGCGACGTCCTGGCCGGGCGCGTGTGGGTGGTCGATGAGCATGACGCGCACGAACGCTACTTCTACCGCGAGGAGGGCGTCGTGGTCTGTTACAGGATCAACGAGTAGCTCGGGCAGGTTGGCGGTGGTGGGAAGGAGAGGACAACCATGCTTGGATCGATACTGATCACTATCGGTCTTCTGCTGGACATCATCGGCGTCTGGATCCTGGCCCGTGGCGTCATTGTGACCGACGAGAAAGCCAAGGCGCTCACATCAACGAAGTGGAACGGCAACAAGGCGCTTGAGGAGCGGTTCCGAAAAGACGCACGAGATGCGCGCATGGGCGTCGGCATTCTCATGGTCGGCTTCATCTTGCAGATTGAACCGTACCGGGTTTCCTGGAGGCTCCATTTCTTGGGAGGATGGAGTCGATGGGAAGACCGAGTCGGTACTCACCTGAGGTACGGGAGCGGGCAGTGCGGATGGTGCTTGAACACGCGCCGGAGCACGGCTCGCAGTGGGCTGCCCTGTGCTCGATCGCGTCGAAGATCGGCTGTTCGGCGGAGACGCTGCGCAAATGGGTTCGGGCGATGGAACGTGACACCGGGCGCCGCCCCGGCTTGACCACGGAGGAACGGCAGCGCCTCAAGGCTCTTGAGCGGGAGAATCGCGAGCTGAAGCGTGCGAACGAGATCCTGCGGAAGGCTTCGGCGTTTTTCGCACAGGCGGAGCTCGACCGCCGACCGAAGTGATGGTCAGGTTCATCGATGCCCACCGGGCCGCCTACGGGGTCGAGCCGATCTGTGCCGTGTTGCCGATCGCCCCGGCGACGTATCACGCGCACAAGGCGAGGCAGGCGGACGCGTCGCGTCTGCCGGCGCGTATGGTGCACGACGACGGGCTGAAGGCGGAGATTCGTCGTGTCTGGACCGAACACCATGGCGTGTATGGGTCGCGCAAGGTCTGGCGGCAGTTGAAGCGAGAGGGCTTCGCGGTTGCGCGGTGCACGGTCGAGCGGTTGATGCGCGAGTTGAATCTGCAGGGTGCGGTACGCGGCCGGCGGTTCAAGACGACGATTCCGGCTCACGCGGCCGAGCGGCCGCAGGACCTGGTCGAACGCAACTTCACCGCCACACGTCCGAATCAGTTGTGGGTAGCCGACGTGACCTACGTGGCGACGTGGCGCGGCTTCGTGTACGTGGCCTTCGTAATCGACGCCTTCGCCAGGCGAATCGTCGGTTGGCGAGTTACCCAGACGCTGCGGACGGACCTGGTGCTCGACGCGTTGGAGCAGGCCCTCTACGGCCGACCGCTGGACTCGGCCCAGGGCTTGGTGCATCACAGCGATCGTGGGGTGCAGTACCTCTCTATTCGCTACACCGAACGTCTCGCCGAGGCCGGGATCGAGCCCTCAGTGGGCAGCCGCGGCGACTCGTACGACAACGCCCTGGCCGAATCCGTCATCGGTCTCTACAAGACTGAGGTCACCAATCGTCGTGGACCGTGGCGCAGCGTCGAAGCGGTTGAGCTGGCCACCCTCGAGTGGGTCGACTGGTTCAACAACAGTCGCCTCCTCGCCCCTATCGGATACGTCCCTCCGGTCGAGTGCGAAGAGCAGTACTATCGCCGTCAGGAGACTCCAGCCATGGTGGCCGGAGTCACGTAATTCAGTCTCTGGAAAACCCGGTACGGTTCAGATAGTGGGCGCGTGGTCGTAGTGGCTGGCCTAGCGTAAGGGCAGCTGGGAACCAATTGACTTGCAACTGAGGTTCAGCGACTGGGCTTGATCCACTTTCGTGGACACATTCCGAAAGGCGGATACGATGTCCA
>VXRJ01000033.1 GCA_009838525.1 Acidobacteriota bacterium
TCGTGATCGTCGTGATCGTCGTCGTGGTCATCGTCGTGATCGTCGTGGTCATCGTGTGCATGTCCGCCGGTACGCTCCGCCGCCCGGTAGTTGTCACGGTCGAACCGACCGCCGAACTGCACGCGAATGCGCCCGAAGTTCAGCTCTTCGTAGGCGAAGGCCGCGAAGGACGTCAGGTCGGTCCGGGGCGCCAGCGCCTCGACGCCCGCCGCCTCGAAGTCCCGTATCTGCGTCCAGGCGCCGAACCTCCCGGAGAGACGCTGCGTCTGCCGCTGGTCCACATCGGCGCGGAGGATGTAGACCCGGTTGTCGTAGCGCGTGCCGACGCGTTCCTGCCCACCCTCGATCTCCAGCTCGTCATGGTTCCAATTCACGACGTTCAGGCTGAGCCGTGCCCCCTCGATGACGGGGTTGCCAAGGCTGTGTACACCGAGGTCGACGCGCCCGGCGCGACGCTGCCAGTCGAGCGAGATCGCCGTCTCGCCATGGTCGTCCCCGTGCCCTTCGTGCTCATCTTCGTGGTGTCCGTGGAACTCGCCGGCGAACGGCACTCCATAGCGGCCGTCGTTCAACGTCACGCCGGCGCTCGCGAAGAGCCGGTCGCCCAGCCAGCCCACGCCGGCCCGCCCGTTGGCCGACTCGGTGGCGGAGTTCTCGACGGTCCCCAGTGGCGTGGCGTAGTCTTCCGTCCGCCGCAGGTTGCCGCCGCCCCAGAAGTGCACGCCGTTCCGTGCGTGCTGCAGGCCGAAGTTGGTGCCTGCCTGGCCATTCGCGCTTCCCACGTCGGCGCTCCACTGCGCCCGCGTCCCGTCGATCAGCGACTCGCGATAGCTCTCGTGGGGTGTGATCACGTTGACGAGCCCGCCGACCGCGTTCGAGCCGTACAACAACGTCGCCGGCCCACGCACGATCTCGATGCGTTCCGCGCTGTGAGGGTCGACCGCGACGCCATGGTCGCCGGACTCGCTCGACAGGTCTCCGGTGCGGATACCGTCCTCCAGGATCAGCACCCGGTCACCGTCGAAGCCGCGGATGATCGGCCGGGCGGCTCCGGGGCCGAAGGTGCGGATCGCAATGCCCGGCTCGTGCCGAAGGGCGTCTCCAAGATCGGCGGGCGACTCCCTTGCGATGTCGAACGCGTCCACGGTGGTGACCGCGTTGAACGCCTCGAACGTCGTCTCCGTGCCTTCCACCGAGGCGGTCACCGTAACGTCCTCGCGAATGGCCGAGAGTACGAGTTCGAAGTCCACCGTCGCCGCTCCGCCTGAAACGACGTTCACCGTCTGTCGTCCCGCGGTCACGTGCTCGCGTTGCGCAAGGACTTCGTAGGAGCCGGCCGGCACGCCGTCGATTGCGAACCTCCCCTGTTCGTCCGTCAACCCAAACCTGCCCGTGCCCACAACGAGGACGACGGCGCCTTGAACGGGGCCGTATTGCTGGAGTGTTACGGTGCCGCGCACCACGCCGGTCTCCTGAGCCAGGGCCGGCGCCGCAACAAGGACGGCCATCGAAGCCGCCGCGATAACAAGTGTCGTTGTCAATCGATACATCAGATTCCCTTCCCGAGTTCCACTCTTCGTAACTCTCTTCCCGTTTCCATCGTGCAGGGCAGCCGAGAACGCGCCAGCCGCTGCGTTCTTGAGACAGCACCCTGGACGGGCGCATGACACGACACCGCCGACCCGTGCCGGGTCTTCGACAAACGATGGCGGAAACGCAGCGCGTGACGGGAACTAGGCGGGCGGGCCGCGGGCGGGGAGGCGACGGAAGTGACCGGACGCGATCCATTCGCCGCCGGCAGCCTGCTCGAGCGGCTCCGCCACCTCGGCGAGTCCGATCTGCAACGAGCCGGCAAGTTCGGCGGCAGGCTGGTGTCGGAGCTGGCAGACGGCGCAATTCTGATCGGCCGCGTGCTCCTCGTGACAGAAAACCTCGGCGGCGGCGGCGCTGGCCATCGCCATCACCAGAACGGCGATCCATGCGCGCCAGCCGCGGCTACGGCGTGCGAGCCTCGCCTGCGCACTTCCTCTGTGGATCATGGATTCTCCACCGTAGCAGAGACGGCGGCAGGGCGGCAAGGGCCGCCGCAGATGCCGAAAATCCGTTACGATAGTCTCTTCGGTTCAGACCCTGCTCTTGCCGTCGCCGGCTCATCATGAAGGACTCTCTCGCAACCGTTCCGTCGAGCACGTATCTGGCCTCCGGATCGCGCCTGACGGCGTGCGCCGCGGCCCTGTGCGGCCTGCACTGCGCGCTCACACCGTTCCTCGTCGTGGTGGCGCCCGCGCTCGCGCTCACCGAAAACGTCGAGCGAGCCATGTGGGCCGGGACTGTCGTTCTCGGCGTCGTGCTGCTCGCGCTGAGCCCGGCCTGCAAGAACGCGGCCGTGGTCCTCACCTTTGCCGGGGGAGCAGCGCTCTGGGCGGCCTCTCTTGCCGGTTGGCTCGAGCCGCTGCCCGAGACACTGACGTCGGTGGGTGGCAGCCTGCTCCTCGCCGGCGCCATGGTGCAGAGTGCCCGTATCTGCCAGACCGGCGCGTGTTCGGCATGCGCCGACGAGGAGCGCTCGGATCAGGAAGGCTGACGGCGACCGCGACCGGAATCGCCAGCACCAGAGCCAGCGCCTTTCACTCGTCCTTCGGCAAGCTGAACGCGACGTACTCGGAACCGGAAGGCGGTCCCCTCCTGCCGCCACCGGCCGCGATCACCACATACTGTTGGCCATCCACGCTGTAGATTGCCGGTGTCGCGAATCCTGCGGCGGATAGCTCAGCTTCCCACAGCACTTCCCCGTCCCGGACGTCAAAAGGCCCGGAACTTCCTGTCCGGAGTGGCGCCGATGAAGATCAGGCCCGACGCGGTTACCACCGGTCCGCCGTAGTTCTCCGCGCCAAGTCCCAGTCCTTCCGTTTCGGCGTAGTCGCCCAATGGGACTTGCCAGTCGATCTCGCCCGTGGCCAAATCGATGGAACCGAGCGTTGCGCTCGAAATCCTGAAGATGATCGTAGCTCGGCATGCGACCGCTCCCCTCTCGCATGACCCTCGCCAATTGACCGCGCGTCAGCCGAAGACCAACGTCTACCAGGCTCGGTCCGTCGTCGGTGCCTTCACGATCGATGCCGTGGCAGCTTGCGCAATGCTCGACGTACGCGTTGCGGTTACTGAATCCCACTGGAATCTCGTGCAGACGAATGATGCCGCCGATCTCCTGGGCATTCAGGATGAGTCGGTTGCCATTCGGGTCGAAGGCCGAGCCCCCCATTCCGCACCGCCATCGTATGCGGGGTAGAAGAGCGTGCCGGCCACGCTCGGGGTCGCCCACGGTCGTTGATCCAGATCCCTGATCAGGTTCTCCACGAAGTCGGTCGCCTCCCGGCTTCGCCTGGTGGTCTCAAACGACTGACGGGTAAAGGCGACGCTGGACATCGGTTGCGTCGGAGAGGCCTGTTCTCCGGGCAGGTCACTGGGAGGCGCCGATACTTCGGCGATGTCGTACAGCGATTCTCCGGTGTCACGGTCGAATACGAACAGGTGTCCGGATTTCGTCGTCACCGCGACGGCATCGATGACCACGCCAGAGCGTTCCATCTCGACCAGAGTGGGCGGGGAAGGAAGGTCGCGATCCCACAGATCGTGACGCACGGCCTGGAAGTACCACCGCAGCTCACCGGTTCGTGCGTCGAGGGCGAGCAGGCAGTTGGCAAACAGATTGTCGCCCGGACGCGATGCTCCATAGAAGTCGGGGGTGGCGGAGCCCGTCGGCACGAAGACAAGCTCACGCTCTGCGTCCAGGGCCATTCCCGTCCAGTTGTTCGCCCCACCTGCTCGTTCGAGAGCCCCGTCCGCCCAGGTTTCGGATCCCATCTCGCCAGGCCGGGGGAGGCTGTTGAATTGCCAGACCAGGTCGCCGGTGATGGCGCTGTAGGCACGGACCGAGCCGGCGTGGGCTCTATCACCCTCATCGGTCGAAAAACCCAACACGATCAGGTCTTCGAAAATGACGCCCGGTACGCTCACAAAGAACGGAGCAGATCTACCGCTCGGCGTTAGATCGACCCTGCCGTTCTCGCCAAGTCCTCGACGGGTCGACCCGTGCTCGGATCTAGCGCGATGAGCTCGCGGCCAGCGGTATAGAACAGGCGGGATCGATCGTCGTCCTGCCACCACATGAGCCCCCGTTGAGCGGCTCCAGCCGCGTCCGGATCGTACCGCCACAACTCGTCACCGGTCGCTGCGTCAAGGGCAAACGCGACGAGTCTCGGTGACAAGCCATACAGCACGCCATCGATGATGAGCGGGCTGGTGTACATGACCGGCCTCGACCCGGGGACCAGCGCGCCGGAGTCGTAGATCCACGCCACCTCGAGCTCGCGAACATTGTCGCGATTGATCTGAACCAACTCGGAATAGTGTCTACGTCCCGGATCGCCCAGATAGGCGGACCAATTGGCGTTCTGCAGGTCGGGCGTGCAGGAGCACAGCAGGAGGGTGGTGAGAGCAAGGCAAGTCGGCCGTGGCGCCACTGGGAGATCCAACCCCCGGCGCTTCGAACGGCGAGCCAGGAAACCCATGCAGTCACCTCTACATCGTTCGCGGCGTCGGCCGCGTATGACGTGTTAAGGCAGAGCGAAAACGAACAGGTTGTTCCCGTAGCTGGGACGAAGCTCGGGCGTGAGGCCGACGAATGCGGACGCGCTCGCGGCGGTGCCGGTGCTGACCGCGACGTACTGACGGCCGTCGACCGCGAAGCTGATCGGAAAACCGGTGACCGGCGAGCCGAGGTTGATCTCCCACAGCACCTCGCCGGTCTCCTGGTCGAGGGCGCGGAAGCGCCCGTTCACGTCTCCGCCGAACACGAGCCCGCCGCCGGTGGTGACGAGCGACATGGTTGCCGCGCGCTGCTCCTGCACCCAGGCCGAGCGGCCCGTTTCCGCCGAGATCGCGTGGACCGTGCCCAACTGGTCGGTGCCGGGCGCCATCTGGAAGCGGGCGGCAAGCTGGTAGATGGCCAATCCCTCGTCCGGGGTCGCCAGGACGCGTGCGCACGAGTTGCGCAGCGGGTAGTACATCGTGTTCGTCAGCGGGCTGTAGGCGCCGGCTTCCCAGTCCTTGCCGCCCAGCCAGCCGGGGCACGACAGGATCTGCTGTCCGTAGCCGCTGAAGACCGCCTCGGAGTTCGGGGTGACCTCGCCGGTGGCGCCGTCGATGTCGCTGATGAGGTTCTGGGTGACCGTCGGCGTGGCCCAGAGGAACTCCCCCGTCTCGCGGTCGAGGGTGTACACCACGCCCGTCTTTCCGGGAATGCCGGTGACGACCTTGCGCACCTCGCCGGCGCGCACGCGCGGATTGATCCAGCTCACGGCGTCGGGGTCCGGGGCCACCGCGGTGTCGACGAGCAGCCGCTCGAAGGGATGGTCCATGTCCCAGTGGTCGTTCAGGTGCTGGTAGTACCAGCGAATCTCGCCGGTGTCGCCGTCGAGGGCGAGGGTCGAGTTGTGGTACAGGTGCTTCAGGTCCGAGCCGCCGAGCAGGAACTTCGGCGCGGGAGAGGTGACGGACGTGCCGACGTAGACCAGGTCGAGCTCCGGGTCGTAGCTGGGCACCATCCACGAGCCCACGTGGACGCGCTCCTCGTAGGGCACGCCGCCCCAGGTCTCGTCGCCCGGCTCGCCCGGCGCCGGGACGAGGCGGGTCCGCCACAGCTCGGCCCCGGTCGTGGCGTCATGCGCGACGATCACGCAGGCCGTCGGACCGCCCGCGGGCCGGCAACTGCGCCCCGAAATCACCTTGCCGTTGGCGACAATCGGACCCGACGAGTGCCGCGCCGCCGCCGTCGTGTAGTCGTAGATCTCGGTCTCCCAGGCCAGTTCCCCGGTCGCGGCGTCAACCGCGTAGACGTGGCCGTCGTTGCCGGTATCGATGATCACGTTCCCGTAGATCGCCACGTTCCGGTTGACGGTGGCGAGCCCCGCCGCCGCGGCCAGTTCCTCGGCGTTGTCCGGGATCTCCCGGCGGTACTCCCAAAGGAGATCGCCGGTCACCGCATCGATCGCCTGCAGGTGATCGTTCGGGTTCGGCATGTACAGCGTGCCGCCATAGGCCAGCGGCGTGCCTTCCTGGTAGCCGGACGACAGGGCGCGGGTCCACACCAGACGCAGTTCGTCGACGTTGTCCCGGTTGATCTGGTCGAGCGGGCTGTAGCCCCAGCCGTTCAGGGTGCGCCGCCACATGAGCCAGTCGCCGGGCGCCGGATCCTGGAGCATGGCGTCCGTGACGGGAGGCGCTGCGGGAGCCTGCGCCGCGGCCGGTCCGGCCACCGAAACGAGTCCGATCAGGGCCAGGACGACAAGGCGCGTCATCTCCTAGCGGCTCCGGAAGAGGTCGCTCCGCACGACCTCGTGAATCATGGTGCGGACCGGATAGCCGTCAGGGCGCAAGCGCGCCACGATGCCCTCCACCGCGTCACGATCCGCGAACTCGATCTCCGCGCCGGTCGCATAGACGAGCAGCTGCGAGCTCAGGTGACGGGCCACCTGCTCGAGGTCGTTCCGCAGCATCAGCCGCTTGTACTCGTGGATGTCGGCAAACGCGTCCCCCACCGGCGTGACGCCGCTCGGGTCCACCGCGGGGCCCTCGCTGTAGTACCCGGGCACCAGCGCGTTGCCGTACCGGGCCTCGCCTCCGGACGACCGGTAGTGCGTGCGGAAGCCGCCGATCGGGTCGAACGACTCCAGCGCGAAGCCGGGCGGATCGATCACGCGGTGGCAGCTCGCGCAGACCGGATTCGACCGGTGGGCGTCCAACTGTTCCCGGATGGTCGTCGTCCCGCGCGTGTCCGGCTCCAGACCCTCCACCCCGGCCGGGGGCGGCGCCGCCGGCTGCCCGAGCAGGTTCGCCAGCACGAAGTTGCCCCGCGGCACCGGCGACGTCGTCGTCCCGTTCGCCGTTACCTTCAGCACGCTCGCCTGCGTGAGCAGCCCACCGCGCGGACTGTCCGCCGGAAGCGCCACCTTGCGCATCTGCTGGCCCTCGACGCCGGCGATGCCGTAGTGCTCCGCGAGCCGGCGGTTTACGAACGTGAAGTCCGCGTCTATCAGCCCACCGACGCCATGGTTCCCGGCGAGCAGCTCACCGAGGAACAGCTCCGTCTCTCGCTGCATCGCCTGCCCCAGCCGGTCGTCGTACTCGGGATACAGTCCGCCGTCCGGAGCGGTCGCCTTCAGCTCGTAGAGCCGGAACGCCTGGCCCGCGAAGTCCCGCACGAACCGCGCGGTCCGATCGTCGTCGAGCATCCGGTCGACCTGCCGCGCCAGCACGTCGGCATCCGACAGCCGGCCCGCGCGCGCCGCGTCGAGGAGCTCCGCGTCCGGCATGCTGCGCCAGAGAAAGTAGGACAGCCTGGTCGCGAGTCCGAAGTCGTCCATCTCCCCCGGCTCGCCACCGTGGTGATAGAGGAACGACGGCGCGCTGAGGATGGCGCGCAGCGGCACGCGCACCGCCTCGAGGAACGGCCGTCCGCCGGCCAGGAGCGGCTCGGCAAGGCTGGCGTAGGCCTCCAGCTCGCCGTCCTCCAGCGGCCGGCGGAACGCGCGCGGCGCGAACGCCGCGACGATGTCGACGACGTGCTCGTAGGGATCCCTGGTGAGCCGGACCTCGCCCGCCTCGTCGAAATCGAGGCCGGTCAGCAACTGCCGGGTGCTCGCCGGCGGCCAGGCGTCGAGGAGCGGCCCCTCGATGGTCATCGACCTCAGGGCAATGCCCTCACCGGTGTAGTCCCGGACGTTCTTGTCCGGCTGGAAATAGCGGAGGGGGTCGTCGCCCGGCGGAAAGTCGGCGTCGGCCACGGCCGGGCTGATGAGCTCGCCGGGACTCAGGAACGGGGTGATCACCACCGTCTGCGGCGCGTCGCCCACCAGGTCGTACGAGCCGATCAGCTCGTCCAGCGACGCGGGCCCGCCCACCGAGGCTCCGCGGTACAGGGTCAGCGTCACCGGCGTGTCCGCCTGGTAGGCATAGGCCTCGACGGCGACGCGATACCGGCCGGGCCGGGGCACGGTGAAGCCCTCCGCGAGCGAGTGGAGCAGGTACGTCGAGGCGGCCGCGGAGAATGTCGCGTAGCCGTCGTCCAGCTGCTTGACCGCGCCTCCGCCCAGGATCTCCGCGTTGCTGGAGCGGTAGAGGCCTCGAGACTTCACGTACTCGATCACGTGCCGGTCGGTTGGCGGCCGGGGGCCAGCCGCGAGAGCCGTGTCGAGCGCCCGATCCGCCGCATCCAGATAGGACCGGACGTGCAGCGGCGACATGGCCTGGTTCGCCGCCACGGTATCGAATCCGCCCGAATCGGCTTCCGCCGGCAGTCCCCGGCTCAGGATCTCGCCGACTGCCTCGTCGATGCCGAGCAGGTCCGAGATGGTGTAGGCGTACTCCAGCCGCGTGAGGCGGCGCAGCGGCGTGCGCTGCCCCCCGCGCGCCGCGAGGTTGGCGTCGACCAGCGCCCGCTTCAGCGACCCGAGCGCCGTCTCGACGACCGCGGCATCGGGGCGCGGGGCGGCGGCCGGGGGCATCTCGCCGTTCTCCACCCGCTCGTACACCCGCTCCCACGTGCGATACGTCGCGCGGTCGGTCAGGTCGAACCCGAGCCGCGCGAGGTTGAGCGGCGTCACCGTGTGGTCGCCGTGGCAGGCAAGGCAGGAACGCTCGACGAGCGGGGCCACGCCGTCTTCGAACGACTGGCCGGACGCGACGCCGGGCGCGAGCCAGAGACAGGCCACCAAGGCGGCGCAGGTTCTTGCCGTCATCGGGCCGCCATCGTGCTCATCGGCTCCCGAAGAGCTCGCTCCGCACGACCTCGTGAATCATGGTGCGGATCGGATAGCCGTCCTCGCGCAGCCGCGCGACGATGTCCTCGACCGCATCCCGGTCCGCAAACTCGATCTCCGCCCCCGTCGCGTAGACCAGGAACTGCGAGCTGAGGTTGCGAGCCACCTGCTCGACGTCGTTCTCCAGCATCAGCCGCTTGTAGCCGTGGATATCCGCGAAGGTGTCACCCACCGGCGTGACGCCGCTCGGGTCCACCGCGGGCCCCTCGGTGTACGGCGCGGGTACGGTGAAATCGCCGAACGTCATCTGGCCGCCGCTAGCCCGGTAGTTCGTCCGAAAGCCGCCGATTGGGTCGAACGACTCCAGTGCGAAGCCGGGCGGATCGATGTCCCGGTGACAGCTCGCGCAGACCGGGTTCGACCGGTGGGCTTCGAGTTGCTCGCGGATGGTGGTCGTCCCGCGCGTGTCAGGTTCCAGGCCCTCCACGCCGGCCGGGGGTGGCGGGGCCGGCTGCCCGAGCAGGTTGGCGAGCACGAAGTTGCCCCGCGGCACCGGCGACGTGGTCGTCCCGTTCGCCGTCACCTTCAGCACGCTCGCCTGCGTGAGCAGCCCGCCGCGCGGGCTGTCCGCCGGCAGCTCCACGCGGCGCATGTGCTGCCCCCCGACGGTCGGCAACCCATAGTGCTCGGCCAGACGGCGGTTCACGAACGTGAAGTCGGCGTCGATCAGGTTCCCCACGCCGTGGTTCTCGGCGATCAGCTCGCCGAGGAACAGTTCCGTCTCCCGCTGCATGGCCTGCCCCAGCCGATCGTCGTACTCGGGATACAGCCCCGCGTCCGGGGCGGTGGCCTTGATCTCGTAGAGCCGGAACGCCTGGCCCGCGAAGTCCCGGACGAACCGCTCGTTGCGGTCGTCGTCGAGCATCCGGTCGACCTGCGCCGCGAGCACGGCGGGGTCGGACAGCCGCCCCTCGCGCGCCAGCTCGAAGAGCTCGTCGTCCGGCATGCTGCGCCACAGGAAATAGGCGAGGCGCGTCGCGAGCCCGAAGTCGTCCATGTTGCCCGGCGCGCCGCCGTGGTGGTAGAGGAACGGCGGCGCGCTGAGGATCGCGCGCAGCGGCACACGAACCGCATCGAGGAACGGCCGCCCGGCGGCCAGCAGAGGCTGCGCAAGGCTGGCGTAGGCCTCCAGCTCGCCGTCCTCCAGCGGCCGGCGGAACGCGCGCGGCGCGAATGCCGCGACTACGTCGACGACGTGCTCGTAGGGATCCCTGGTCAGCCGGATCTCGCCGGCGTCGTCGAACTCGATGCCCGCCAGGAGCTGCCGGGCGCCGGCCGGCGGCCACGCGTCGACGAGCGGCCCCTCGATGGTCATCGACCGGAACGCGATCCCTTCCCCGGGATAGTCCACCATCCCGCCGTAGCCCTCGGAGGGATCGGCGGGCGGCGTCCACGACCCGTCCTGCGGGACGTCGAGCTCCGTCGCGGAAAGGCCGATCAGCTCGCCGGGCCGCAGGAACGGCGTGACCTCCACGGTCCGCGCGACTTCGAGGTCGTACGAGCCGATAAGCTCGTCCAGCGACGCGGCGACACCCGCCTTGAGCCCACGGTAGATGACCAGGTTCACGAGGGAGTTCGCCTGGTACGGGTAGGCGTCCACGGTGACGCGGTAACGACCCGGCTGCGGCACGTGGAAACCCTCCGATTCACTATGGAAGGTATAGGTCGAGCCGAAATCGAAGAACATCGCGAAGCCATCGTCCAACTGCTTGACGATGCCCAGGCCCAGGCCCTTCGCCATGCTTATCCCCCAGAGATACTGCGATTGCGAATAGTCGATGTGGTACGTCTGGGTCTCCGGACGCGGGCCGAACTGCAGCGCGGCGTCAAGGGCCCGGTCGGCCGCGTCGAGATAGGCCTGGACGTGCAGTGGCGACATGCTCTGCCGGGCCGCGACCGTGTCGAACCCCCCGGAGTCGGCCTCGGCCGGCAGCATCTGGCTCAGCTCCGTGCCGACAGCCTCGTCGAGCTGCAGCAGGTCCGCGATGGTGTAGGCGTACTCCAGGCGTGTGAGGCGGCGGAGCGGCGTGCGCAGATCCCCGCGGGCCGCGAGGTTCGCATCGACGAGGGCGCGCTTCAGGGACCCGAGCGCCGTTTCGACCACCGCTCTGTCGGGTCGCGCAACCGTGGCGGGAGGCATCTCGCCGTTCTCCACCCGTTCGTAGACTCGCTCCCACGCGCGATAGGTCGCGCGGTCGGTCAGGTCGGACCCAAGGCTCGCGAGGTTGAGCGGTGTCACGGTGCGTTCGCCGTGGCACGCGAGACAGGACCCCTGGACGAGCGGCGCCACGTCGGCTTCGAACGACTGGGCGGACGCGACGCCGGACGCGAGCCACAGGCAAGCCGCGAGCACGGCGCAGGTTCGTACTTTCATCGAGCTCCTCTCCAGGAAAGACCCTACACCGGTCCTACGACCAGGTCAGCGTGCCAGTGCTCTGCGAGAACGCGTCCGTCTCGAGGCCCATGTTCTGGAGCATCGTGACGAACAGGTTGCAGAGCGGCGCGTTGTGCTCGCCCTCGTGCACGACGTGCGTCCCGTGCGAGAACCCGCCCCCCGCAAGGAGAATCGGCAGGTCGATCGGCGTGTGCGCGTTGGCGTTGCCCAGGTTGCTGCCGAACAGCACCATCGTGTGATCGAGCAGCGAGCCGTCCGCGCCGCCGCGCCCGCTCAGGTCGGTCAGCAGGCCGCCGAAGGCCTCGACAATCTGGGTCTCGATCCTCTTCAACTGCGCGATCTTGGCCTCGTCCTGCCCGTGGTGGGACAGGCTGTGCTGATCGCCGGAAACTCCCTGCACCTGCGGCACGACGCCGTGGTCGTGGATCATCAGACTGATGACGCGCGAGGAGTCCGTTTCCAGAACCAGCGGCATCATGCGGAACATCAGCTTGATGCGCCCGATGAGATCCGCGGGGTTCGGGAGATCGGTCGGGGGCTCCGCGTCCACTACGGGCTTCGGCTTCTGCTGCCAAGCCTTGACTTCCGCGAGGTCGAGCTCGGCCGTCCGGACCGCGTCGTAGTAGGCATCCAGCTTCTGACGGTCCGCTGCGCTGACCCGCCCGCGCAGCGAATCGGTCTGCGACTTCAGACGGTCGAGGATGCTGCCGCCGTCGTTGAGGCTCTGCGCCTCTCGTTCGACCTCCTCCGGCGTGCCCTGCAGGAACAGTCTCCGGAACAGGCTGGCCGGGCTGTCCTCGGCCGGCACCATTGCGCCGCTCGTGGTGTAGGACTGACTCTGCGCGCTCGCCGTCCCCAGGACGACCGACGGGAACCGCGTCACGTACCCCAGATGGTTGGCCGCCACCTGGTCGACCGAGACGCTGTTCCGGAACCCGTCGAGCCCAGGCCGCCGCGCCGCGGTCAACCACGTGATCTCGGAGTTGTGCGGCTGGCGGCCGCTCTGCTCCTCGTGCGAGAAGCCGGTGAACAGCGTGTATTTCGACCGGTGCTCGTCGATCAGCTTGAGGTACTCGGTCGCCTCGTAGCCGGCGCCCGCCGCCTGCGGGAACCACGACGACGAGTAGAGCCCCAGCGTGGTGCAGATCGTCACCAGCCGCCTAGGCGGAGCGGCCACTGCGGCGCGGGCGATGGCCGGCGCCATCGATTCGAGCAGCGGCAGCGCCATCGCGACGCCTGAGGCGCGGAGGAACGTACGCCGGTCGAGCGGTCGGGTCGTGATCATGGTCATCGGCTCCTGACGAACGGATTAGGGCATACGAAAGGCGTCGGTGAACCCGAACTCGACCTCGACGGTCTCACCCGCGACGACCGCAATGGGGCCCGGTGCGCCGTACGCATTCGGACTGTAGACGCCGGCCGGCGTGCCGGACGGGACCGCTGTGCGGCCCGTCCATCCCCCCTGCTCGTCGTAGAGGGCTGTCAGGTACACGGTCGACGCGGACAACCCCGCGACGGTCACCGTGCCGCCGTTCTCCACGACCCGGGCGTTCCCGATCGGCAGGACGCTCCCATCGGGCGGGATGTCCGCGGTGTCCCAGACCGACAGCCAGATGGCGTTGTTCAGCCCGACCCCGCCGCTCCCCTGGTAGGTGACGGTCACCTGCAGGGCGCCCCCCTGAGCAGCCCCCATCGCACTTGTCAGAAGGACAGCGGCCAGCGTCAGCATCATCCCCATGCCGAGCACGCGCGCTTTCGAGGACATCCGTCCACCTCCCGGGATTCCGGTGTTGACGCCGCCGAGAAGTAAGTTACTGCTTACTTGCGGAAGGCTACCGGAATCCCGACACGATGTCAACGGCCGGCGGCCGCGTCCTCGGCCCGGCCGGCCCGGAGGGTGTTCTCGAGGCCGTAGTTGCCCTCGTGGCACGTGTACTCGAGGATCCGGTAGTCCGGCGACCGGTTCATCGGCAGCTCGACCGTCCACGGACGCTCGAACGCTTCGGGGTCTTCGACCGTCACCCGATAAAGCAGCGTGTTCTCGTCGACCGGAATGAACCGCTCGGTCACGCGCGTGGCCTCGCTTTGCGGAATGCCCCGGACCCGGCCGGTCGCCACATTCGTGCCGACGGTCCCCTTCGCGTTGTAGTGCGTGACCTCCACGACCAGCGTGTTGCCCTCCCAGCGGCCCCGGGACACGCCATCCCACTGACGGATGTTCGACGGCAGCTCCGGCCGGTCGTCCAGGGGAATGATGCGGGAGACGTGGATCATCTCGGAAGAAATCACCACCTGGTCCTGCGTCTGGAGAATCAGGTGGCCGGTGTTGTAGGTGGGGAACATCACCCCCGGCACCCCGCGCGTGATGCAGCGCTCCCACGGGGTGTTGTGCACCCAGTGGTCGGGCAGGAGCCGGAGGTTCTCGTCCCGAACCGCCCGGGCCGCCGGCAGGATGGGCACTACTCCGCTGGGCGGGTCGACGACCATCGACCGCCGCCGCTCGTTGCTCTTCGCATCAACCTCGCCCGGCGAGAAGTCGCCGGAAGGACCGATGCCGGGGCCGGAGTCGCCGCTGTTGTCGACTCCCGGGAACCAGGCCGCCAGCGCCTTCAGGTCCTCCCACACTTCGGGGCCCGGGGTCTCGAACGGCGTCGAGTCGAAGCTGGTCCAGATACCCGATATGTCGGGCTGCCCGTCCGGCGTCCGCGGGGGCGTGTAGTCCTGTCCGAACGCCGGCGCCGCCATCAACAGCGTCGCGACAAGGGTGCAAGCCAGGCGGGTGCATGTTCTCATCGGTTCATCTCCTGCCGATCCCCGGAATGATAACCCGCCAAGCCCGAGCCGCCAGGAATCTCCGGCTCCGTCCGTTCGAAGCCCGAACGGCGCGTCACTCGACCTCGACGAAGATCGGGTTCGAGTAGAACCAGAGATCGTCCCAGGGGTTCTCCCCGGGATCGTCCATTGGAGGCTCGAGGTCGTCGGTGCTTGTGCCGCGCACCCGGACATAGAGATCGCGGTCCACCGCGGGCAGCACCGCCTCGACGGTGTAGCGGTCTCCGTCGCGGTCCAGCGCGTCGCGCGTGAAGCGGGCGAAGACGCGCGTCGTCGGATTTCGGTCGTTCGCCGCATCGGAGGCCGGTCCCCGCACTTCGCCGACGATCACGTCGACCCGTCGGACGGCGGGATTCTCGCCCGCCGCGTTCGCGGTTTCCGGATCGCGGAAGCGGACGGTCGCCGTGACCCTCGCCCCCGGCGCGACACGCAAGGTGCCGCCGAGCCCGGCCTTCTGACGACCGCTCGCCAGGCTGACGTCGAGCGCGGTCACCAGATCCCCGGCCACCGCGAACATGCGGCCGCGCCGCAGGCCGTCGAGCACGTCGGCATAGGTCGGGCGCGCATGGACCCAGGTCTTGTGGAACTCGCCGGGCCAGAAATCGCTCCCGGCCCGGACCGGTTCGGCGTAGTGAAAATGCGAGTCGGACGAGGCCACGATCCAGAACCGCCGCCCCTCCCCGAGGAGCGCGTCCCACAGGCCGCCGACGATGGCGGTCATCTGGTCGAAGCCGCCCAGGGTCCGGGCTTCCGGGTTCCGGTATACGCCGCGGTACCCGCTGCCGTTCTCGTTGAGGGCAGCGGCCTGGTGGCCGGGCGCGCCCTCCATCCCGCGGTATACGTCCGGCGCGATGTCGTTGTTCTCTCGGAGCTCCCACGGTTCGTCGCGACCATAGACACCGATCGCTTCCGCCGACCGGGAAGGGTGGTTGGCGAACAGGATCGGCAGCCTGTCCAACTCCTGCATGTGCGCCAACGCCTGTCGTCTGAGCCCCGCCGACTGCCGGCGCGGGTCGGAGGGACGGGCCCAGTCCTCGTTGGAGTCGAAACGGCTCTCGATCTCGTGCAGCACCAAGGCCTCGTCCTCGGCCCGGGGAATGATCAGCGTGTGGTGGTCCATGCCCGGCATGTTGAGCTCCATGCCGTAGAACTGCAGCACGTCGGGAACGAGTTCGCGCGACAGGGTCAGTTCGCGGTAGGCCTGCTCCAGGTTCACCTTGGAGTGGGCGGGGCCGCCGTGATCGGTCGTCACCAACCAGCGCAGGCCGAACCGCCGCGCCATCGTGGCGTTGCGCGGCGTCGAGTAGAGCGCATCCCGCCCCTTGATGGGGGTCGGCGGTGCGGTGCGGTAGTCGTAGCCTGTGCTCCAATGGCTATGGATGTGTGAATCGCCGGGCAGCCATTCGCGCTCGGCGGCGGGTTGGGCCAGGGCGAGGGTGGCCGCCGCGCACAGGACGCAGAGCCAGACGACACGCGGAGGGATGGTACTCCGCGAGAGGCCCGGGGGTTCCAGTCGACGGCGTTGGTAAGAAGTTATGGGCATTTCTCCGTTCCAACCGCTAGCAACCCGGCATGGGGTCACGGGATTCGATCCCGCAGGCCGTCCCGCGGAGCACGATGCGCGGTGCGGCATCGTAGGCGGCGTGCAGGTCGTCGTTCGACGCGAAAGAGCGCGCCGGAAGTTGGCGGGCCGGAACCGCCAACTCGACCGGACGGCCCTCGAACGGGTCCGGTTGCACCTGTACCGTCGTTCCGTCGCGAGTGACCGTGTAACCCGCGTAGCGATACGTCTCCGACCATTCGCAGCAGAAGACCAGCGAGATCACGTCGCCCAGAAAGACGAAGCGGTAGTCCGCCAGCAGTCCATCGAGGTCATTGTCGTAGGCGCCGGCGCGGAGGAGCCGGTCACGCTCCACGGTCATGGCGGAGCGGAAGCGTTCCCAGCCCGGTAGCGGATGCACCTCCAGCAGAGCGAGGGCGTGCTGCGCCACGAGGGCCGCCGCGTCAGGATCTTCCGGCTCGATCCGGCGTACGCCGCGCGGCCAGATACCCTGCTTCGTCGCGTCCGGCGCCGTCATGAAGTGGTGCGGGCGTCGGCTGCCCGGGTCGAGATCCGGGTACGCGTCCACTTCTCGCCAGCCGTTGTCGTGCTCGCGCGTCGCAAGCAGCACGGTCTCGCGCCTCGGGCTCGCCGGAAGGTCGTCCCCGCGCCAAGCGGTCATGATGCACCCCGACAGGGCGGCGTGATCCGGCTGGGTGACGAGAAGCAGACAGTCGCCGTCGGGTCGGACAATCACGTCGTTGAGCATAGCCGCGTATGATGGACAACGTACCGGGGCGCGTTGGTCCCCGGAGGGTAAACGAACCAGCGGAGAATTCATGATGAAGCTTGCGCGCATACTGACGTTGACATTGCTGCTCGGATTCGCGATAGCCTCAACCGCGGCGGCGCAGGCATTGCCGGACGTCGACCAGTTCGGTCCGCAGGTCGGCGAGGTCGTGCCGTCCTTCTCGCTCGTCGACCAGAACGGTGCGGCGCGCGACCTGCGGTCGTTGATGGGACCCGGCGGACTGATGCTCGTGTTCAGCCGCTCGGCAGACTGGTGACCGTACTGCAAGACGCAGCTCGTGGAGCTGCAGAGCCGGTATGACGACCTCCAGGACAGCGGGCTCGGCCTCGCCGTCATCACGTACGACCCCGCCACGACCCTCTCGCAGTTCGCCGACGCGCGCGGGATCACGTTTCCGCTCCTTTCCGACACAGGCTCCGCGACGATTCGGGAGTACGAACTGCTGAACGAAGAGATGAACCCGGACCGTGCGCCCGAGGAGCGCCGGGAGCTGATGCAGCGCCTGTACGGAATCCCTTACCCGGGAACGTTCATCCTCGATCCGGACGGGCGCGTGACGGCACGTTTCTTCGAGGCGGCGTACCAAGAGCGCTCCACGGTATCCAGCATCGCGGTCCGTCTGGGGGGCGCCGCGGCAGGCGCGGCGCCGGACGCGACGCGTATCGAGACCGAGCATCTCGAGGCCATCGTCTGGGCGACCGACGACGTCGTTGCTCCCGGCAACCGTCTATCGCTGGTGGTCGACGTGACGCCGAAGCCCGACATGCACGTCTATGCGCCCGGGGATCACGCCTACCGGGTCGTTCGACTCCGCATGACGGGGCCCGACTTCCTGCAAAGCCACGATGTGACGTATCCGCCGTCGGGGATGTACCACTTCGAGCCCCTGGACGAGACGGTGCCGGTCTACGAGGAGACCTTTCGTCTCGTGCACGACGTGACGATTCCGATGCGGCCGGACATCGCCGAGATGGCGTCCGAGCCCGGTTCCACGGTACGCATCGAGGCGGTGCTCGAGTACCAGGCCTGCGACCACGAGATCTGCTATCTGCCGCAGGCGCTGCCGTTGAGTTGGGACTTGTCCTGGCGCGCGCTGATCCGCGACTAGTCGCGGGGCATTCGGTGCCGTTCAGCGGCTGCGCTTCCCTCGTTGCTACTCCGGCCGGTGCGGCAGCAGCTCCCAGTAGAGGTGCCCGCCGGCCATCTCGCCGTCCTCGTTCGCGCGGGGCCGGCCTCCGAGCCGCAGGACGTCGCCGTCAAGCTGGTAGAGGCGTTCCGCGTCCGTCACCTCGCTGAAGGGCCGAATCCGACCCTCCTGGTGGTGGACGACGTACTGCGGATCCGCGGCCTCGTGCACGGTGAAGCGGCCGAAGTACCCGCCGTAGGTCCGGTACGCCGCCAGGGATTCCTCCGGTGTGGGCGTGTCGCCGGCATACGGCACGCGTCCTTCACGGGCCATCAGGTGGACCAGCATATGGCCGGTCGGCGTGTAGATGATGTACGAGCCGGCGCGGTCCGTGTTCCGCTCCCCGCTCTCGACGGGCACGCCGTCCTGCACCGTGTAGCGGTCGGTGTAGAGGAGTTGACGGAAACCTACGAAGCGTCGCGCTTCCTCCGACAGCTCCGCGTCGGGCAGCCGCTCCCAGACGACCTGCCGCGTGGCGTCTCGCTTCATCCCGGTGTCGGACGCGGGGGTGAGGATTAGCCGGTCGCCGTCGAGGTCGTAGTAGCGCTTCGCGTCCACCTCGCCACCCGGGTTGATCTGCCCGATCCGATGGTGGATCAGGTAGCCGCCGTCCTCATCCTCTTCGACGGAGAAAGGGCCGTAGTACCCGGTATAGCCCTGAAGCGCAGCGTGCACCTCCTCCGCCGTCGGCTCGCTGGCGTCGGCGAACGGCTCGCGGTCGCGCGGCATGACGTTCACGGCCATGTAGCCGCGGTCGCTGTAGGTAATGTAGCCGAGGGAATTGAAGTCGTCGGTCGGCACCCAGGCGCCGTTCTCGTCCTTGACGTTCCGTCCGACGAGTTGGTACGTGCCGACGATCGGATCGCGCGCGCTCGCATCGAGCACCGTCTCGACGGACGCGTCCTCCGTCGACACTTCCGGCGCTTCCCCGGCGCAGCCGGCGAGGGCAAAGGGCAGACCGACGAACACCGCAAGGGCGAGGGCGAGTCTCTTTCCGCGCATCACAGCCTCCCTCATTTCCGCCTACGCCGACGCGACTCTGCGCACCGTGCACACATGCCCTCGACCTCGACCGTGCGACGTGTCGCGACAAACCCGAGGACGGCGGCATCCTCGGCGAGCAGTCCTCCGATCCGCGGATCCTCAAGCTCGACCGACGACCGGCAGCGGCTGCAAATGAAGAACAGGCAGTCGTGGTCGCGCTCGGGATGCACGCACGGGACGTAGGCGTTCAGGCTCTCGATCCTGGAAACGAGGCCCTGCGCCATCAGGAACTCCAGCACCCGATACACGGTCGGCGGTCCGACCGGACGCGAATCTCTGGGCGTGACCGCTTTGATCAATTCGTAGGCGCCCGTCGGCCGACCGCTCGCCCAAAGCAGTTCCAGTATACGCCTCCGCAGCGCTGTCATCCGCACGCCGCGCCCCTCGCAAATCGATACCGCGAGCGCGACCCGTTCGCGTGGCGAGTGCCGCCCGCGGCAATCCGGATCAACGCAGGGCCGGGGTCGGACCGACGGTTTCGCCATAGCCTGTCTCGACTTGCGGCAAGGATAGGCAACACTATAACATTGCGTCCTGTTCCAGAAGAGATTTCCATCCGGGGCGGCCCGTCATTGATGAAAGGCCGGGACATGGACAGTGCGGTTGTCGAGCACCGAACGCCGACCCCATCACGCACCGCGTCGGAAGCGCGGCGTCGGCCGCGCCGCGCCGAGGCGGAGGCCGCCGTTCGCACACTGATCGAGTGGGCCGGGGACGA
>VXRJ01000034.1:0-629 GCA_009838525.1 Acidobacteriota bacterium
CCCCCGCCGCCACCCCCGCCGCGGGTGTAGCCGCCGGTGGTGACTCGGCCGCCGGAAGAGCCGCTGCGGGGCCGGGAAACCCCACCGGAGGAGGTGTTGCCGCCGCGGGCCGTCGCGCCGCGGCCGGTAGCGGACCGCTCCGCCACCCGCGTGTAGCCCAGGCCGTTGACGGCGCGGGGCGCCTCGCGCGCCGCGGAGATGTCGACATCGCTGATCCGGAAGAAGGGATTGGTGCCGTAGTTGTACAGGTACGGGCTGTAGCCGCGACCCCACGCCCCGTAGCCAAGGGGGGCGAGGTAGTACGGATAGAGGTCGCTGTACCAGATCGGATCGTACACGCCGCCGCCCCAGCCCAGTCCGCTGCCCCAACCGCCCCAGTTGCTCCAGGCGCCGCTACCGCCGCCACCCCGGTTCCGCCGTTGCACCATGAAGCGTTCCGGGTAGGCGAGGGCAACCAGCAGGTCGATGACGCTGCCATCGATGCCAGCGGCATCCAGCGCCTTCAACGAGGCGGCGTGGGGGGGGGGGGGGGGGGGGGGGGGCGGGGCGCCGGCGCGGACGCCGCGCACCGGCCGCGGCCGGGGGGGGCGGGCGCGGGGGCGCGGGGGGGCGGGGGCGCGCGCCGCCGC
>VXRJ01000034.1:639-299944 GCA_009838525.1 Acidobacteriota bacterium
GTCGGGGGTCGGCGAGGCCCCCCTCCCGGAGTTGGACGGTGCGATCGAGGCCTGCGGCACCCCGCCCCTTCCACTCGGCGGGACCGAGGTCGAGCCGCGGCTCGACCTCGGTCAGCATCGCCTCGACGACGCGGGGATCGACCTTCAGGGCCGCGTCCTGGATCCCGGGAAGGGTCAGCGACGAGCCGGCCCGTACGCGCGCCTGGCGGATCTCGTCCCGGGACGCCGGGAGCGCGTCCTCATCCAGATCGCCGCCGCTCGCCGCGGACGTGTAGCGGCGAATCTCCATGTGCTGCCGTTCGCCGACGGTCACGAGTTGCATATCCACCCACGTGGAACGGCCGGACATCAGACTGATGCCGCTCGTCCGGCGGACCGGCGCATCCTCGCCGCAACGCAGCTCGGCGTGCGTGTAGAGCCGGTAGCCATCGCTCGACCAGGTGCGTTGTTCCCAACCGCCGCAGCCGCCGTCGGCAATGTCGCGGCGGACACCGTCGGCGATGAGCGTCCGTTCCACGAGCACCTTGCCGTTGCCGCGCGCCGCGAGCCGGGTTCCGGCGCCGTCGGCGGTGGGGGTCATGCAAACGACGGTTCGCTCCGGAAACTCGGAGCCGTTTTCGTCGGCACGCTCCATCTGCTCTTCCCAGAGCTGCCAGCAGCCGAGCCAGGGCAGCCAACGCGCATCCGGGTCGGCCGTCCCGGCTTCCGACTGACCAGCGGCAACCGCTGCGGCGACGGTCCGGTCCTGCGCCGCGGATGGCGACGCCAGGATCAGGCTGACGGCGAGTATCGCGAGCAACGTCCGCTGCGTGATCCGCATGGTTCTTCCCTCTCTATGCGTCACGTTGTTCTGGCGGCTCGGGCGCGACAAGGCACGGCCCGACACCTACCGTCCACTATGCGTCAAAACGCCACGCGAATGCCAGCGCCAATCCGGAGTCCGGACAGATCGATCGGATCGAAGCCGGCGAAGTCCTCCGTCAACTGCCCGCTCCCGCGACTGTGGCTGATCTCGATGGTCGTCGCCACGCTCGTCGTCAGCCGGACGTCGGCGCCGGCGATCAGGTGCGTAGTGCCGGCCCAGCCGGTCGACGCCAACTGGGCGGCAAAGAGCGCGCCGTCGACGGCGTCGACGAATTCACCGGCCTGCGTTAGCTTGTACCGGGTCATTCCGACACCGACGCCGACGTACGGCACCACTCTGGCCGGGATCCAGACGTAGTTTCCTATCGCCTGGCCGCGCGGCAGGAGCGCCAGCGTTATGCTGCCGCTCAGTCCGGCCTGGGCCAACGTCGTCTCCTGCTCGATCGGGAGGCCGTCCGAACCGACGAAGTGGCGCTGCTCGGACGGCTGGAACGCCTGGAAGTAGTCGACGCCGACCCGGGCGTCCAACCTCGGCGTTACGGCGTACCCCACGAGGAAGGCGATGCCCGGGGCGTTGAAGTTCAGGTGGCCGGCGGCAGGGTCCGTGGGGTCGTCGTTCGGGCTCTGCCGCGCGAACAGTTGTTCCTGAAAGAAGTCGTAGATATCCCCTTCGGCCTGCGCCCGCAGGCCGACGCCGCGGATGGCGACCGACCAGCGTGGCCAGCCGAAGGCAAAATCGGCTTGCTGCTCTTCCTCAGCCGAGGCGGGGCTGGGCGTCACAAGCAGCCCGGCGGCGACCACGCAGGCCGCGAGCGCGATACGAACCATGCGGACGCGAGCGATCCGGCTGACGCGCATGTAATGGAGGCAGGCCCAGTAAGCGTACCATCCCTCGGAGGCACGTTACAACCGTCCCGAACGGGCTGACCGGCTGTGCTATGCTGCGATTCAACCTCTCTGGAGCACCCGATGCATCCGTCCCGAATTGTGCGGGTCGCGGTCGTTCTGACGGCATTGATCGCCGCAGTGGTGGCGGTTCGCCCGGGCGACACCGGTTCGGTGCCGCCGTCACCCGCGCCGCTCCCGGCCGCGGGCCCGGTTCACGGCGAACCGATCGGCGACGGCGTTCACGCCCAGCGGCAGGGACAGCAGCCCTTCGATCCGCGCGAGTTGCTGAGCCGCGGGCGGGGCACCCTCAACCGCCCCGTCGGGCCGCACGAGTTCTACTTCACCCGCGCCATCTACAGCAGCGGATGGGGCTATTCGCGCTGGGCGATCGACTATCCGAAGGCGGACCGGCAGTTCATGACCGTCGTCAACCGCCTGATTGACATCGACGGTTCCCCGTACGAGAACGCGGTCCGGCTCGACGATCCGAACATCCGGAAGTTCCCCTTCCTCTATGCGCTCGAGGTGGGGGACATCGCGCTGAGCCGGTCCGAGATCGAGGGGTTGCGCAACTACCTGCTGGCGGGCGGCTTCCTGGTCATCGACGACTTTTGGGGATCGTGGCAATGGGCCGCTTTCGAACAGCAGATCCGCGAGGTGTTCCCGGAGTATCCGATCATCGACGTTCCCCTGGAGCACCCCGTCTTCAACACCGTGTACCGGATCGACGAGATCATGCAGGTGCCGGCGATCGGCAACTTCTATGGCGGGCGGACCTGGGAGCAGGACGGTTACGAGGCGCACGTTCGTGGCATCTTCGACGACAAGGGCCGGTTGATGGTGCTGATCAACTGGAACACCGACCTGGGGGATGCCTGGGAGTGGGCTGAGCGCCCGGAGTACCCGCTACGGTTCTCGACCTTCGCGGTGGAGATGGGAATCAACTTCATCGTCTACGCGATGAGTCACTAGGGCGTCTGGCCCTTCCGCGCGATGTTCGACGCGATTTTCGAGTTCTTCTTCAAGTACCGCCCGCTCATGTTCGAGCAGGGCGATTTCACCTTCCGTGCGTCCTGGATCGGCGGCATCGCGGCCCTGGCGGCAATCGCGGCCGGGGTCGTGACGTGGCGGTCGTATGCGCAGGTGCGGGGCAACAGCCAGCCGATCGATCGGCTGGTGCTGACGGTCGTGCGTCTCGCCGCCTTCGCGGTGCTGGCCTTCTGCCTGATGCAGCCGGTGCTGATCCTGTCGTCCGTGGTGCCGCAGCAAAACTTCCTCGGCGTCCTGATTGACGAGTCGCGCAGCATGCGGATCGCCGATACCGACGAGACGCCGCGCCTGCAGTTCGTCCAGGAGCAGCTGGCGTCTACGGACGCGCCGCTGCGCGCCGCCCTGAACGAGCGCTTCTCCCTCCGTTTCTTCGGTTTCGCCAACGAGACGGATCGTCTCGACGTCGTGAACGAACTGACCTATGACGGGACCCGCACACACCTGGGGCAGGCCCTCGAGCGGGCGCACGACGAGTTGTCCGATGTCCCCCTGTCCGGGCTGGTCGTGGTGACCGATGGGGCCGACAACGCGCCCGCCGGCCTCGCCGAATCGCTGCTGCCGGTCCAGGCGGCGGGCGTCCCGGTGTTCACGGTCGGCCTCGGGCGCGAGGAGTTCGACCGCGACATCCAGTTGGGCCGGGTCGAGACGCCGCGGCGCGTGCTTCGCGGCGCGTCGCTGGTCACCGACGTCGTCGTGTCGCACCGGGGCTACGAAGGCCAGGCGGTGAGCGTCCAGGTGGAGGACGAGGGGCGGATCGTCGGCTCCGAGGATGTCGTGCTGGGCGACGAAGACGACCTGCAGACCGTCCGGCTGCGCTTTACCGCCTCGGAGGAGGGTCCGCGGCTGTTCACCTTCCGCGTCACCCCGCAGCCGGGCGAGATGGTGACGCAGAACAACGTTCGCGATTCGCTGATCGTGGTCGAGGACCGGCGCGAGAAGATTCTCTATTTCGAGGGTGAGCCGCGCTTCGAAGTGAAGTTTCTCCGCCGCGCGGTCGAGGACGACGAGAATCTGCAGGTCGTGATCCTGCAGCGGACGGCGGAGAACAAGTTCATGCGGTTCAACGTCGACGGGCCGGACGACCTGGTCGGCGGCTTCCCCACGACGCGGGGCGAACTGTACGACTACAGCGGGCTGATCCTCGGCAGCATCGAGGCGAACCACTTCACGCCGGACCAGCTCCGCATGATCGGCGATTTCGTCAACCACCGCGGGGGCGGACTCCTGATGGTGGGCGGCCGCCGGTCGTTCGCGGAGGGGGGTTACGCCGGAACGCCGGTGTCGGACGTCCTCCCGGTCGTGCTCGCCGACGAGGGCGGCAACGGCGACGAGAGCTTTTTCACCGAGATCGGGGTCGAGACGACCCGCGCCGGGGCGACGCATGTCGCCACGCAGATCGCGGATACGGAAGAGGCCTCCGCGGCACGATGGAGCGAGCTGCCGCCGATCACCGTGGTCAACCCGATTACCGAGGTGAAGCCGGGCGCCACCACGCTCCTGACCGGCGCGGGCGGCGACCTCGTGCTGCTGGCCTTCCAGCGCTACGGGGCCGGCAAGTCGCTCGCCTTTCCGGTCCAGGATTCGTGGACCTGGCAGATGCACGCCGACATCGAAGTCGACGACATGACCCACGAGACCTATTGGCGGCGGCTCCTCCGCTGGCTGGTGGACGGCGTGCCGGATCAGGTGACGATCGACCTGCCCACCGATCGGGTCCAGCCCGAGGAGACGGTGGAGATTCTGGCATCGGTCGGCGACGCCAACTTCGAGGAGCTGAACAACAGCCTGGTGCTGGCGTCGATCACGCATCCGGACGGCAACTTCACGGATCTGCCGATGGAGTGGACGGCCCAGCGCGACGGCGAGTACCGCACGTCGTTCACGCCGCCCGCCGAGGGGTTCTACGAAGTGCGGGTCGAGGCGATGCTGGGTGATGACCTGCTGGGCGAGGATGTCGCCTACGTGCAGGTGGCGCCGAGCGACGCCGAGTTCTATGACTCGACGATGCGGACTCCGCTGCTCGAGCGGGTTGCCGACGAGACGGGCGGACGGTTCTACACGCCGGAGACGGTGGGCACGCTCGCGGACGACATCCAGTACGTCGGCGGCGGTGTGACCGTCGTCGAGGAGCACGACCTCTGGGATATGCCGGCGCTCCTCCTCCTCCTCACCGCCCTGGTGCTGGGCGAGTGGGGCTTCCGGCGGTTCCGGGGGCTGGCGTGATGCGCGTGCTGGTTCGACGCGCGGCCGCCATCGGGGCGTTGCTGTTCCTCCTCTGCGCTGCCCCGGCGCACGCGCAGCAGACGCACCTGCTCCTGGTGGTCGGCCTCGGCGGCGATCCGATGTACACCGAACAGTTCCACGGCTGGGCGACTTCGCTGATCGATTCCGCGATGGAGAACTACGGTGTGCCCGCCGACAACATCACCTACCTGGGCGAGAAGGTCGACATCGATCCGGAGCGGATCGACGAGCGCTCCACGCGCGAGAACCTCGACGCCGCGGTCGCGGCGATCGCCGACCGGGCCGGACCGACGGATCATGTCGCCATCGTGCTGTTCGGCCACGGGACGTTCACCGACGGCCCGAAGTTCAACCTGCCGGGGCGCGACCCCTCGGCGGAGGATTTCGCGCCGATGCTCGACCGGCTTGGCCGGCGCCGAGTCACGTTCGTCAATACGGCCAGCGCGAGCGGGCCGTTCGTCGAGACGCTGTCGGGCGAGGGCCGGGTCGTGATGACGGCGACGCGCAACGGTCGCGAGCGGAACGCGACGCGTTTCGGCGGCTACTTCGTCGAGGCGTTCGGTGAGGGCGGGGACGAGGCGGACCAGGATCGCGACTCGCGCGTGTCGATGCTGGAGGCCTTCACCTACGCGCGCCTGAAGGTGCTCGCGGAGTACGAAACCGAGGGGATTCTCCGCACCGAGCACGCGCTGCTCGATGACAACGGCGACGGAGAGGGGACCGAGGAGCCGGATCCGCTGGAAGGCGACGGGATGCTGGCGCGCACGGCGTTCCTGACGGCGGGCGAGGTGCTCGCGGCCGAACGGATGCCGTTCGCCGACGACCCCGAGCTGGCTCCCCTCTACGCCGAACGGACGGAGCTGGAGCAGCGAATCGACGAGCTCCGGGTCCTTCGCAGCGGCGCCGATCAGGCGGCGTACGAGGCGGAACTGGAACGCCTGCTCGTTGAGCTGGCCCTCAAGAGCCGGCAGATCCGTCAGCTCGAGGAAGCCAGGGAAGGCGCGTCGGACGCCACGGATCCGCGATGACCGTGCGGACCGTCGTTGCGGCGTTGCTCCTGGCGGCGGTCTCGGCCGCCGGGATCGCCGGCTTCGCGTACCCGGGCGCCGCTCTCGACGGGGCGGAAGATGTCCGGCCGGGGAATGTCCCTTACGACGGGCGGTTCACCTTTGTCCGGATCAGCTACGAGATGTACTGGGGCCTGCAGACCGGCGCGTTTCTCGGCGACGTCAAGTGGGCGCACGACTACCCGCACGCCGAGCAGAACTTCGGCCGGATCATCGAGGAGATCAGCGACCTCGACATCGTGCTCGCGCCGAACGGCGGCAACGTCCTGCCGCTCGACGATCCCATGCTTACCCGCTACCCGGTCGCCTACATGGCGGAACCCGGCTTCTGGCGGCCTTCCGAAGCGGATCTGGAGGCGCTCGGCAACTACCTTCGCAAGGGCGGCTTCATCATCTTCGACGACTTCACGGGCGATCACTGGTACAACCTGGTGCGGCAGCTCGACCTCGCCGTCCCGGGGCTCGTCCCGATCGAGCTGACCGCTGAGCACCCGATCTTTCACTCTTTCTTCGACATCGACACGCTCGAGATGGCGCCGATGTACGGCCCCCCTCCCACGTTCTGGGGCATCTTCGAGAACAACGACCCGAACGGGCGGATGATGGGGATCATCAACTACGAGAACGACATCGGAGAGTACTGGGAATATTCGAACACCGGCTGGTTCGCCGTCGACGTGACGAACGAGGCTTACCGGTTCGGCGTCAATTACGTGATGTACGCGCTGACGCACTGACGCTTACGCACCTGACCACTGGAGGACCGATTCGTGCCACTCAATATCAGCGGCAGACCCGAGCCGAGCGACGAAGAGCAATCGGGCACCGAGCAGACAGCCACGACCGAGGCGGCGGCGCCTTCCGCCCCGGAGCCGGACATCGCGGCGGCCGGGCCCGACGGCGCGGCGGGCGACCTGGAGTCGCCCGACGACATCGCGCTGGCCGACAAGATGAAGGCTGGCCGCGAGCAAATCCTCGTGGAGCTGCGGAAGAAGATCATCGGCCAGGAAGAGATCATCAACCAGGCGCTGCTGACGCTGTTTGTCGGTGGCAACAGCCTCATCGTCGGCGTGCCGGGACTGGCCAAGACCCTGTTGATCCAGACGATGGCGCAGGTCCTGGATCTCAAGTTCGCGCGGATTCAGTTCACGCCCGACCTGATGCCGTCCGACATTACCGGGACCGACATCATTCAGGACGATCCCGACACCGGCGGACGCAAGATGGTCTTCGCTCCGGGCCCGGTCTTCACCAACATCCTGCTGGCGGACGAGATCAACCGGACGCCGCCCAAGACGCAGTCGGCACTGCTCGAGGCGATGCAGGAACACCGCGTGACGGTGCAGGGGCGGACCTACCAGTTGCAGGAGCCGTTCTACGTCTTCGCAACGCAGAACCCGATCGAGCTCGAGGGAACCTATCCGCTGCCGGAGGCGCAGCTCGACCGGTTCATGTTTCACATCGTCATCGAGCATCCGCCCGAGGACGAAGAACTCGAGGTGGTCCGGACCACGACCATCACCAACAACCCGACGTACAACCACGCGGTGACCGGGGCCGACCTCGTCGCGTTCCAGGAACTCGTCCGGAAGGTGCCGGTCTCGGAGCCGGTGATGCGCTACACCCTCGATCTGGTCCGGACCAGCCGGCTGAAGGATGGCGACGGGCCGGAGTTCGTCAAGAAGTGGGTCCAGTACGGAGCCAGCGTCCGCGCGGCGCAGTATCTGATCCTGGGGAGCAAGGCGCGGGCGCTGACGCAGGGACGCTACCACGTGAACTTCGAAGACATCCACGCGCTGGCGCGGCCGGTCCTGCGGCATCGCGTGCTGCTGAACTTCCACGCGGAGTCGGAGGGGGTCACGTCGGATCAGATCGTCGATCAGCTCCTTGAGGCGGTGCCGGTACCGGCGTCGCGAATGTAGCGGCGCGATGCGGGACCGCGGCAGAAACCGGTAGAGGAAGAACCGGCAGGGAAGAGGCAGCGACGCATGCCGACCACGACCAGCCCGCTCGCTCCCGGCGCCCGGTTCGTCGATCCGCAGGTGCTCGCCCGGATCGGCAACCTCAAGCTGCTGGCGCGCAATGTCGTCGACGGTTTCATCAACGGCCTGCACAAGGCGCCGTACCTCGGCGTGTCGATCGACTTTGCCGAGCACCGGGGCTACATGCCCGGGGATGACATCCGCTTCATCGACTGGCGCGTGTTCGCCCGGACCGATCGCTTCTACGTGAAGCAGTTCGAGGCGGATACGAACGCCAATTTCTCCGTGCTGTTCGACATTTCGAAGTCGATGAACTTCTCGAGCGGCGGTATCTCGAAGCTGGACTACGGGCGCTACCTCGCGGCGTGCCTCACGTACTTCGCGACGACCCAGCGCGATCGGGTCGGGATCGTCACGTTCGACGACGACATCGTCCTCCGCGTCCCGCCGTCGGCGAAGCATCTCGACGTCGTGCTCCATACCCTCGACAGGATCGAGGCCGGCAACCCCGGCTCGTTCGCCAGACCTTTCTTCCGCGCGACCGAGTTCTTCAAGCGCCGCGGCATCCTGCTGGTGATCTCGGACTTCTACGACGAGCCGGAGGCAATCGTGAACGGACTGAAGCCGCTGACTTACGGCGGGAACGACGTGATGGTTTTTCACGTGCTCGATCCGGCCGAGGTCAACTTCCCGTACGACGACGCCACGAACTTCAAGGACATCGAGACCGGGCGCCGCATGCCGGTGGTGCCGGAGAAATTACGCGAACAGTACCGGGTGCTGGTGCAGGAGCACATCACGGCGCTGTCGAAGCTCTGTGCCGAGAACCGGATCGACTACGCCTTCTTCAACACGTCGCAGCCAATGGATCACGGGCTGTTCAGGTTCCTGGCGATGCGCGAGAAGCTGAACCGCGTGCGGTAGGCGCAAACGAGGGGTGGACTGAATGGGCTTGCTGGCGCCGTTGTTCCTGCTCGGGGCGGTGACGATCGCCGTGCCGATCATCATCCACATGATTCAGCGCGAGCGGAAGGAGGAGGTGGAGTTTCCTTCCCTGATGTTCGTCCGGAAGATTCCGTTCCACTCGTTCCGGCGCCAGCGGATCCGCAACTGGTTCCTGCTGCTGCTCCGATGCGCCGCGCTGCTGCTTTTGCTGTTTGCCTTCACGCGGCCCTTCTTCCGCGCCGCGGCGCTGGCCGCGGTCACGGAGGGTGCGCGCGAGGTGGTCGTGCTGGTCGATCGTTCCTGGAGCATGGGTTTCGGCGACCGGTGGGCGGGCGCCCAGGCGGCGGCGGTCGACGTGCTGGATGACCTCGCGGCGGACGATCAGGCGACCGTGATCCTCTTCGACAGCGGCGCCGAGTCGGGCCAGCGCTCGACGACCGACCGGGCCAGTCTGCGCAGTCTCGTGTCGAACGCCGAGGTGGGATCGGGCGTCACCCGTTACGGTCCGGCCCTGAAGCTGGCCGAAGGGATCTTCGAAGCGTCGGACCTGCCGCGGCTCGAGGCGGTGCTCATCAGCGACTTTCAGCGGAGCGGTGTCGAGAGCGCGTCCGGCGTGCGCTTCCCACCGGGAACGGTGCTTACGCCGGTGCAGGTGGGCGGCGACGAGGGGGACCTCACGAACGTCAGCGTCGCCGGGGTTCTGTTTCAGCGCGAGTATTTCTCCGGCCGCGAGCGTATTCAGGTGGCGGCGCGGCTGACCAACCGGAACGCGGTCGCGGTGAGTGGCCTGGACGTAACACTGGAGGTAGAAGGGCGGGAGGTGGAATCGCTGACCGCCGATCTCCCGGAAAGCGGATCGACGACGGTGGACTTCGCGCCCGTCACGCTGGGTGACGAACCGATGACGGGCGCCGTCCGCATCGAAGGCGATGCGCTTCCGGCGGACGATGTCTTCTGGTTCGTCGTTTCGCCCGGCCAGGTGGTGAGGGTGTTGCTGGTTGGGAACGGCCTCGCTGCCGATGACTCGCACCTGTTCCTGTCGAGGGCTCTGGGGATCGGGTCGGAACCGGCGTTCGACGTCCGGACCGTCACGATCGATGCGCTTGCCGCTTCCGATTTCGCGGACCGGGAGGTCGCGATCCTCAACGATACGCGGCCACCGGCCGGAGCGGCCGGCACGGCGCTGGCGACGTTCGTCGAGGAGGGAGGCGGCCTGTTCGTCGTCTCGGGCGAGCGCAGCGCGTGGTCCGGCGCGCCCGACCTGTTGCCGGGTGCGCTGGGGCCCCCCGCGGATCGCGCCGGCCGTGGCGGAGCGCTCGGCTTCGTCGACTACAGCCACCCGGTCTTCGAAGTGTTCAGCGCCCCGCGAAGCGGCGACGTGACGACGACGCGGTTCTTCCGGTACCGCCCCATCGAGCCGGCGGATGACGCGACCGTGCTGGCTCGCTTCGACGATGGCAGCCCTGCGCTCGTCGAGCGACGCATCGGCAGCGGCGCGGTGCTGCTCTGGGCTTCGACCATCGACACTTTCTGGAACGACTTCGCGAAGAAGCCGGTGTACCTGCCGTGGGTGCACCGCGTGGTGGAGCATCTGGCGAACTATTCGCCGCCGACGCCCTGGTTCTCGTCGGGGCAGGTGCTGAATCTCGCCGAGCAGGACGTCTCGCTCGGCGACGGGGGCGTCGGCGGGGCGGACTATGTCGTGATGTCGCCCTCCGGCCAGCGGATGCCCGTCGATGTCGGAGGACGCGCCGGCTACATCGATCTCGCCGAGCAGGGGCTCTACGAGGTGCACGACGCGACGGCGCCGGACGCGTTTCCCGTGTCGCTGGCCGTGAACGTCGACCTCGCCGAATCGGACCTCACCGTGGTCGATCCGGAGGAGTTGGCGAGCATGGTGACCGGGCGCGCCGGGGGCGCGCGGGCGGACGGGGCAGCGGCGCCGGAGCGTGTGATTCCGGCGGAGGATCTGGAGCGGCAGCAGTCCATCTGGTGGTATCTGCTGGTCGCGGCGGCGCTGCTGTTCTTGAGCGAGACGCTGGTTTCGAACCGGCTGTCCCGGACGCAATTGAACGCGGAATGAGCGTGAGCGGAAACGGGAGTAATATGGGACGTTCCCGGGTCTGCGGATTCGGACGGACGGGCCCGGCGGCTTAGAACGGAAGGCGACAACGATGCTGAACGAGCCACTGCTGACCGGTGAACGGGACGAGCTCCTGCGGGCGATCCGGCACGTACGGAACCGGTGGCGCCTTCGTGTCGGACTGCGGAGCATCGCGGTGCTCGTGGCGGCCGCGCTCGGCACGCTGCTCGCGTCGTCGTACGGCCTGGAACTGATGAAGTTCTCGCCGGCCGCCATCATCGGTTTCCGCGTCGTCACCTACCTCGCGCTGCTGGCCGCGGGCTGGTGGTTCTTCATCCGTCCGATCTCGCGCCGCGTCTCCGACGAACAGGTGGCTCTCTACCTGGAAGAAAACGAGCCATCTCTGCAGGCAGCGGTGTTGAGCGCCGTTGAAGAGGCTGGCAAGGGGAAGCGGGAGCGTGCCGCGGATCACTCGCCGGAGCTGGTCCACCGGCTCATCGAGTCCGCGGCCGAGCGCGTCCGCGACGTCGACATGGGACGCAGCGTCGAGCAGAACCAGTTGCAGCGGTCCTCCGGCATGTTGGTCGCGGCCGGTCTTGCCGCGGTCCTCCTGTTCGTTTTCGGTCCGGCCTACCTGCGGCACGGGCTGTCGGCCCTTCTGACTCCGATGGCCGACGTGGAGGCGTCCAGTCCGTACCAGATCGACGTACTGCCGGGCGACGCCACCGTCGCGCGCGGCGCCGATCAGACGATCACGGCGCGACTGCTCGGCTTCGAAGCGGAAGAAGTCAACCTGCTGATGCGCAGCGCCGGCGCCGGCGACACCGTCGAGCGCCTGCCGCTGATTCCGGTCGAGAACGACGCTGGCGAGATGGTGGCCGGGACCTACGAGGTGCTGCTATTCGATCTGCAGGAAGCGGTTGACTATCACGTCGAGTCGACCGGCGTGGAGTCGGCTACCTACACGCTCGACGTTCTCGACCTGCCGTACGTCGAGCGGCTGGAACTTGAGTACCACTTCCCGGCCTACACCGGTTTGGAACCTCGTCTCGTGGAGCAGGGCGGCGACATCGCGGTCCTGCGGGGAACGGAAGTGCGGCTGCGCGCCATCCCCACCATGGGGACTGCCGGCGGCATGTTGGTCTTCGATGATGGTGACGGGGAAACCCTCGACCTGATCGGCGCGGAGGATGGATCTCTGACGGCCAGTTTCGTCGTGGAGGAAGAAGGCTTCTACCGGATCGATCTGCAGGCGCCGTCCGGAGATCTGGTTACCGCGTCGCCGCAGTACACGATCGATGTCCTGACGGATCAGCCGCCCTCGGCCATGTTCATCCGGCCGGGCCGCGACACCACCGCGAACGCCATCGAGGAAGTCTTCGTCGAGGCGCGCGCCGATGACGATTTCGGCCTCTACTCGCTCGACGTGGTCTACTCGGTGAACGGCGGACCGGAGGAATCGGTCAGCCTGTTCAGCAGCGGCGGCGCGGGCGACAACGCGCTCAAGGAAGTCTCCGCCGGGCACACGTTCTTCCTGGAGGAGCTGGAGCTGGAGCCCGGCGACTTCCTCAGCTACTACGCGCGGGCGACCGACCGGAACCTGCTGCAGGAGAACGACGACGTCAAGTCGGACCTCTACTTCATCCAGATCCGCCGGTACAGTTCCGATTTCCGCCAGCAGCAGTCGCAGGGCGGCGGGATGGGCGGCGCGGGCGGCGGCGCCGACGCGCGCGAACTGTCGAAGGCGCAGCGAGAGATCATCTCCGCGACCTTCAACCTCATCCGTGATCAGGAGGACTACACCGACGAGGAGTTCCAGGAGAACGTGGTCTTCCTGACGCTTGCGCAGGGACGGCTGCGGGAGCAGGTGGAGACCCTCATCCGCCGGATGAACAGCCGCGTCATGCCGGCCGATCCGGCGTTCCGCACCATCCAGGACATCCTGCCGCAGGCGGCCGAAGCGATGCGCGAGGCGGAGGACGAGCTGCAGGAGCAGGATGCCGATGGCGCGCTGCCGCACGAGCAGCGTTCGTTGCAGTTCCTGCAGCGGGCGGAGGAAGCGTACGAAGAGGTGATGGTCACCATGGGCGGTGGCGGAGGCGGCGGTGGCGGAGGCAACGCCCAGGCGGCCGAGGATCTTGCCGACTTGTTCGAGCTGGAGCTCGACAAGATGCGGAACCAGTACGAGACGCTGCAGCGCGGCCAGCAGCAGCAGGCGGACGAGACGATCGACGAGCTCATGGAGCGGCTCCGCGAGCTGGCGCGCCGGCAGGAGCGCGAAGCGGAGCGCCAGCGCCGCCGTGCCCGCGGACAGCAGTCGACCCAGGGCGGCGGCGGTGGCCAGCGCGCCCTGGCCGAGGAGGCGGAAGAAGCCGCCCGGCGGCTCGAGCGGCTCGCGCGCGAGCAGAACTCCCCGCAGATGATGGACGCGGCGCGCCGTCTCCAGGAAGCGGCCGACGCGATGCGGCGCGCCGCCGCCAACGATGACAACCTCGGCTTCTCGGAGGCGGGGACCGCGCTCGATCGGCTGCGCGAAGTGCAGGAGCGTTTGGGCTCCGAGCAGCGGGGCCGGCTCGAGCGGGACATCCAGGAGCAATTGCAGCGAGCCAACCGCCTGGCCGATCAGCAGCGTGAGATGCAGGGCGAGGTGGCGGAGTTCCCCGGCCTTCCCGACGAGGATCGTGCCCCCGCGCTCCGCAGCATGTTGGAGCAGAAGACGGCGATGGAGGAGGAGGTGGCCGACCTGGAGCGGTCCATCGATTCCACGTCGGCCGAGTTCCGGCGCGACGAGCGGGACGCGTCGCGCGAGTTGCAGGAAGCGGCGGCGAGCATCCGCGACAACAAGCTGAAGGAGAAGATCCGGTACTCGCGCGGCCTGGTCCGGAGCCGTCCGGGCGAGACGGCCAACGCCTTCGAGTCGGAGATCGGCGGCGACATCGAGGAGCTCGCGGAGATGCTCGAGGAAGCTGCGGCCGCCGTCGGGCGCTCAGAGGGAGACCGGATGGCGCAGGCGCTGGAGCAGACGCGCGACCTGATGCGCAGCCTGGAGTCACTCGACCACCGGATGTGGCAGGAGGGCCAGGAAGGCCAGGAGGCGCAACCGGGCGAGGGCCAGGAAGGCCAGCAGGGACAACAGGCGCAGCAGGGCCAGTCAGGCCAGGAAGGCGGCCAGCAGGGACAGCAGGGCGGCCAGCCGGGCCAGGGTGACAATCCGAGCGCGCAGCCGGGCGGTGTCGACGGGCAGCCGGGCGGCGGAAACAGCTACGGCGGCGTCTTGGGCGGCTATGGCTGGGGCGATCGCCGGCCGGGAACGACCGTCTGGGAACCGGGCGACATCCGACAGTGGAGCCGCGAGTACACGCAGCGCGCCGGCGAAATGGAGGGGTTGCGCCGCCTGCTGAACGAGGAGCAGTTCGAGGTGGGCGACCTGGATGCGATCATCCAGCAGATGCGCGAACTCGACGATCTGCGCCGCTACCAGGATCCGGAAGCGATTGCGAAGCTCCAGGCGTTCGTCCTCGAAGAGCTGAAGCGCTTCGAGTACCGCCTCCGCCGTGAGATCACCGAGGAAAACGAAGAGCTCTTCCTCGCGGGCAACGAGGAAATGCCGGACAGCTTCCGCGACCTGGTCGAGGAGTACTTCCGGTCGCTGTCGGAGGACGACTAGTCCCGCCGAGCCAGCCGCCCTGCCGCCTCACTCCGCCGCCAGAAGGCGGATGGACCCGTTCCGGGTCTTGAGACGCAGGTCGCGGCCGCCATTGCCAAGCCGGCCTTCCAGGTGGCGGCGTTTGTCCGTATGGGCGTCGACCGCGAGGTCGGTGCGGATGGAGCCGCGGTCGGTCCGTATCGACACGTCGGCGTCGATCGTTTCCGGCACCCTCACCGTCACGCTGCCGTTTCGCGTCTCGAACGCGGCATCCCCGGTCCAGTCCGCACTGCCCAGCGTGGCGTTGACGCTGCCGTTTCGCGTGCGGGCTCGCGCCCGGCCGCCCGCCTCCACGCGGATGCGGCCGTTGCGAGTCCGGAGGTCGGCGTTGCCGTCGGCCGTCACCGTGACACTACCGTTGCGGGTCACCGCCCGCGCGTCCCCGACAATGCCAGTCAAGGTGACCGACCCGTTCCGCGTCTCGACGTCCACATCGCCGTCGAGGCCTTCCGCTGCGACGCTACCGTTGCGGCTGCGCGCTACCAGGTCCACATCGGCGGGAACGGCGACAGAGAAGTTGATACGCGGGGACGGCCCGAACCAGCCACGGGGCCACCAGTCCCGTTCGGGATAGACCGCTTCGATGGTGACGCCATCGGCATGCTCGGTCACCTCGATGCGGATCTCATCCGCGTAGTGGCCGCGCCGTTCGCCATGCACCTCGACTTGACCGCTCGATGACGGCTCGGCCCTGATCCGGCCGTTCCGCCCGATGATCTTCACCTGATTTCCGGCCGCGAGTTCACCCTCCCACGTAAACGGCTCGCCCGAGACTGCTTCCTGCGCACTGAGCGAAGACGTGAGGAGTGCCGTGTTCACGCAACCTGTCGTCGCGGCGACGACGATTCCGACGAGTACCAACCTGGGTATCCACTGCATCGCCTACCCTCCTCTGCTCCGGCGTGGGTATTCCGTTATACGCGTAGCGTCGCAATGAGGTTCCCGGCCGGTTGACGGACCGCAGATCCGACTATGATTCTTCGACGGGAAGGATATGAAGGCATTGCCGCGCATCGCCATCGTCTGCCTGTCCGCAGTGCTCCTGGCCGGTTGCGGCCAGCCGTCCCCGAGCGACGCGGAACTCGACGGGCCCGGGTCCGCTCCCGGCTCCGCACAGACCGCGCCGAGCCGCAACCTCCTGATCGTCCTCGACGGCCTCCGGCCCGACTACGTCACGCCGGAGACGATGCCGAATCTGTACGCGCTCGGCGAGCGGGGCGTCGTATTCACGAATCATCATGCCGTCTATCCCACGGTGACGCGCGTGAATGCGGCCTCTATCTCGACCGGCGCCTACCCGGAAACGCACGGGTTGATGGGGAACGCGGTCTTCTTTCCGGAGGTGGACGCGACGCGGTTCCTCACCACCTCCGATCGGGCGAACCTGCTGCGCGTCGAGGAGGCCGAAGGAGGGCAACTGCTGACGGCCCCGACGCTGGGAGAGCTCCTGCAGGAGGCGGGCGAGCGCCTGCTGGCCGTGAGCGCCGGGTCGAGCGGATCGTCGTTCCTGCTGAACCACACCGTCGCCGGAGGGGGAATCATCCACTACGAATACGTGTTGCCGGAGTCTCTGGCCGAGCGCGTGGCGCAGCAGCTCGGGCCGCCACCCACGCTCGAATCGCCGAGCGACGAGCGGAACCGGTACATCGTCGATGCGTTCCTCGAGGTTGGGCTGGACGTCGTCGACCCAACCGTCACGTTCATGTGGCTCACTGATCCCGACACCACCGCCCATGTGCATGGCGTCGGACATCCGACGTCGATGGAGTCGATACGTGCCGTGGACGCGGAGCTGGGGCGGCTGCAGGACGCGCTGGACGCGTCCGGGCGGCGGGACGACTTCAACATCTGGGTGACGTCGGACCATGGATTCTCGACGCACACCGGCTTTGTCGACCTCCCGGCGCTGGTTGAGCCCTTCTTGGGGACGCTGGCGGACGGATCGCCACGTGTCGTCGCCGGGTCGGACGCGATTTACGTCCGCGACGGAGACGCGGATTCGGTGTCGGGGATCGTCGAGGCGCTGCAAGCCTCGGAGCGGGTCGGGGCGATCTTCACGCGCGGCGGGCGGGTGCCCGGGACGCTGTCGTTCGAAGTCGCGCGATGGGACCATCCGCGCGCCGCCGACATCCTCTACTCACCGGCATGGACCGACGCCGAGAACGAGTACGGCTATCGTGGGACCGCTGCCTCGTATGGCACGGCGGGCCACGGCAGCACCAGCCCGTTCGATATCCACAATACGTTGATCGCCGCCGGCCCGGACCTGAGATCCGGCGTGGAGGTGTCGCTGCCGTCATCGAATGTCGACTTCGCGCCGACGATTCTCTCTCTGCTCGGCCTGCCGGCCGGATCCGCCATGGCCGGCCGCGCGCTGACCGAGGCGTTCGTCGACGGGCCGGAAGCGGAAGGGGACGTGGAGTCAGATGAAGTGACGGCGGAAACGCCCGACGCGGGTTACCGCGTCACGGCCCAGACGTCCGTGGTGGCCGGGCGTCGCTATCTCGACGGGGCGACGGCAGAGCGTTGATCAGGCGGCACGCGCAGAAGTCAGCGCGCTCCCTGCCCGAAGAGCCAGTTCTCCACTTTCAGCCCCGGTACCCGTCGGAAGTGCCCTTCGTCGTTGGTGACCAGGGTCGCGCTCATGCTTCGAGCATGCGCGGCGATCAGCATGTCGTTTGCCGTGATCGGCCGTCCGTGCCGGACAAGCGCCTGGCGGATCACACCGTAGTGACCACCCGCCGCCGTGTCGAACGGCACGATATCGAGGTTCCTTCGAAACTCCTTGAGCTCCCGAACGTTCCGGCGGCGCTGGACTGAGTGCTCGACCCCGTAGCAGAGTTCGGCCCACGTAATCGCGGAAATGCAAATGTCGCCGGCTTCTGCTTCGAATCGCTCCAGCAAGACTCTGTCGCGCTCATTGATGACATAAATGCAGATATTGGTGTCCAGCATGAACATCAGCGCACCCGGTCCCGTTCGTCGAGCGGCAGGTCTTCCCGCGCCGGCAGGGACCCGCGCGATCGGGCGCTGAAGTACGCGCGCCAATCCTTGCCGCGCGGGCGCAGAGTCAACTGATCGTCCACCTTGACGATTTCGACTTCCGTTGTCTCGAAACGGCATGCGGCCGGGAGACGCACGGCCTGGCTGCGTCCGCTCCAGAACACCTTGGCGACGCCTCGATAGTCGGGTGCCGACTTCATGACGGATGCTCCCCTATGTAATATCCCATGATATATATCATACCCGGCGACGTTCCTACGCGCCGCGAGGAGTTGGCGGTCGGCTCGTGGGGTATGATGCCGAATACGCAGGGAGGGACTGCGCATGCGCTGGAAGCTGGCGGCGGCGTTGGGCATCGGGGCGATCGCACTCGCGGTTGCCGGCGGGCCGGACGCCCTCGCACAGCGCGGCTGGCGGGGCGGCTGGTACCGGATGCCGCCGAAGTTCCCGGAGGCCTCGCCCACGCACCGCGCCTTCACCTTCTCGCGCATCCTGTATGACAGCGACCGCCGCGAGCCGGGCGGTCAGGGCTGGTACACCGACTATCCGTCAGCGGATCAGAATCTGATGATCCGCCTGTCGGAAATGACGACGACCCACGTCGGCTTCGACCACCGCAACGATCCGGATCACGTTGTCGTCCGGCTGACCGACGACGAGCTGTTCAACTATCCGTTCATCTTCATGTCGGACGTCGGCACGATTTACCTGAGCGCGCTCGAAGTGGACCGCCTGCGCGACTACCTGCTGAAGGGGGGCTTCCTCTGGGTGGACGATTTCTGGGGGCCCTACGCCTGGGAGCAGTGGCTCAATGAGATCAGCAAGGTGCTACCGCCGGGGAACTACCCGATCTTCGACATCCCCGACGACCACCCGATCCACAGCGTGCAGTACGACGTGGACGAAATCCCCCAGATCCCCTCCATTCAGCACTGGCGGCGGAGCGGCGGCGCCACGACGTCGGAACGCGGCATGCGGAGCGACGAGGTGCACTTCCGTGGCATCGCCGACGCCAACGGCCGGCTGATGGTGCTGATGAGTCACAACACGGACATCGCCGACGGCTGGGAGCGGGAAGGGGAGGACTACGAGTTCTTCTACCGCTTCTCCGTCAAGGCCTACGCCGTGGGAATCAACACCGTCGTCCACGCGATGACGAACTAGTGGTCGATATCGCTGGACGGACGGATCCGCTGCCTGCCACGCTGCTCCTCGACACGCTGGAAATCGACCCGCCGGGTCCGCCCGGGGCATCCGTCATCTGGATGCATGGGCTCGGGGCAGACGCGCACGACTTCTACGGGATACCTCCGGAGCTGGGGCTTCCGGCGGATCTGAACGTGCGCTACGTGTTTCCGAACGCGCCGCGGATGCCGGTGACCATCAACCAGGGATGGGTGATGCCGGCCTGGTACGACATCCGGGGCTTCGGGCCGCGCGATCAGGACGAAACCGGGATCCGGGCATCAGCAGAGCGGATCGGCCAGTTGATCGGGCACGAGGTGGAGCGTGGCGTCCCGGAGCGCCGGATCGTGCTGGCCGGATTCTCGCAGGGCGGCGCGATGGCGTTGTTCACCGGCCTGCGGCATCCGGCGGCCCTGGCGGGGGTGATGTGCCTGTCCGGCTACCTGGTGCTGCACGAGACGCTGGAGGCGGAGTTGTCGGAGGCGAACCGGGCTGTCCCGGTCTTCCAGGGGCATGGGACCGACGACCCGATGGTGCCGGTGAGATTGGCGCATGGGACGCGGGATCTCCTGACGTCGACGGGTTACCAGGTGGAATACCACGAGTATCAGATGCCGCACACCGTCTGTGGGGAGGAGGTACGGGACATCGGAGCATGGCTGGCGCGCGTGCTCGCGTAGGGCAGTGAACGGTTGGCGCAGCATTGCGCATGTCGGGAGGTTCCGGCGGACCGCGATGGCCGGAAAGGGGGCATCTCATGAGCACCGTTGACGAAACTGGTTCGACCGCCGCTTCGCCTTCAGCCAGGAGCGCGCCCGGCGCGAATTCCGGTTTCATGGCCCGGATCGCCCGCGTCTTTTCCTTTGATACGAGCGTCTACCCGGAAGTTGCGGCTGCGCCCGCCACGGGCCAGGCGATTGTCGTCGTCAGCGTCGCCGCGACATTGAGCGGCGGTGTGGCGAGCCTCGTTCTCTTCTTCTTCGTCGTGCCCGGCGCACTCGTCTTCCTCGCGGTTCAGGCGCTCCTGGTCATGCTGGTCACGCGGCTGTTCGGCGGCCACCCCGCCGCCTTCATCGAGTGGTATCGAGCGCTCGGTTTTGCCCAGGCGCCGCTCGTCGTCGGCCTCGTGCCGCTTCTGGGGTGGATCGTCGCGCCCTTCTACAGCGCGGCTGCCCAGGTAACGGCCATCTCTCGCGTCGCTCGGCTATCGACCGGCATGGCCTTTCTTGCGCTGCTGCTGACCTGGCTGCCGTTCTTCCTTGCGGGCCTGCTGTTCGCGCTCGTCGCCGGGGTCGCTCTACTCGGCGTCCTTGGCCTGGCGTCGACGTAGGTTCAGCCGCCGCGTGCAATGCGCGCCGCCGGGGACTTGCTGCTACGCGCGGAAGTACGGTCTTAGCGCTTCCAGGCGGTAGTCGATCTCCGCCGTCTGATCCGGCGTAAAGCTGTAGTCGCCGCGCCGGGACTGCATCGTCTTGAAGATGCCGCGCTTCTTCAGGACGTAGAGCCGGATCCCCGGGATGGAGCGATCGAGATTCAGCATCAGGAGCAGCCGGCTGAACAGGTCGCGGAGCTCGTCCTTCTTGCCCGCCTCGTGCAGCTCCCAGAGCCGGGCGTAGATGTCGGCGTACATGACGCCGCCGGTCATCACACCGTCCATGCCGAGTCGCATCTCGTAGAGCCACTGCCGCCCGAACGCGGCGCCGAAGATGGACTTGATGGTGTCCGGCCGGTGCGGCTTCAGCGCGAGCATCCGCTCGTGAACCGGCTCCCGCTCTTCCTTCACGTAGGCTAGGTTCGGGAACTCCCGCGCCATGTCCACCATGAACTCGACGGTCGGAACGACGTCCGGCGCGCCGCCACTGGTCTGGAAGAAGATGGGGCGGTCGGTGACGCCGCAGAGCGCCGCGTAGTAGTCACGGAACTCCTGCAGGGTCGTCGCCTCGGTCGGCGGGATGGCAATCATGCCGTCCGGGCTCAGGGCCTCCGCGTGTCGGGCGTACTCCAGCATGCCCTTCGTGTCGTCCCCCTGCACGCCGAAGACGAGCGCGGGCTGCCGGCCCTTGGCGGCTTCGGCCAGCACGTCGAAACCGCGCAGCCGTTCCCGCTTCGACAGGTGCCGTTGCTCGCTCGAGTTCTGCGGCCAGACCAGGCCGTGGATGCCGCAGCGCTCGCAGAAATCCACCTGGTTTGCGAGATCCTCGTAGTCGACCTCGTTGGCATCGGTGTACGGAGTGCTCAGAATCATGAACGCCCCGCGCATCGGTTTCGCCTCCGCCGCCCGCAACGACAGCGACGGCATCAGCGCCGCCGCTCCGGCGGCGCCGCCGACGGTGGTCAACCACTGGCGACGGGTGTAGGTGTGCGCGTTCTGCATGGTCTCCCCCGGTCTCGCTCCCGGTGTCCAGACTATCACCAGCCGACGAACAAGCCTGCGCGGGACAAGGTGAACTCCCGCGCGCGGTCGACCGAGGCCATGACGCCGACGCGCCTTCCAATCCGCACGCCCGCGCCGACGGTCGCGTTGACGTCCGGATCGACCGCCGGGCCGCTGACGGCCGTGCTGGTGCCGAATCGGAGCAGGACGCGCGCCGCGTCCATGCGCATGACCGGCACGGCGACGCCGGCCTGTATCGCCCAGACGCCGGCATCGTGACTCACATAGCCGTACGGCTCGACGCTCCAGACCTCGACCGCCAACCCGCCGAATCCGCCTATGAAAGCGACCTCGCCGGTGGCGAAGCGCATCACCCCGCCGACGGCAACCCCGTCCGCCGCCGCGGCCGGCACGGCGAAAGCGAACGCCAGCGCGAACGTCGCCAAGATCAGAACCGGGAGGATCATCCTCGACCGTGGGATCGGCATGGGTTGCCCAATGGTGCCACAACTGAAGGTCGGACCTCCGCATCTCGACGCAGATGCCGCAAGATGCGCTACGCTGAGTGTTTCGAGGTTCGGAGGAGAACATGGCCGGATTGCGACAGGGCGCCTGGATTGCCGCCACCGCGTTGCTGACCGCCTGCGTAGGGGAGACCGTGATCGATCGGGGCATCGAGGTGCCACCACCACCGCCCACCGACGTACGTGAAGTCGTCGACACACTCCACGGCGTCGAGATCGCGGACCCGTACCGCTGGCTGGAGGATCAGGACGCACCGGAGACGCGGGCGTGGATTGATGCCCAGAATGCCTACACGGACAGCCTTCTGGATGGCCTCCCCGGCCGCGAAGCGCTTCGCGAGCGAGCCGCGGCGGTGCTGGAGCGTGACACGATTGGCCTGCCGAACGAGCGGGGCGGGCGCTACTTCTTCAGCCGTCGTCGCGCGGATCAGGACCTGTCAGTCCTCTACTGGCGCGACGGCCTCGACGGCGCGGATCAGGTGCTGATCGACCCGCATCCGATGAGCCCGGACCACACGACGTCGGTCGAGTTGCGGGACCTGTCGGACGACGGGACCATGGCGGTCTATGCCGTACGTGAAGGAGGCGTCGACGAGGTGGCGATCCATGTCCGCAACGTCGACAGCGGCGAGGACTTGCCGGACGTGCTGCCGCCCGCGCGCCACGGGTCCGTGCTGCTGGCTCCCGACGGCAGCGGCCTCTTTTACGAGCGCTACGGGGATGTGACGCCGCGCGTCATGTTCCACGCGTTCGGGTCGCCGATGGCGGAGGACGTGCAGCTCTTCGGCGAGGGTTATGAGCAGCATCAGATCCCCTCGACGGTGATCTCCGACGACGGCCGGTGGATGGCCGTGCACGTGATCGAAGGATCGTCCGGTCCGACCGAAATCCACATCAAGGACCTCGCGAACGACACGCCGTTCGTGACCGTCATTGCCGATGGCGTTTCGGAGTCGTGGGGCCACTTTGCCGGCGATCAGTTCGTCATCGTCACGAACCTGGATGCGCCGAACAAGCGGGTCGTCGTGGCCGATCCGGCGAACCCGGCGGTCGAGGAGTGGCGCGAGGTAATCCCGGAACGGGAGGGTGTGGTCGTGCAGGGGGCCAGTTCGCTCGGAGGAAAGCTGGTCGTGTTCTTTCTGCAGGACGTCCAGCCGGGCGTCGCCATCCACGAGTTGGACGGTGCGCATGTCCGGGATCTCGCCTTCGACACGGTCGGATCCGTCGGTGGCGGCGCCGGTCGCTGGATGAGCGACGAAGCGTTCTTCACGTTTCAAACCTTCCATGTCCCGCGCACGATCTACCGCTATGACATCGCGACCGGCGAGCAGTCTGTCTGGGCCGCGCCGGAAACGCCGGTCGATCCGGCCGCCTACGAAGTGACGCAGCGGTGGTTCCATTCAAAGGACGGCACGCGCGTCCCGATGTTCGTCGTCGCCCCACCCGGGGTAACGCTGGACGGCGCGAACCCAACGCTGCTCACGGGATACGGCGGCTTCAACAACGCGATGACGCCGCTGTTCTCCGCCCTCGCGACGACCTGGCTCGAGTCGGGCGGCGTCTTCGCCCTTGCCAACATCCGCGGCGGGAGCGAGTTTGGCGAGGGATGGCACGAGGCAGGCATGCTAGCGAACAAGCAGAATGTCTACGATGACTTCATCGCCGCCGCCGAGCACCTGATCGCCGAGGGGTACACCAGCAGCGAGCACCTGGCGATCCGGGGCGGAAGCAACGGCGGCTTGCTGGTGGGCGCCGTCTCGAATCAGCGCCCAGACCTGTTCGGCGCGGTCGTCTGCACCTATCCGCTGCTCGATATGATCCGCTACCACCAGTTCCTGGTCGCCAGCTTCTGGGTGCCCGAGTACGGTTCGAGCGAGGATCCCGAACAGTTCGAGTGGTTGCACGCTTACTCGCCGTACCACAACGTGACCGACGGCGGCGACTATCCGGCAACCCTCTATCTTTCCGGCGACGGCGATACACGCGTCGCGCCGCTGCACGCGCGTAAGATGGCGGCGCTGATGCAGGCAAGGAACGGATCGAAGAACCCGATTCTGCTGCGTTATCACACGCAGGCGGGTCACTCCGGGGGCCAGCCGGTGAGCCAGCAGATCGACGAGATGGTCGACACGATCAGCTTTCTGCTCTGGCAGGTGGGACGCGAATAGCCCGCGGGAACGCGGTAGGAGGATGGGATGACAGCGCGTGGCATGCGGGTGTGGGTGGTGGTGATGGTAATGGCGGCAGCGGCTGGCGCGTGCGGTGGCGGGGCGATGCCCGACTCCCCGCCGGCGGACGGCTCGGCGGCAACCGATGCGCCGCCGTCGGTCGTTGCGGACGGGATCTCTGTCGAGACGCTCATGGCGGCGACCGAGCGCATGGCCTCGGACGAGTTCGAGGGGCGGGCGCCCGGTTCACGCGGTGAGGAGTTGACGCTTGCCTATCTGACGGAGCAGTTCGAAGCGGTCGGGGCGGAGCCGGGTAACCCGGACGGCACCTGGGTGCAGGACGTTCCGCTCGTCGGCATCACGCCGCAGCCGGGCGACAACCTGACCGTCACCGCGAACGGCGAAAGCCGGACGCTGGAGCCGGCGGCCGACTATGTCGCCGCGACCAAGCATGTCGTCGACGAGGTGGAAGTGAACGATGCCGAGTTCGTCTTCGTCGGCTACGGCGCCCGGGCACCGGAGTACGACTGGGACGACTTCGGGGACGCCGACCTCAGCGGCAAGATCCTCCTCTTCCTGGTGAACGACCCGCCCCTCGAGGACATCTTCGGCGGCAACGCGATGACCTATTACGGCCGCTGGACCTACAAGCACGAGATTGCAGCGGAGCTGGGCGCGGCCGGCTCGCTGGTCATCCACGAGACCGGCCCGGCCGGCTACCCGTGGGAAGTGGTCGGGAGCTCGCCCTACGGCGAGGCGTTCGACTTGGTGGCCGCCGACGACAATCTCGGGCGAGCCACGTTCGAGGGCTGGGTGCAGCGCGCCACCGCCGAGTCGCTGTTCCAGATGGCGGGTCTCGACTTCGAGGAGGCGAAGGCGCAGGCCGCCACACGTGAGTTCCGGCCGGTTCCGCTCGGCGTTACGGGCAGCCTCCGGATCCGGAACGAGCTGCGGCGGATCGCATCGCAGAACTTCGTCGCGAGGATCCCCGGGAGCGAGGCGCCGGACGAGGTGGTCATCTACTGCGCGCACTGGGATCACATGGGGCGCGACACGAGCCTGGAGGGGGATCAGATCTACAACGGCGCGGCCGACAACGCGACCGGGACGGCCGGCCTGATCGAGATCGCGCGGGCGTTCCTGGCGGCGGCCGAGCCGCCGCGGCGCACGGTGCTGTTCCTCGCGGTGACGGCGGAGGAGCAGGGGCTGCTCGGTTCGCGCCACTACGGCGAGAACCCCCTCTATCCGACGGCGCAGACGGTTGCCGCGATCAACATGGACGTGCTCAATCAGTGGGGGCGGACGAGCGACCTGACGGTCGTCGGCTACGGGCAGTCAGAGCTGGATGACGTCGCGGCCGAGGTTGCCGCGCGCCTCAACCGGACGCTCGCGCCCGACCCGGAGCCGGAAAAGGGCTTCTACTTCCGTTCCGACCATTTCTCGTTCGCGCGGGTCGGCGTCCCCGCTTTCTACGGCGACCCGGGGGTCGAGTACATCGGCAAGGCGCCCGGCTACGGACTGGAGAAGCGGAACGAATACAACGTGAACGACTACCACAAGGTGTCGGACGAGGTGAAACCCGACTGGGACATGTCCGGCGCCGTCGAGGACCTGACGTTCATGTACGAGATGGGCGCCCTGCTCGCCGGCAGCGAGCGCTGGCCGGCATGGAGCGAAACCAGCGAGTTCCGCGCGATTCGCGAGGCGCAGCGCCCGCAGTAGGAGCCTATCGACCGGCACTTCGTGGACCTATTGAGCGAAAGGTATCGCTTCAGCGAGCTCCAGGAAGCGGCAGAAGGGATTGGCCAGGCGCATCTGCTGCGGGGTGCGGCAGTCCGGCGCGAACAGGCTCGGGCTGGCGACGATGGCCGCCACGCAGCGGGCGCGGGAGGTGGCGACGTTGAGGCGGTGCAGGCTGTACAGGAACTCCATTCCGCGCGGCGCCTCGTCGGCGCTCGAAGTGGCCATCGAGTAAACAACGATCGGCGCTTCCTGCCCCTGGAACTTGTCCACGGTGCCGGCCCGCGCGCCGTCCGGAAGCCGTGCCCGCAGCGTCGCTACATGCGCGTTGTAGGGCGCCACGATCAGGATGTCCGCCACACGCAGCGGCTTCCGAACGCCGTCCTGGTCGATCCAGGCGGCGTCGGCCTCGAGCAGGTCACGAACCAAGGCCGCGACACGTTCGGCCTCTTCGTCCGAGGCATTCGTGTTCCCGGCATGCGCAACGGGGATGAAGCGGAGGCCGCGGCCGGCCAGAGGGCCCGTGCCGAGCACAATCTGCCGGTCAAGGCCGGGGCGCGAGCGGAGCCGCCCCGCGTAGAACTGTTCGGTCGTGAATCCGCAGACGTCGGGGTGCATGCGCCAGGTATGGTCGAGGAAGACGCCGCGGGCCGGATCGACCGTCGCCGATCCGCCGAGGAGGTGGCCGAGCGCCGACACGTCGGCTCCCGGCGGATGGATGCCCTGGATGGGCTGATCGAGCTGTCGCGGGTCGCCGAGCAACACGAGGCTGGACGCCGCCTGGGAGACGGCAAGCGTGTTGGCGAGACTCATCTGCCCCGCCTCGTCGATGACAAGCACGTCCACCGCGCTCGCCATCTCCTCGCGCGCCCATAGCCAGGCGGTGCCGCCGGCGAGGTTCGCCTCGCCGGACGCGAGCGCCGCGGCCACTGCGTCGTTGGACGTGACCTGGACGATGCGTTGGTCAGGGCAGCCGTCGTCGTCTTTCGCCTTCTGGATTCCACGCACGTCGACCGGGGCCGCGCGGCAGACGGCGCCGAGCAGGTTGGAAATCACCTTGTGGCTGTTGGCCGTCACGCCGACGCGTCGACCGTCGGCCAGTAGATCGAGGATGGCCTGCGCGCCGGTATAGGTTTTCCCGCTGCCGGGCGGACCCTGGACCGGCAGGACCGAGCGATCGAGTTGCCGCGCGATACGCCGCACCGCCTCGAGCGGACTCTCGCCGGGCGCCACGAGGTGCCCCCTCGGATCGGCGCACGATGGGTCCGGCTCAGAGACTGTCGGCGCCACGCGCGGTGGGAAGCGCCGCAGCAGGTCGAACGCGGCGCGGCGCGGGCTGTCGGGTTGGAATCCGTCGGCTATGACTTCCTGGGCCAGCCGGACGAGACTCTCCTGCAACACCCCGCTGGTAACCACCTCCAACGGGACGAGCGCTTCGGGATGTGGAACCGGTGAGTTGCTTACTCGCTTCAGATCGACGGTTCCGGCCGCGTCGTCGATGTCGACGACCTTGCCGCAAGATCCCCACTTGAATTCCTCCGATTCGGCGGTTGCCGGATTCTTTGGCGAGTCTCCCGCTTCGATCTCGTGTTGCTGCTCCGGGAAGCGGTAACGATGGACGACGGATCGCTTGACCTGCCCGACTTCGCTGACGTAGGTCAACCCTCCCAACGTCGCCCGGTTCTCGATGAACTCCTCCCCCTTGAGACCGCAGCGGTCGAAGAACTCCCACCACATCGACTTGTCCTCGCGACGGTGGAATTCCAGCAGGTACGCCAGGAGCCGCCGCGCCCGCTGATCGACGTCCAGATCGTCGTCGTCGACGGGCAGATCGCGAGTTAGCGCCTCGAAGAGCGCCGCCGCTTCAGTCGTTTCTTCCCGCTCCCGATCGCCTTCCGCGTCCCGGCTGGCCGGCCGGGGAACCGCTTCGCCGGTCAGATTCTCCAACTCACCGCGGCATGTCTCCAGCCACTCGGCGAGGCGAAGCGTCGAGAGGCAGTCGTCCCGGTTGTAACCCTCGATTTCCGTGCGAAGTGTCTCCGCCATGACGCCCGGGTTACCCGATTCCAGTGCCGCCTCGAACCGCACGAGCGCCCGCGTAGCGGCCGTCAGATCGACGTCGCGCGCGTAGCCGTAGAACGGCTCCAGGTTCTTGATGGAGTACCTCTCGACCGAGGCTCGCAGCCCTTGCCGCACTGCGCGGTGCAGGTCGACGAACACCCTGCCGCGCAGCAGGCAGTCCACTTCGTCCTCGCGAGTGGCGTAACGGCTCATCAAACGTTTGACGGCGACAGTCTCGTAGGCGCCGTAGTGGTAGATGTGAAAGCCGGGATGTTGCGCCCAGTTCGCCAGGGCCCGGTCGATGAAGCGTTCGAACGCGTGCTTCTCGCTCTCGTGATCGAGCGCCCAGGACGCGTCGTAGCGGCCGTTCCGATCCGCAACGCCGAACAGGTACTCGAAGCCGCCGTCCGCCGCGAAAGCGTCTCCTTCGAGGTCGAAGAAAAGGTCTTCGCCGGAGGGTTCCGGCAACGAAGCAAGCCCCTTGTCCGCCTCGACGGGCGTGATCAACTCGTGGACGTGCCGGCGTTCAAGCTGTCCCTGGACCTGCAGTCGGGCCTGCTCCCGGATCCGGGTCAGCGCGCCCGCAGTGACACCCTCCAGTCGAGGGTTCATAGGCAAGCGGAGTGCGGCGAGATCGGTCATCGTCGTCACGTTCCGCTCGACAAGCCGGCGCCGCTGGCCGCGCGCTATGCCGGCGACGAGCGACAGGTGATCGTCGGCGCGGCGCTGTCTTGCGCACGATTGCCTCCAGTCGCAGATGTCGCAGTGGCTGACCGGCTCCGGATACGTCTCCGGCGGTGCGGCAGCGTGGGCCTCGAACCGCCGGCGGACGGCGCGATAGTAGGCCGCATACTCCACCACCCGAAACTTCGTCGTGCCTTCGTGGTCCGTCCCTCCCAGCGCGAGGTGCATCCACTCGGGGCCGGTTCCCTGCGCCTGGCTCAACAGGTCCGAGTACAAGAGGAGCTGCAGCAGCGCCTCGCTCTTGGCCGTTCGCGCCAGCTTCGCGTCGAGCGCCTCGTACGACCAGCCGCCCAGGCGGCTCGGCCGGCCCACCCGGAGCAGGAAGTCGGGGTAGCCGCTCCAGCGCCCGGCCCCGTCCCGCAGGCGCCCCTGGTAGATCACGTCGACGCCGCGGCGCATCGCCTCTTCGGTGCGCGCAGCGGCAGCGGCGGGATCGCGCTCCAGGAATGGTGCGTCGGCCGCGGTGATGACCTCCACCGTGAGGCCGCTGGCCGTGAACTGCTCCAAAAGGCGCTGCTCGTGCTCAAGTCCGCGCTGCTTCAGCACATCGGCGCGCGGATCGTCGTACGGCGGCGGTGATTCGATCGTTCCGAGGGCGACGGCGCGGCGCAAGCTCGTCAGGTGGTTGCACGCGAGATGCCGGCTGAGATCGGTGGCCGAGAACAGAAGCTGGCTGTCGGCATGGCGCATCGCGCCGGACCATAGCACGGGGCCGATTCAGAACTTGTTCAGCGGGCATCAAGCCGCGTTCGGAACACTGTGCATCGGTGTGCTCCTGTACCATCGACCAAGGGTGAAAGACCAGATGGACGAGAAGGACATCCGGAGCGATCCAAGGCAACAACCCGCCGGAGGCGGGGATGCGCTGGCGGCGCTCGAGAAGCTTCAGTCGTCGCTGCGTGCGCGCAACGTCGACCTGGAGCAGTGGGCGCTGGATGTGGAGTCCGAGCGGCAGGCGACGGGCCTGCATCGCGGCGCCGCACCACGTAGGAACTGAGACCGACTGGGGCGACCGGGTGACCGGGCTACTTCATGTTGGAGTAGTCGGCCGCGCTCATCATGAACGCCTCGATCTCAATCGGCACCTGGTACTTCGCGAGGAGCTCCTTCCAGTCCGGGTCGGCGAGGAAGTTGGCGAACACCTCGTCGCGGTGGGCCCGGTCGCGGTAGGCCAGCATCCAGATGAGCGTGTTGGGATTCTCCAGGCTCTGCCAGTTCCCCACGATCACGGCGCCGTGCTTCTCGAACAACTCCACCTCGCCCTCGCGGAAGCGCCGGTGCAGATTGTCGATGCCGCCCGCGCCGTCCCTCTCCGGCTCGGCGGTGTACATGCGGATCTCAAAGCAGCGGGAATCCGGCGCGACGTTCTTCGCGAATTCCGCGGCGAGGCCGCCGGCCGGGCCGCAGGGCGCGGGATCGTCCTGCGCGTAGGCCGCGCCGCCCAAACCGAGGGTGATGACGAGGGCGAGAAGAGTGGTTCTCATGACTGTTTTCCTTTCTGAATCGGCCAATGACGGAACACTAACCGAAATCCGTCCGAACCGCACGGATCACCACTTGGGCTCACGCGCCGGTGGCATAATCGGCCAGGATCTCGGTACGGAGAGGAGGCAGCATGCCCGCACCCGGCTGGCCGTCGTTTCTGCTGAGGTTTCTCGCCTGCGGCATTGCCGCCATCTTCGTGACTGGCGTGATCGGGCCCGTGCTGTTCGCGCAGGACGCCGATCGCATCCGGCCGGTCACCGACGTGGAACTCGAGAACCCGAGCCCCGACGAGTGGCTGATGTGGCGCCGGACGCTCGACGGCTGGGGCTACAGCCCGCTCGACCAGGTCAATCGAGACAACGTGGCCGACCTCCGGCTGGTCTGGTCACGCGCCCTCCAGCCAGGGCGCCAGCAGGGGACGCCGCTGGTTCGTGGCGGCGTCATGTTCATGCCGAACCCGCGCGACATCATCCAGGCCATAGACGCGGTGACGGGCGATCTGATCTGGGAGCACCGCCGCGATCGCCCCGACGATCTGGCCGACTACATGATCGGCACGCTGATCGACACCAACCGGAACATCGCCATCCATGGCGAGCTGATTATCGATACCAGCATGGACGACCACATCTTCGCCCTGCACGCGGAGACCGGCGAGGTGGTGTGGGACACCGAGATTCTCGACTACCAGGTGAACCCGGCCAACCAGACGTCGGGGCCGATCGTCTCCGGCGGAAGGGTGTTCTCCGGACGGAGTTGCGACCCGCGCGGCGGCCCGAACGGTTGCGTCATCACCGCGCACGATGCGGCGACCGGCGAGGAGCTGTGGCGTCGGCGGCTGATTCCGGCCCCCGGCGAGCCGGGCGACGAGACGTGGGGCGACGTCCCGTTCGAGCAGAGGACGCATGTCGGTTCGTGGATGGTTCCGAGCTACGACCCGGAGCTGAACCTGGTCTACGTCGGCACGTCGGTTACGTCGCCGGCGCCGAAGTACATGCTTGGAGGCACGGACCTTGCACACCTCTACCACAACTCCACCCTCGCCCTGCACGGGGATACCGGCGAGATCGTCTGGTATTACCAGCACATGAACGACCACTGGGATCTCGACCACCCGTTCGAGCGCCTGCTCGTCGATACCGCCGTGCGGCCGGATCCGTCCGCCGTGAGCTGGATCAACCCGCGGCTGCAACCGGGCGAGGAGCGGCGCGTCGTGACCGGCATTCCCGGCAAGACGGGCATCGTCTACACCCTGGACCGCGAGACCGGGGAGTTCCTGTGGGCGACGCCGACCATCGTCCAGAACGTCGTCAGCGGCATCGACGGCGCGACCGGCGCGGTGACCGAGAACGCGGAGCTGATCTTCACCTCCCAGGGCCAGACGGTGCTGGCCTGCCCGCACGCCAGCGGCGGGAAGGACTGGGAAGCCGGAGCCTACAGCCCGCTGACCAACACGATGTACATGCCGCTACGCAACGTCTGCTCCCAGATGATGGCAATGGCCGAGCCTGACGAGCTGGACGAGGCCCGCCGGCTCTACGCCATCGCCTGGCGCCCCGAGATCGCGCCCGGGACCGACCAGGTCGGGAGCGTCCAGGCGATCTCGGCCGAGACCGGGGAGGTGGTCTGGAACTACCAGCAGCGGGCCGCCACCATGGCGCTCGCGGCCACCGGGGGCGGGCTCATCTTCGGCGGCGACGTAAACGGACGATTCCGGGCCTTCGACCACGAGACGGGTGAGATCCTGTGGGAAGTCAACCTCGGCTCGCCCGTTTCCGGCTTCCCTATCACTTACGCGGTGGACGGCCGGCAGTACGTCGCGGTCAGCACCGGCTATGGTCGCTTTCTGGAACTGACGCCGGAACTACGCCCCAGCACCGGGAACAACCTCTTCGTCTTCACCCTGTCTGAGTGACCCATAGTTGTCTGCCAGAGTCCAGAGTAGTGCAGACATGAGCGTAGACTACTGACGCTCGCGCGATGCTCGTGTAGACACTCGCGATCCTCGAGGGGCATGAAAGTCGAATTCTCCGTCGGGCAGTGGATTGCGGTAGCGGCAGTGACGCTCGCACTGTTAACCGCGCTGCTTGGTGGAGTCGTGTGGATTATCGAGCGCATGGACCCGACGCGCGAGGATCTTGAGCGCGAGATTCGTTCTGTTTCGAATGCACTGACGCCGGCAAGAGACACGGCTGGCACCCAGCGCGGCACCACGCGGGAGCAGATGGACGAGGTGCCAGGCTGGGGAATCCACGAGACTGTCGCCGCCTATTTGGAACAGAGCGCCCTCGAGGTCGCCCTGGGTGCTGAGGGAAGGCTCGAAGGGCCTGCGGCGGAGTGGTTTCGCGCCGAGGCGGCCGAGGCCCAATTTGTATTCATCGGCGAAGAGCATGATGTCCGGGAGGTCCCGATTCTAGCGGGCGCTCTTTGGCGGGAGCTCGTCCCTCTGGGCTACAAGCACGTAGCGGTCGAAGCTGGCCCTTGGCTCGGCGACAGGCTCGACAAGTTCGCAAGATTCGCCGATCAACAGGCCCTTGCTCATTTCCGGGAGGCAACCTTGCCTCGTCTGCCGAACAATAGCGTGCCGCCGATCTCGGAGGAGGATGTTGCCTTCTACAAGTTACTTGGCAGCGTCAGCGGCCCACACCGGAAGTCTGCGGCTCCTTTGATTTGGGGACTGGATGCCGAGTATCGAGCCGCTCCATTACTGGAAAGGCTGGCGGCGCTGTCGCCGCGGCTCGCGCAGCGACAGGCCGCACAGTCCTTGTTGGAGGAAGTAGGGGCTGCGGAGAGAAGCGGCGATTACAATACTCGTGCCTTCCGAAGTGCCATCGAGCAAGTCATCCAGCAGGCGGGAGCCAAGCCGGAGACCGAGGTGCGCTACATACTTGATGCGTTGCGTTGGCGAATTACCGCCCCCCAGGAACACACGAGTCGCGACCTCAAGAAGGAGCTCTTCTTGCGCCAATACGAAGCTGCGAAGGAAGAAGGCGAACCGAAGCCGCGCGTGATGTTCCGGCTCGGTGCTTACCATGCCGCCCGCGGATTGATGCATGACTTCGGCTCCTCTACACTCGCTAATTTTGTCGGGGAATTGGCGATCGCTGAGGGATCGAAGATGCTGAACCTTGCGATTATCAACTGCCAGGATACTTCTCCCGGGGACTTTCCCAGACCTTGCACCTGGGAGCAACAGAGAGCGCTGCAGCCATTTCGCTCCGCCGCCGTAGCAGACTGGACATTGTTCGACCTTCGAGGGCTGCGCGCACCGCTGAGACAAGCGCGACTGAACGCACTGCAGTCTTATCCGGCTGGGTGGGAGTATTGGAATCTCGTAATGTCGTTTGACGCCGTGGTCCTTCTAGGCCGTTCCGAGCCAAGCCGGCTTGCGGGCGAATAGGGAGTCCCGTTCAGCTCGTCATGGCCACAGCCATCCGAAGGCGCCTCCGGTGAGCAGGCCGTAGATCAGCCCGTCGAACATGCTGCGCACGGTCGCAGCCCAGCCCTGGGACAGCCAGATCGCGTCCTGGGCGTGCGCGAGGGCGTAGCCCATGAAGGCTGTGGTCGATGCGACTTGGAAGACGGACAGGTACGCGGCATCCGGCCCGAGCGCCAGCCCGGTGACGTAGGCCGTAAACAGACCCACGACTACGCAATACGCAAACCACTGCGCTAACTGCTTGCCCATCCCGGAAGGACCGCCGCCTTGCAGCACGGTCATGAATGCGCAGGGACCCCGCTCGGCCCTGGCCTGGAACTCCTTGCTCCTGAGCACTTCCATGCTCTTCGCATAGGGGATCGAGTAGTTGCCCGGCTGGAGGTCAAAACCGCGCAGGGCGTCCATGACGCCGTCCTCGTCGGGCACGCCCTGGAAGTCGTTCTTGTGCCAGTTGAGAAACATGTGGATGACTGAACTCGCAACGAAGACGAGTACGGCGGACACCAGGATCGGCAGCCAGAGGCTGAAGGCGGAAACCATGTGATCACTCCTTTGTATGGCGGCTGGAGTCAGGAGCTACGGCCGGGGCCGGACAGTCGTCCTCGGTCATGACGCGGTTCGACTAGACTATAAGTCAATCCCCGCGGGCTCACTCCCAGGGTCGCCCGTTGGTATTCGGCCACAATCCGGGCGGAACTTCCCATGAGATCGTCAGCGTTCGGCGTCCTGTTTGCGGCGCTGCTGGTGCTTGCCCCGGGAGCAACGCCATGGCTGCGGGCGGCGCACGCCCAGACGCCCCCGCCACGCGGCCCGTACATCAGCATCGGGCTGGCGGCATTGGCCGCGCAGGGCGCCCGGTTCGCCGACGGCGCTGACGAAGGCCACGCCCCGCTGTATGGCCGGCCAGAGCTGTTCACAATCGGCGACTTCGATACCGTGCTGCTGTCGCAGGCCGCCGCCGGGTATCGCTTCACGCCGCGCCTCCGCTTCCAGGTGGGATTCGGCATGGCCCGGCAGTTCGAATTCCGCGGCACGGCCAACTACCCTCGGGCGGGTGCGGTCCAGCCCGCAGCGGCCGATCTGCGCACCCGGCAACTTCTGGCGGCCGGGTTCTATGACGTTGCTGTCTGGCCGATCGGACGAGGCCTGCAGATCGAGCCGTACGTAGGCGCCGGTATTGGGTTCACGGATTACCGCCTGGACAACTTCGTCCAGCGGTTTCCTGATCCCGATGATGCGGCGGGTTACTTGCGGCGGGGGCCGGCGGGAGAGGTGCCGTTCACCGGCCTGCCGTCGGGCCGCGGCCGGTCGGCGACGGGCATGGTGACGGTCGGTGTGGCGGTCCCCATGGCTGACCGCGTGCGCTTCGACGTGGCGTACCGCTACACGGACGCCGGATCCGTGGGCACTGCGGCTGGTGGCGACATCCTCATAGTGCGGTACCACCGCGGGAACCGGTCGGAGGTAGAGGTCCCCATCAACGAGACGACCGCCGATTTCCGCACACACGGTGTGCTGGCTACGCTCCGGGTCGAATTCTGACGCGTCAACCTGCAGTGAACGCCTGTAGCGCCGGCACGAGGATCATGCTCAGCACGATCACGAGGACCGACGTGACGACGGTGGCGACGGCTCCGACTCTGAACATCGTCCCGAATCCAACCGCTCCGAACGCGAACGTCGCGGCCACGGCCGGGCTGGACCAGGGAAGCGCCACCGCCTGCGCGGTCCCCGCGATAATCCGCGCGAGAATCGCGGGGTTGTAGCCGAGAGCCTCCGCAATCGGGAAGAGCATCGTGGAGACCATCACGGACGTCGCCGTGCCGCTGGCCAATTGCGTCAACGCTGGCGTGGCCAGGCCCGCCACCCAGGGTAACGCTCCCGCGGTGACGTTGCCCGTGAGCATGGCGACCAGCCAATCGAGCAGGCCCAGACTGGCCAGCACGTCGGCGAGCGCCGCCCCGCCGACGACCAGGAACAGCACGTTCCACCCGACGCCTTCCTGGAAGTCCTTCGCCTCCAGGGTCATTTCGCCTCGCCTGGTATCCGCCGGAAGCAGGAAGAGCAGCACCATCGCCACCGGAGGCACGTACCAGATGTCGAGAAACTCGGCCGTGACGATCGTGGGGAGGGTCCACAGGACCAGCATCAGGATCAGCACGAACAGGACGTTCTTTTCCCCCTGGCTCATCGGTCCAAGCTGTTCGAGTTCCTTCCGAAAGCGGGCGCGGGCGTCGGAGATGTCGTACGCCTCGGGCCGCAGCATGAACTTCAGGATCAAGTAGCAGACCGGAAGGTGAGCGGCCGTCAGGAGAACTCCGGTCGATGTCCACTGTGCGAACGTGACGCTGTAGCCGGTCAACTGTTCCAGCAACGAAACGGTCAGCGCGTTGAAGACGATGCCGGCCGGTGTTGCCAGTCCGCCGGCGGCCGCACCGTACAGAACGGCCAGGCTCGCCGCCGCGGCCATCCGCGACGCGCCGGGCGCCACGGACCGGGTGAGCGACAAGACGACCGGTGTCACCGTCACGATGACCGCCAGGTCGCTGACCGCCGCGGACATCACCGCCGACACGACCAGGATCGCGAGTATGAGCCCGCTGCCGGAACCCGCCACTCCCGGCAGGCAGAGCGCGGTCAAGGCGATTCTGCGCGCCAGGCCGTGTTTCTGAAACGCGTGCCCGAAGAGCATGATGCCCAGCAGCCAGGGAAGGATGACCTGGCCGTACCGGGCGGCTACCTCGGAGAAGGGCATCGCACCGAGCGGAAGCAGAACGAGCGGCAGGAAGCTGCTGACGGCCCACGGCACCGGCATGGTCACCCACCACACCACCGTCCAGGCGCAACTGCTCAGGGCGAAGTGCGCTTCCGGCGCCAGGCCGTTCAGCGGTACGGCGTAGACGATGGCGAACGCCAGCGGTCCCGCGAGCAGGCGCGGCACGAACGTCCGCGGGCTGGTCGGGCTCTCAGCGGCCGCCACGGCTCGCCTCCGGGACTTCGACGTGGATCGTCACGATATCCGAGTCGTGGAACTGCTGGTGGCGAACGGAGGACGCGATGTGGCGCAACAGTCGAAGCGAGACTTCCCGCTCCATCAGCACGTCGTCGGGCCTGTCCGCCAGCAGTCCGATCTGGTCCTGAACGTTCTCCTCGCCAGCTCCCGCAATGAACTCGAGGACGGCGCCACCGCTCTCCTTGCGGGCCCTCAGCAGCAGGCGCCGCCGGTCGCGGTCTTCCCGCTTCTCATCCTGACCGGCAAGCGTCAGCAACGTTTCCTCGCTGGCGGCGTCGAGACGGTCGACCATCTTCGTTCCCCAGCCGTTCCGGGATGCGAACGCGCCCAGAAACTTCCTGATCTTCGGCAACACGGACGGATCGAGCTCGACTTCGATCTGACTGCGGCGGGGCGCCGTCGCTTCCAGAAACAGGGTCATGAAGATGGCTGCGAGACCGCCGGCCGTAATCCCGTTCTGCAGCAGGCCACCCGCGAGTTCCGCCAGCAGCTCGGGGAATATCAGGTCGTTCTGGCAGCCGACGCCGACCCAGAATGCCACGCCGGCGATGAGTGCCTTGCGATGATCGATTCCGCCCTGCACGACTTCCGTCATGCCGCGGACAAAGCTCATCGCCAGCACGACGGTCAGGTAGGCGACGACGACCGGGCTGGGTATCGCGAGGATCATCGCAATCAGTTTGGGCAGGAACGCCAGGGCGATCAGCACGCAACCGCCGGCGATTCCGACGCGGCGGGCCGCGACTCCCGTCAGCTCGACGGTGGGGACGCTGACTCCGATGGTCTGGGTCGGCATTATGCCCGTGAGTCCGGACAGCAGCTTGCCGATACCGTCCGCGGCCACCGCCCCCTCGACCGCCCGGTAGTCCACGGCCCGCGGCCGGCGCCACGACACGCGCTGGATGGCGACGGCCCCGGTGATCGTCTGGATGGCGCCGATGAGGGCCACGAAAACGAAGGCGGGAAAGAGCTCCACGAACGCCGGGCCCAGGTCGGGGCCGATACCGGGCCAGCCACCCTCCGGCAGGCCGATCCACGGCGTCCGGCCGACGCGATCCGGATCGTACAGGCCCAGCGATCCGGCAACCACCGAGCCGACTACAACCCCGATGAGGGGAGCCCACAGGCGGAGCGTCGCGCTCCCCTTCAGAGAGATGGTGCTGATGACGGCAATCGTCGCCAACGCGGTGAGGGGCGCGTCGAGAGGTGCCGCGTCGCCTGGCACGGCGGTCAGGCGGCCGAATACGACCGGCAGCACGGTAGCCGGTACGAGCATGTTGACCGTACCGACGATGGTCGGGGTCAGAAGCCGCCTGAACAGGGAAAGCCGCATCGAAATGACGATCGGGACAAGTGACGATGCGACGACCAGAGTGGCGAGCAGCGCCGGACCCCCCTCGATGAGGGCGCTGACGCAGACGCCGATATAAGCGCCCGCGGGGCCCATCGCAAGCACGTAACCGGCTCCGATCCGGCCCAGCCGTACCGCTTGCAGCGCCGTGGAGATGCCGCTGACGGCGACCGCGCTGAACACGGCCCAGGACAGGTACGCTTCCGTCCCGCCTGCGGTCTGGATGACGATGGTGGGGATCAGGACGATACTGGCCAGTCCGAGAACGACGAGCTGGACGCCGGAGCCGAGGGTCAGGGCTGCCGGGGGATTCTCGTCGGGCTGGTAGCGAACGGTTGGAGCGCGCCGCGCGTCACCGTCGGTCACCAGGTTCCCCCGTCCGGGTCCTGCGCGTCCCGTTGAACCTCACGCCCTGAGGCGGTTGGCGCGCCGTGCGCTTAGCCGGGTCGGCCCGTCAACCAGTTCCAGGGCCTGATGTGGGATTCGGCCAAGAGGTCCGCCTGCCAGTAGGGACTGTCGGTCACGAAAGCGCGTGCTGCGTCGAGCGAGGGAGCTTCCAGCACCAGCATCAGGCCGTTCGGAGTCCCTCCGCTCTCGTCGAGCGTCGGCCCGGCATGATGAACAGTCACGTCACGGTGCTGCGGGTGATCGTGAAGGTAGGCCGAGAATTCATCCCTCAGGCGGAGCCGCTCCTGTGTCGTTCCTTCTCTTTGCGTGGCGAAGACTACGTAATGCATGTGGCACAGTCCTCCTTTGGACGGCTGCAGGGCCAACCGGCGATGCCTTGGAGTCTACAAGAACAGAATGCGCCCGTCAGCCGGGAAAGCAGTCGGGTAAGCGATGGCTACTTGCGGACGAAGCCCACGTACACGTAGAGCCCGGCCAGGACGGCAAACGCCACCAACCCGATGTTGCCGTAGAGGGGATTGACCTGGAGTCCCAGGAACAAGGCAAACGAGAATGCCAGGTACAGCCCGATTATTGCGGCGGCGTGAGCGAGGACCTTCACTGTTAACAGTTCGGCCTAGTCAACCAGCGATTGGTAGACCGCCTCGACGAATCCCTCCCGAAAACCGTTCCCGTAGGCCGGAGAGGCAGCGGCCATGATGACGGTCACCATGTCCTGCACCGGGTCGATGAAGAACCGGGTGCCGGACGAACCGTCCCACCAGAAGGTGCCCTCGGGGACTGGGAGGGGAGACGCGTCGGCGTCCATGACGACACAGAACCCGAGGGTCCATCCACGACCGGGCTGCGGGCTGCCGAAGCCGATGGGCAGGAGAGCGTCGGGAACCCGGTTGACGGTCATCAGGGCGACGGTAGCCGGCTGAAGAACGCGCACACCGTCGAGTTCGCCGCCGTTCAGAAACATCTGCGAGAAGCGGAGGTAGTCGCGCACGGTAGAGACTAGGCCGACGCCGCCCTCGATCAAAGCCGGCTGGTCGGTGAACGGCACTACCTCAATTGCGTGCGGCCGCAGCTCGCCGTCGGGCCCGGGACGGTACGCCGGTCCGAAGCGATCGGCTCGGGGGGCATCGACCCGAAACACGGTATCGGTCATGCCGAGTGGTTCGAAGATCCGCTCCTGAAGGAACTCGTCGAACGGCAGCCCGGACCAGACCTCGACGAGCCGGCCGAGGATGGTGGTGGAGATGCCGTAGCGCCAGCGCGTGCCTGGATCCTCGAAGAGCGGCACGCGGGCGGCGTTGCCAACCATCTGGGGCAGCGTGATGGAGCGTAGCCGGACCTGTTCGGCGCGATAGATGGACGAGCTTCGGCTGCCGAGTCCGGACGTGTGCAGCAGGAGGTGCTCGACCGTCATCTCGGCACGCCGCGGCCGGGTCGCGGTCAGGTCGGGGTTGGACGCGTCGGCGAAGACGCGCTGATCCGCGAACTCGGGCAGATACACCGAAACGGGATCGTCGAGCTCGAAGCGGTCCTCCTCCCAAAGGATCATCGCGGCAAGGCTCGTGATAGGCCGCGTCATGGAGTAGAGGCGGAACAGGGCGTCGTCGCGCATCGCGAGGCCGCGCTCGCGGTCCAGCTCGCCGAGGGCTTCGAGATAGACGAGTTGGCCGTGCCGGGCTACTGCGGCCACGACGCCGGCGATGTCTCCGGCGTCTACATGGGATTGCAGCCCGCGTGTTGCTTGGTCCAGTCGTTCGGACGACAGGCCGACCGACTCCGGGACTGCAGTGGGCAGATCCTGTGCCCGGACCGGACTGCCACCGCCAGCAAGACCGCCAAAGGCGAGAAGAACGATGATGAACCGGGAAATCACGGTGACGCTCCGACTATACTGCGGGGATGCAGCCTTCCGGGAATCACCGCGCCGACTGGACCGGAATCCGGCCGGACGACTCACCGATCAGGCCGCTCGACAGCCAATCGTTTCTAGCGCGGCTGCGGATGCTCAGCGAGCGCGTCCGTGAACTGACCTTGCTTCGCCAGGCTCGGACGGAACAGCACACGCATGAAGAGCGGCTTCCTCGGGATTCTTAATGCGCTTCACGACCGTCACGTTGAATTCGTGATTGTCGGTGGAGTCGCCGCGGCCTTGCACGGCGGTTCGCGTGTAACTTTCGATCTGGATCTGGTGCCCAGTCTGAGGCCTGCTTCCTGGCGGGCAACGGTCGACCTGCTGTGGTCACTCGGAGCCCGCCCCCGGATTCCGGAACCTGTTGAACGGATCCGCGATGTCGAGCGAGTCCGTCGCTGGCGGCGGGAGAAGGGCATGCTGGCACTGCGCTTCCAGACGGCGGACGGCAGCATGGAGGTATACCTGTTGGTCGGCGAGAGCGACGGGTTCTATGGACTCAGGCAGCGGGCGGTCGACGTGACGGTCGATCAGCGCACGTTCCTGGTGGCGTCGATAAACGACCTCATCTCCATGAAGCGGCGTGCCGGCGGACCACAAGACCGGCTGGATATCGCCGAACTGCGCAACATCCAGAAACGGCTGGACTGAAGCGCGTTCTCCCTCGAGGCGCGGGGCGCCCCTACGCGAACATCCCGAGCGTATCGAACCTGCCCCCGAGGATGTCCTCCGACCTGGAATGGCCGAGGTACCCTTCGATGAGCGAGGCGTAGACGCGCCGGAAGTCGGTCGTGTACTGCAGATTGTCTCCGTACACGAGGTCGGTCAGGCTGGGCGGCGTGCTGTACTGGCCGCCGTTCACGCCGCCGCCGAGCACGAACGACACGTTGGCGGTGCCGTGGTCGGTGCCGAGGTTGGTGTTCTCGGGCACGCGCCGGCCGAACTCGCTGTGGATGAAGACGCACACCTCGTCCTGCTTGCCGAGGCGCTTCATTTCCTCGAAGAAGCCCCAGACCGCGTCGGAGCAGTACTGCACCTGGCGGTTGTGGGGGCTCTCCTGATTGACGTGCGTGTCGAAGAGGCTGTTGCGCAGCCGCACGTAGTAGAGCCGGGCCGGGAAGTCGTTCTCGATGAGCGCGACGACCTTGTCGAGGTCCAGCAGCCGGAGCTCCGTGTTGCGGCCTTGGTTGTAGTTCGCCCAGGCCTCGCTCACAAGGGCCGAGGCCTCGCGGGCGCTCTGGTTGACGTCGAGCAGGAACTTGTGGATTTCGCCGCGGGCGGCCTGGCCGTTCCCCAGCTGCTCGACGTACGGGCTCTGGGGATGAAACAGATCGCGCCGGAACGCGCCCGGATCCTGGAAGACCACCGGGACGTGCTCGTGGGCCCGCACGGCGAGTGACTGCGCGGACGCGACGTTCACCAGGAAGTTGGGGCTGCCCGACGGATCGAGGGCGTCGGCGGTCCGGCCGTACCAGCCATAGGCTTCCCCGCTGTTCGGAGCGCCGGTGTGCCAGAACGAGCTGGAGGCGAAGTGGGAGAACGACGGTTGGTCGTAACCCGCCCCGTGAATGACGGCGCAGTTGCCCTCCTCCCAGAGGCGGTGCATGCCCACCATCGATTTCTGGAAGCCGAAGTGCTCGTCCACCTTGATCACGTCGGCCTCCCGGACGCCGATCGTGGGGCGGCGCCGGTACAGCTCGTCGTCGCCGTACGGCACGAACGTGCTCAGGCCGTCGTAGCCGCCGAACCACTCGAACACCACCAGGATCTTGCCCTCGGTGGCGGCCAGCGCCTCCGACGTGGCGCCGAACAGCGGCGGCAGGGGCCCCAGCCCGCTCCCCAGCAGGCCGAGGCCGATCCCCTTGGCGCCGATCTTGAGCGCCTGCCGGCGGGATACCCCGCTGGCGTCACACAGCTTCTTGCCGCGATTGGTCAGGGTCATGGTCGTGCACCTCTATTTCGGACGTCAGTCGATCTGGTACTCCGGCGTGCTCATGATGAGATGGGTCACCATACGCAGCGGGTCCTCCAGGTAGGTCCGGGCGCGCTGGAGATCCGAGGTTCCCAGCTCCTCTTCCAGAAGCTCCACCAGGCCGGTGCGCATCTCCGCCGATATCGGGACCCGCAGGAACCGCCCGAGCAGATGGTCGACCGCCTCGGTGGCGGTCGTCGCCCCCGCATCCAGCACCATCCGGCTCATGTCGAAGCGGGCCGCACCGCGCGGGGTCGGAATCAGCTTGCGGCCTGCCTCGGCCCACGCCTTGTAGCCGGAGACCCGCGTGTTGAACATCTCGTCCCGCTCCAGGGCAGACAGGTCGAACGCGGTCATCTGGTTCGGATCGCCGTCGATGGCGATGGCGGCGCCGTAGTCGAAGCCGCGCCGCAGGCGCTCGCCCACCAGCCCGTCCCCGGTCGGGGAGAGGAAGTTCGGATCCTTGAAGTCGATGATGTCCGGGAACAGGTACTCGAAGGCGACGTTGCCCCGTTCCTGCAGGAGCGCCGGCGTTATCCACGACCGGCCCTGCGCCCAGCCCGCGACCGACGGCGGATTCAGCAGGTGCTGGCCCAGGCCGATGGTGGTGCGGTTGAAGTCCGGCACGCCGGGCACGTCCGGGGCGCCAAGCTGTCTTAGCATCGCGATCACGTGCTCGACCGGCCCCTTGATATGGGCGCCGTAACTCGCCTCGCTGTAGAAGTCGCGTGACAGGAAAATCGTCCGCAGGAGCGGCTTGAGCTCGTAATGGTGGTTGCGGAGGACGTCGCCGAGTTCGGCCTGCAGTTCCGGCGACGGGTCCTCCCGGACGAAGAAGCGGTAGATCTTGGCCGCGATGTACTCGGCCGTGATCGGCTGCTCCAGAATGATGTGGAGCACGTCCACGCCGTCGAAGTTGCCCGTGTGGCCCAGGAAGGTCTTCGGGCCCTCGTCGTGCTGGTCCTGGTTGACGACGAAGTCGAGGTTCACGAAGTTCCAGCCCGTGAACGCCCGTGCCGCCTCGCGGACATCCTGCTCGCTGTAGTTGCCCACGCCCATCGTGAACAGCTCCATCACCTCGCGGGCGAAGTTCTCGTTGGCGGCGCCCTTCACGTTCACGCCGGCGTCGAGGTAGTAGAGCATCCCCGGGTCCTGGGCAACGGCGACGGCCAGCTCGCCAAAGTTCCCGGTCGCGTGACGCTCGAATGTCTCGACCTGAAGCAGCATCTTCCGGTAGTCGCGGACCTTGTTCTGAGCGGTGGCGAAGTGCCCGTGCCAGAACAGGGCCATCTTCTCCTCGAGGGGGCGGTTGGTGTCGAGCATCCGCTCCGCCCACCAGTAGCCGACCCGGCGGGTTTCCAGCGCGCTCGCTCGCAGCCAGTAGAAGAAGCGGTCGGAGACCGGTTGCATGTGGCGGTTGACGAACTCAGGCTTCACCCGGATGCCCATGCTCTCGCCGCGCACCATGGCCAGGTCGGTCGCGGCGGGCCGGCTGGGCGGGAAGTTCATCAGCGTCTCGTCCCAAAAGCCCGAGTGCTCGAACGGCAGTAGATGGTCGTTCGGGATGTCGTCGTAATCGACGAGGGAGCGGACCGCCTCGTCCGGTGTCATGTCCGCCAGGCGCTGGACGTCCTCCGGCGTACCGCTGAAGCCCGCGCGCCCGAGCAGGTGTTCGGCGCGGTCGTAGTTCCAGTCCGCCGCGGTGATGGCGGTCAGGTCCCCCGTCCAGGAAGCGGGTCCGGGATCCCAGTCCTGCGCGCCGGCCGTCGCGGCGTGGCCGCTGACAAGAAGCGCCAGCGCGGCGGCGGCGACCACGGCGGAACGGCGGTGTCGAGTCGGCATCGGTCGCATCTCCTCGGTCCGGCGGTCCGTCCCCTCGGGGCAGGCACACCTCGTCCCCGCCGGAATCTCCATTGTGGACGCCCGCGCGGCTTTGTCAAGCTCGCAGGAGCAACAGGGGCAGCCAACCGGACAAGGCTCCGCCGGTCTCGCCGGGTCATTCTTCGCTGTTCGGAGCGGATGCATCGGTCTCGCCCGCATCCCCAGACGCCGTCGGCGCCGTGTCGATCGCCGGATACAGCCAGGAGTGCTCAAGGCCTGGATGCCGCGCGCCGTAGCGGGCCGGGATGTCTTGGGTCCAGTTGCTGGGAATCGTGAGGCAGAACGCCAGCAGGCCGGCGAACGCAAGACGCTGCCAGGCGAGCGGCGGGGCATGGTCCGGCCGGCCGATGCCGGCCGCGGCGCGGAGCCCCCAGCTGGCGCTGCCCCGGAGCCGACCCAGCCGGCGCAGCCGCGAGCGGTAGAGGCCCGCGGCGCCAATCACGGCCATGACGATGTTCAGGGTTTGACCGGTGCCGAGGGCGAGGCGGTGGGTGGGGTACTCGCGGAACAGGTCAATGAAGAAGCGCGGGAATGCGTACCAGAAGACGAAGCGGGCGGCGACCGCGCCGGGAGTCGAGTTGACCCGCCGCACGTGTAGCAGATACGCCATGAGCAGCAGGTTCTTGGCCCCGTCGTAGAGCACGACGGGATGGCGAAAGCCCTCCGCGTAAGGAAACTCGACCGCCCACGGGACATCGGTCACGGCGCCCACGATCTGCCCGTCGATGAAGTTGCCTATGCGTCCCATGCCCATCAGGAACGCGGCCGGAATGACCAGAGCATCGGCCACCAGCAGGAACGGTTTCCCGTGCCGGCGCGCGAATGCCGCCGCGGCCAGCGCCCCGCCGAGCAGCAGACCGTGCGTCGCCATCCCACCAAGCCACCAGGCAGGGAGCAGGTGCAGGTGCTCGCGATAGAAGGGCCATTCGTCGAAGGCGATCTCGACGGCGCGTCCCCCGACCAGCACGCCGATCGTGATGTACAGGCTCAGGCTCCACACCTCGCGGGGCGACAGCCGCAGCCGACCGCCGCCGCGCCTGAGGAACAGGTGGAGCTCCAGGAAGCCGAGGGCAAAGCCCAAGCCGTACCACCAGAGGTAGAGGCCGCCCAGATCGAGCAGAATCGGGTCGATCCGATGGGTGTACGGCCCCAGCATGCGTGCTTCCCCGTCGACGTACTACAACGGGCCGCCGCAGTCGGCGCGGCCCATCACTCGGCCGGTTCGATGCGCAGCAGGGCCGCTTCGCTGCCGTCCGGATCGTTGGTAAGGAACGCGCCACCCGTCAGGACGTACAGGAGGCCATCGGGACCCTGCCTGACGTCGCGGATGCGCCGCCGGAGGTCGGCCAGCAACCATTCCCGGCGGAACTCCAGGCCCTGCCGATTGAACTCGATCCGCTCCAGGTGGCCGGTGCGCTCGACACGGCCGACCATCAGCGAACCCACGAACAGGTCGCCCTGCCAGGAGGGGAACCGATCCCCGGTGTAGAAGACGAGCCCGGAGGGCGCGATCGAGGGTAACCATACGATCTCCGGCTGCTCGAACTGCTCCTGCCAGGGCCGTTCCGCCACGCGGGGGCCGAAGTACTCCCGCGAGTAGGAGACGTCCGGCCAGCCGTAGTTGCGACCCGGCAGGATGATGTTCACTTCGTCGCCGCCCATTACGCCGTGCTCGCTCGCCCATAGGTCGCCGGTTTCAGGGTGTATCGCCACGCCCATCGGGTTACGGTGGCCGAGCGAGAAGACCTCGGGCGCAAACCCTTCCTGACCGGCGAACGGGTTGTCGTCCGGCGCGGTTCCATCGTCGCGCAGCCGGAGCACTTTGCCGGCGTGGCTTGCGGCGTCCTGGGCGTTCGATCGGATTCCGCCGAACGCTCCCCCGACCGTCATGTAGAGCATGCCGTCCGGCGCGAACGCGAGGCGCGCGGCGCCGCCCGCGGTGGTCCCTTCCGACACGAACAGATCGCGGACCTCCGAGAGCGCTCCGCCTTCGAAGCGTCCGCGGGCCAGCGCGACCCGCGACCCGTCCTCGACGGGCTTCGAGTAGGTCAGGTAGACGAACCGATTGTCGGCGAATTCCGGGTGCACGGCGACGTCCATCAGCCCCGCGAGCGGACTTCCGGTGAAGACCTCGGGAACGCCGGCAATCGGATCCGGGTCCAGCGCGCCGTCGCGGATTCGCCGCAGCGTGCCGAGGCGCTCGGTGACGAGCAGGCTTCCGTCCGGCAGGAACGTCAGGCCCCAGGGATAGCGCAGCCCCTCCGTGACGACGACCACCCGGATCCGCTGTCCCGATGCCGTCTCGTACTCGCGCGGACCGTCGGGGAGCGGAACGGCCGGGATGCCCTCGGCCGTAAACGGCTCCGGTTCGGGGTCCGGACCGTCCTGCTGTGCGCCGGGGGCGGTCGAGCAGACGAACGCCAGCAGCGTCGCGGTGAGGAGCGTGGTCCGTCTCTTCATAGTCGTGCCTCCGGCGGCCGCCCGCGGCCACCGGCCCATGCTATCCGACAACCGTGAACGTTAAGTACGGACTCGCCCGGCTTCTGGAGTAATAATCAACGGGCATCAGAAGCCACAGGAGGGCGCCATGCTCGCATCCGGCTTGCCGTCGTTCCGGTTCCGCCCGTCGGTTCCCGTGTGCGGTCTCGCCGCCGCGCTGGTGGCGGCGGCGGGACTGGCGGGCTTCGCGCAGGAAACCGATCGCATCCGGCCCGTGACCGACGCGGAACTTCAGGCTCCGAGCCCGGACGAGTGGCTGATGTGGCGCCGGACCCACAACGGCTGGGGCTACAGCCCGCTCGACCAGATCACCCGCGGCAACGTAGCCGACCTCCAGATGGTCTGGACTCGCGGCATGGGGGAGGGACGGCAGCAAGGAACGCCGCTCGTGCGTGGCGGCGTGCTGTTCATGCCGAACCCGCGCGACATCATCCAGGCGATCGACGCGGTGACCGGCGACCTGATCTGGGAATACCGCCGCAACCGCCCGGACGATCTGGGCGACTACATGATCGGCAGTCTGATCGACACCAACCGCAATATCGCCATCCACGACGAGCTGATCATCAATACGAGCATGGACGACTACCTCTACGCGCTGAACGCTGAAACCGGCGCGGTGGTGTGGGAGACGCAGGTCCTCGACTACACGGTCAACCCGGCCAACCAGACGTCCGGGCCGATCGTCGCCAACGGCAAGGTCTACTCGGGGCGGAGCTGCGATCCGCGGGGCGGTCCGAACGGGTGTGTCATCACGGCGCACGAGGCGGCAACCGGGGAGGAACTGTGGCGGCGCCGGCTCATCCCCGGTCCGGGTGAGCCGGGCAACGAGACCTGGGGCGACGTGCCGTTCGAGGAGAGAGGGCACGTCGGCTCGTGGATGGTCCCGAGCTACGATCCGGAACTGAACCTAGTCTACGTGGGCACGTCGGTCACTTCACCGGCGCCGAAGTTCATGCTGGGCGGCGCCGACCTGACGCACCTGTACCACAACTCCACCCTCGCCCTGAACGGCGATACCGGCGAGATCGTCTGGCATTACCAGCACATGAACGATCACTGGGATCTCGACCATCCGTTCGAGCGGATCCTGTTGGACACGCCGGTCCGCCCCAACGCGTCCGCCGTGAGCTGGATCAATCCGCGCATCCGGCCCGGCGAGGAACGCCGCGTCGTCACCGGCATCCCCGGCAAGACCGGCATCGTCTACACCCTCGATCGCGCCACCGGCGAGTTCCTCTGGGCGACGCCCACGATTACGCAGAACGTCGTGAGCGGTATCGACGGCGCGACCGGCAACGTCACGGAGAATGCGGAACTGATCTTCACGTCCGCCGGCCAGCAGGTGCTTGCCTGCCCGCACGCGAGCGGCGGCAAGGACTGGGAGGCGGGCGCCTATTCTCCGCTGACCAACATGATGTACATGCCGCTCCGGAACGTCTGCGCCCAGATGATGGCGGAGGATCCGGACCAGCGGACGAACCGGCTGTACGCCATCGCCTGGAAGTCGCAGCTCGCGCCCGGTTATGACGACGTGGGGAGCGTGCAGGCCATCTCGGCGGAGACCGGCGAGGTGGTCTGGAACTACCAGCAGCGGGCGGCGACGATGTCGCTGGTTACCACCGGCGGAGGACTGGTCTTCGGCGGCGACGTGAACGGACGCTTCCGGGCGTTCGATCAGGAGACGGGTGATACTCTCTGGGAGGTCAACCTCGGCTCTCCCGTCTCCGGCTTCCCGATCAGCTACGCTGTGGATGGCCGTCAGTACATCGCGGTCAGCACCGGCACTGGCCGCTTCCTGGATCTGACGCCGGAGCTGCGGCCCAGCACCACCCCGAACCTCTTCGTCTTTGCTTTGCCGGAACAAGAAAAGCGAGGTCCATCATGAGCAGACTGACTTTCCTCGGCGCCGCATGCGCCACCGCCATCTTGCTGTTCGGCGCCATGCCGCCCGCGGCGGCGCAGGAGTGTGCGCCCGACGGCGACGTGCAGTTCGTCTGCGGCCCGGTCAGCCCGGAGGACTTCGCGCAGGTGCCCGATTCCCCCTGGGTGATCGTCCCCAACATGGTGGACAACGGGCCGATTCAGGCGATCGACATCCGCGACAACAGCACCGTCACCATCTTCCCGGCTACGGCCGGGGCGCGGCATGACCGTTCGATGTACGGCGACTGCCCGGGCCCGGTGACATCCAATATCCGGCCGCACGGTCTGAACCTCCGCCCCGGGAGCGGCGGCCGCCACACGCTGTATGTCGTCGGCCACGGTGGGCGCGAGTCGATTGAGGTCTTCGAGCTGGATGCAACCGGGTCGCAGCCGGTCCTCACCTGGGTGGGCTGCGCGGTTGCGCCGGAGGGGATCGGACTCAACTCCGTCGTGGCGCTGCCTGACGGCGGCTTCACCGCGACCAGCCCCAGGACGCTCGACATGTGGGAATGGCAGTCGGGTGATGGCTGGACCCGCGTTCCCGGGAGCGAGGAGATCGGGCCGAACGGCATCGAGCTGTCGCGCGACGGTAAGTGGTACTACGTGGGCGGCTACGGCGATCAGGCGTTGATCCGCCTCTCGCGAAATCGCACCCCGCCCGAGAAGCACCCGATTCCCGTCGGCTTCCACATCGACAACGTGCGCTGGGGTCCTGGGAACACGCTGCTCGCGGCTGGCCACATCGGACCGACCCGCGAGGCGATCGGCCTGTGCATCCGGCAGGGGCAGTGCGACGGCGTGTCGTCGCGCGTCGCCCGGATCAACCTCGATGACAACACGGCGGAGGAAGTCGTCAACTATCCGTCGAACGGCCTGCTTATCCTCGGCACCGCCGCGATCCAGGTCGGTGACGAGATCTGGGTGGGGCAGGTCGCCGAAGGCAATCGCATTGGGCGTTTCCCGGCGCGATAGGGGTGCGCCGGCAGGACAGGCACGACAGGGAGTGGCTGCGTGCCGGGCGCATGGCCGCACGGCGCGAGGTTCGCATGAGGACGAGAGCGAGTAGAAGAAGCCGCGCGGGGCGTGGTCCCACGGTCTTGGGGATCCTGTTGGTCATCGGCGTCATCTGGGCGGGTTGGGTGTCGGTTCCCGCGGCCGAGCCAAAAGGGCGCCCGGCCCGCGCTGCGTCTCGGGGCGCGACAGGTTGGCAGTCGCACGCCTCGGTAGCGGAAGGGGTATTCAGCGCTGCCCAGGCGTCGCGCGGCGAGCAGACGTTCCGGCAGGTCTGCGCCGCCTGTCACGACACCGGGGAGTTCTCCGGCGGGCGGTTCCGCCTGACGTGGGTCGGCCAGACCGCCGGTGACCTGTTCGACACCATCGCGACCCTCATGCCGGAGGGTGATCCGGGAAGCCTCCGTCCCGCGGAGTACGCGGCGGTGGTGGCCTACCTCCTGCAATTGAATGGCTATCCGGCCGGGGAGACGGACTTGTCGGCCAGCATGCAGGAGCTGCGCGGTATGGAGATCGTGGAGGCGCCATGAGACGGGTTGCAAGCGTCCGGAATCGCCTTGGTTTCCTCGTGGCGGTGATGGCAGTGGCCGCGGTTGCGGCCGGCGTGGTCGCTGGCGCGCGGCTCCTGCCGGTTTCGGCCAGCGCGCAGGGAGGTGAGACTCCGGCCGGCGAGTGGCGCTACATCGGCGGCGACGCCGCGCACACGCGCTACTCCGGCCTCGATCAGATCACGGCCGACAACTTCGACGACCTCGAGGTTGCCTGGGTGTGGCGGGGCGACAATTTCGGCCCGGGCACGCTCGGGACATCGCGCTCGACCCCGATCTACGTCGACGGCGTGCTCTATACCGTTGCCGGCGAGCGCCGCAACGTGGTGGCGATAGACCCGGCCACCGGCGAGACGCTCTGGACCTACCGCGAGCCGCACACCACCCGCTTCGACCGCGGAATGCGCAACGGCTACGGAAAGGGCGTGGCCTACGCCGAGGTGGACGGCCGCGGCATCCTCTACATCATCAGTCCCGCCTTCTTCCTTCACGCCCTCGACGCGACGACCGGGCGGCCGCTGGAGAACTGGGGCAGCCCGGTGCCGCTGCCTGGCTTCCCGCAGACGGGCGTCGTCGACATGCTGCCCGACCTGATCGCCGACTGGGGACCCTGGGAGAGCTGGGACGGCGCCTACGATCCCGATTTCGGCATCCCGCGGGAGTTGGGCTACATCACCAGCTCGTCGCCGCCCATCGTCGTCAACGGCGTCGTCGTGGTGGGCAACTCGGCCGAGCAGGGCTACAACCAGACCCGCATCGAGAACGTGCCGGGCGACATTCTCGGCTACGACGCGCGGACCGGTGAACACAAGTGGAAGTTCCACGTCATCCCGCGTCCCGGCGAGTTCGGGCACGAGACCTGGGAGAACGACGCCTGGGAATGGACGGGCGACGTCTCGTCCTGGGCTCCCATTTCCGCCGACCCGGAACGGGGGCTCGTCTACGTGCCGACCAATCCGCCCACCATCGACTTCTACGGCGGCTTCCGTCCTGGCGCCGGGCTGTTCGGGACGAGCGTCATCGCCCTCGACGTCGAGACCGGCCAGCGGGCCTGGCACTTCCAGACGGTGCACCACGACATCTGGAACTTCGACAATCCGACCGCGCCGGTGGCCCTCGACGTCACCGTGGATGGCCGGCCTCGGGAGATCGTGGTCCAGACCACGAAACAGGGCTGGGCGTTCACGTTCGACCGGGTGACGGGCGAGCCGATCTGGCCGATCGAGGAGCGGCCGGTACCGCAGTCCGAGGTGCCGGGGGAGCAGCTTTCGCCCACCCAGCCGATGCCGACCCGTCCGGCCGCCTACGAGATGCAGGGCCTCACCGAGGATGACCTGATCGACTTCACGCCGGAGCTGCGGGCGGAGGCGCTCGAGATCGTCCGGAACTACCGGATCGGGCCCATCTTCAATCCGCCGATCGAGCGGGGCCATCCGTCGGGCCTGCGTTCGTTCGTCAGTTGCCCGAGCGGGGCGTCGAACATCTTCGGGCCGACGTCGGCGGACCCCGAGACCGGCATCCTCTACGTCTCGACGCAACGCGGCTGCCGCTCCGAGAACATCGTGCCGGGGGAACTAATCGACGCGCCGGCCGACATCAAGACCACCGGCCGAACCATCGCCGACTTCGCGGTCGTCAACCGCGGCGACTTCCGTGGGCCGCAGGGGCTGCCCATCTTCAAGCCGCCCTACAGCCGCATCGTCGCCATCGACATGAACACCGGGGAGCATCTCTGGGAGACGCCGAACGGCGACACGCCGGAGAACATCCGCAACCATCCGGCGCTGCGGGGCCTCGACGTGCCCAACACGGGCCGGCGATCGCACGCCGTCACGATGGTCACGAAGACGCTGCTGATCACGGCCGAGGGAACCGGCGGCACGCCCCGTCTGCACGCCATCGACAAACGGACCGGCGAGCGCCTGGGCACGGTCGAGCTTCCCGCCTCGGGGCAGTACGGAATGATGGGCTACCTGCACGAGGGCCAGCAGTACATCGTCGTTCAGGTGGCGGGACCGGATCTTCCCGGATCGCTCGCCGCGCTGCGCCTGCCCTTGCGCTGAGGAGATCGATCTGCCGGGGTCGCTGGCGGCGTTACGGCTATCTCCGCTGCACTGGCTTGCATATTGCCCACAGTGCGGGCGATAATGGCCCATGTCGTGGTCGGTGCCCAGCTACCTGCCTCGATACGCGGCCGGCCTGCTGAAGCGCGCGCTTGACGCCTTCCCCGTCGTCGTGCTGATGGGCGCGCGCCAGACCGGCAAGAGCACGCTCGCGCGGACCGAGCCGTTTCTGGCCGACCGCCTCTACCTTACCCTCGACGATCCGGAGACGCACGAGCGGGCCCGGCGGGCCGCGCCGGACCTGGTGTGCAGCGCGCCGCGGCTGACCCTGGACGAGGTGCAGCGCGAGCCCGACCTCCTGCTCGCCGTCAAGCGCGCGGTGGACGAGGACCGGCCGCGCCGCAACGGCCGTTTCCTGCTCACCGGCTCGGCGAACCTGCTGCTCATGCGACGCGTGTCCGAAACGCTGGCGGGCCGGGCGACGTACCTGAACCTCTGGCCGCTCTGCCGCCAGGAGCGGCTGGGGCGCGGGCGCCCGGGCGTCTGGTCCGATCTGCTCGCCGCTCCCGTTGCCGATTGGCCGGACTTCTTCGAGTCGCGCAACGAGACGCCCGCCGCCTGGCGGACCGAAGTGTGCGTCAGCGGCTACCCCACGCCGGCGGTCGAGCTCGGCGCCGTCGACGCCCGGTCGCTCTGGTTCGACGGCTACGTCCGCACGTATCTGGAGCGCGATCTGCAGGCCCTGACGGCGGTGAGTAATCTGGTCGATTTCCGGCGGCTAATGCGCGTGGCGAGCCATCGTCTCGGCGGCCTGATCAACCAGGCGGACATCGGACGCGATCTCCAGTTGCCGCGCACCACGGTGCAACGCCATCTCAGCCTGCTGGAGACCTCCTTCCAATTGGTGCCGCTGCCGCCGTACTCGGTGAACCGGAGCAAGCGGCTGGTCAAGAGTCCGAAGCTCTACTGGAGCGATCCGGCCCTCGCGCTCTGGCTGAGCGGTGCGAACGGCGCGTCGGGCGAGCACCTCGAGAATCTCGTCCTGACCGATCTGCTGGTGTGGCGCGACGGGCAGGCGCCGGCTCCGGACGTGCTGTTCTGGCGGACGACAACGGATCGCGAGGTGGACTTCGTCGTCGAAGCCGGCGGTCGGCTCTTGGCCGTCGAGGTGAAGGCCGACGCGACTCCCGGATTGGCGGACATGCGCGGCCTACGGCTGTTTCGCGAGGAATATCGAGATCAGTTCGCCGGGGGCCTGCTGCTGCACGGGGGCCGCGACATGCAGTGGATGGGCGATGGTGTGCTGGCCGTGCCGTGGTGGCAGGTGGTGTAGCTTGTCCCGGCAGAGCCGCTGTTGCGCCGGCCGCCCGCATGGAGGATGATGCCCGAGTTCGGGATTAGAGAACGAAACCGGGCCCCGGCGCTCGGTTGAGGAGACGGACGATGCGAGAGATGGGACGCTGCCGAGTAGTGCTGGTGTGCCTGGCCACCTTCCTGATGCTCCAGGCCGACGCGAGCGCGCAGTCGCAGGATCGGGCCTGGGAGCCGATCACCGAGGAGCGGCTGCTCAACCCGGAGGACGGGGACTGGATGAACTACCGGCGGACCTACGACGTGACGGGGTTCAGTCCGCTCGATCAGATCAACCGCGACAACGTCGGCGACCTGCGCATGGTCTGGGCCTGGTCGGTACGGGACAACAGCCGCTGGGTGCCGACGCCGATCGTGGCCAACGGGCTGATGTATGTCTCCGAGGGGAGCGGCCGCGTGATCGCCTTCGACGCGGTCTCGGGCGACGTGGCCTGGATGCACACGCGGAGCTACCCGGAGGACATAGAGAAGTCGCAGGCGCTCGGCCGGCATCGCGGCGTCTCGGTTTACGGCGACACCATCTACTGGGGGACCGCCGACGCCGCGCTGGTCGCGCTGGATGCCCTGACCGGCGAACAGCGCTGGGAGGTGAGCACCGGTGACTACACGAGCGGCCTCGGGCACAGCCACCCCGCCTTGATCGCTGACGGAAAGGTGGTGCTGGGCTTCGCGGGGGGTGATCGGAGCGGACGCGGAGTGGTCGTGGCCCACGATGCGGAGACCGGCGAACACATCTGGACCACGTACACCGTGCCGGCTCCGGGAGAGCCGGGCTACGAGACCTGGACCGAGCGCGAGATTCCGCCGCTCGGCGGGCTGACCTGGAACACGATCAGCTACGACCCGGAGCTCCGCCTGGTTTATCTGGGCACGGGGCAGCCGACGCCGTGGGCGTCCACCCTGCGGGGACCCGGCGACGCGCTCTATACCAACTGCATCCTGGCCCTCGACCTCGACACCGGCGAGATCGAGTGGTACTTCCAGGTCGTGCCGTCCGACAACTGGGACATGGATGCGACGCACGAAAGCATGTTGGTCGATCTGGTCATCAACGGCGTCGAGCACAAGGCGCTGATCGAGACCAGCAAGATCGGTTGGGGTATCGTCCTCGACCGCGAGACCGGCCGCTTCATCAACGCGTTCCGGACCGGCTACGACAACATCATCACCGGTTGGACCGACACCGGCAGCCCGATCTTCAATCCGGAGCAGATACCGACCCTGGACGACGTCGATTCGGACCGGATATTCGAGGTGTGCCCCCACTTCCATGGCGCGCGGAACCTGAATTCTCCGAGTTTCAGCCCCGAGACTGGCCTCTATTACACCGGCATCAACAACAGTTGCATGGACGTGACGTTTGTCTCGGAGGAGTACCAACCGGGGCGCATCTATCGGGGCATGGGGAGCCGAGTCAAGATGGTTCCCGGCTACGACTACATCGGGGAGTTCGTCGCGTTCAATCCGGTCTCCGGTGAGCGGGCGTGGGAGTACCGGCCGGAAAGCGGAGCGCCGATGACCGCGTCGGCGCTTGCGACCGCCGGCGGCATCGTCTTCGGCGGTACCGCGGACCGCCGGTTCTTCGCACTCGACGCCGACAACGGCGACCTGCTCTGGGAAACGCGCCTCAACGGCGACATCTCCGGCGCGCCGGTCACCTTCGAGATCAACGGCCGCCAGTACCTTGCAGTCGGCGCCGGCGGCCGGATCGGTCAGACTACTTCCTACGCCCGGCTCACCGACATCACGCTCCCGCAGGGGAGCGGCGTCGTCTGGGTGTTCGCGCTGCCGGAGGAGTAGCAGGGGCCACAGCCAACCCCGCCGGCGGCCGGATCCGGGCGCACCAGTAGCAGTTTGCGAAGTCTCCAATATCGTACGCGCGGTCGTCGTCGGCAGGCATGTGGGGTTGCCACGGTCACAGTTTCCCTCATCTTCGCCGTTGCCACGACGGGTGCCGCTCAGTCCCTCGCATCGGTCCAGGGGTTCGTGAGCGACGAAACCGGGGCCTTCCTTCCGGGGGTGACGGTCGAACTCGTGGACCTCGAGCGAGGCCAGCGCCGCATGGCGGTGACGAACCGGCAAGGCCTCTTCGTCCTCCGCGCGATTCCCGGCGGGCGGTACGACCTCGTCGCAACCCTGGAGGGATTCCGCACGACTCGCCGCGAAAATATCCGCCTCCTCGTCGGGCAGAGCCTCGACGTGGATCTGAGGCTCGGCCTCGCCTCGGTCGAGGAGACCGTCCTGGTCGTCGGCGAGACGCCGCTGCTTGAAGTGGGGCGCGCGGGCGTGGCCGGGTACGTGAACGAGGAAGAGATCGCCAATCTGCCGATCTCGGGCCGTGACTTCGTGCGGTTCGCCCTCCTGATGCCGACGGTGCAGGTGGACGCGCGCGGCAGGCTGTCGTTCAGCGGCCAGCGCGCAGTGAACTCGGGATTCACCATCGACGGCGCCGACGCGAAGAGCGCGTTCTTCGGCTTCGGGCGGGGCGGGCTGGCCAGGGAGGGCGGCGGCGCTCTGGTCGCGCAGGAATCCGTCCAGGAGTTCCAGGTGGTCACGAGCGGGTACTCGGCCGAAGCCGGCCGCTCGGGCGGCGGCGCCATGAACGTGATCACCAAGAGCGGCACCAACGACTTGGCTGGTTCCGTCGTTCTCTTCGGGCGCGACGATCAACTGGCGGCCCGGCTGCCGCGTTCGCCGCTCGACGCCGCCCGCGGCGTGCCCGCGGACGACTTGCGCTACGAGGTGGACGAGTTCCGCCGCTACAACTGGGGGGCCTCCCTCGGCGGGCCGATCCGGCGCGACCGCACCCACTTCTTCGTCTCTTACGATCAGACCGCCCAGAACCAGCCCTTCCTCAGGCACATCCGTGGACGCGGGCAGTACGACGCGGTCCTCGGGAGCTTCCCGGAGCTTCTGGCCGGTTACGTGCCGAACGACGACGGGGCCGCCGCCGCCGACCCCCACAACGGACGAACCGCGAGCGGACGATTCGTGCGGGAGACCGACAACCTGATTCTGTTCGGCAAGCTCAATCACCGGGCGACAGACCGGCACTCGCTCGCGTTGCGCTACAACTTCACCCGCTATTCGCGCGTGTCGGACTTCGTCGGCGAGGAATCACGGCGGTTCGTGAAGAGCCACTCCACGGTGGGCGAGCTCGTCTCGATGGTCGGACGGAGCGGCGTCAACGAGCTCCGCGCCCAGTTCGCCTACGACGACTTCGACCGTCGGTCGCACCTGCCCGACAGCGCGCTTCAGGCGCACTTCAGCATCTTCTATCCGTCGTTCGGATCCTTCGGCAAACCCTGGTGGCTGCCGGTCTCCAACGACGAGCACAAGCTCGAGATCCAGGAGCGGTTCTCCTATGTATCGGGGAACCACGAGCTGCGCGCGGGCTTCTCCCTGAGCCACGACGCCCTGAGCGAGTTCTTCGCGGGGAACGCCGACGGAAACTACGACTTCGACACGCTTCAGGACTTCGCTGCCGGCACGCCCGCGCGCGCCATCATCTTCTTCGGGATCATGGAGAACCCCAACTTCGAGGTGTCCCAGCAGATTCTCGGCGCCTACGTCCAGGACTCCTGGAGCCCGAGCCGGAGCCTCACGCTGCAGATCGGCGCCCGTTGGGACGGCACCCTGAACCCCGGCGGGATCGAGCACGTGCTGCCCGCGGGGCGACGCATCCCCGATGATCTCGACAACTTCTCACCCCGCGCCGGCGTGGTCTGGTCGCCCGACTCGCGGAGCGTCGTCCGGGCCTCGGCGGGGGTCTTTTACGCTCGCACGCCGACGCTGCTCTTTTCGACCGCCCACAGCGACACCGGCATCTATCCGCGCTACGGAAACGCGATCGTGTCGCCGGGAGACACGGGCTTCGTGCCCCTGGGTTCGCCGATCGCCAACGACAGCCCGCCGGCCGGCCTGATTCCCGCGCTGAGCCACTTCGATCCCGGCTTCGAGGATCCGCGCACGATCCGCGTCAACGTCGGGTACGAGCGCGAGCTCGGCGGCAACCTCGCCGCCTCGTTCGATCTGCTGCATGCGCGGGGCGACTCGCTCGCCTCGAACTTCGATGCGAACGTCCCGGCGCCGACACGCGACCCGTTCGGGCGGCCGGTATACGCCGGCAAGCGCATCAACCCGGCCTACGGGCCCATCCTGGTGCGCGCCTCACCGGCCCGCTCCGACTACCTGGCGCTCACCGCCGGCCTGCGTCGGCGTTTCAGCGACGGGGTCCAGTTCCAGGCTCACTACACGTGGTCGCGCGACCGCTCGAACGACGACAACGAACGCTCGGGGAGCCTGACGCTCACCGACCCCACGGATCCTGACTACGACTGGGGGCTCTCGATCCGCGACATCCCCCACCGCCTTGTGGCGAGCGGCATCTTCGCTCTGCCCTTCGACGTCACCGCGAGCGCGATTCTGACGGCCCAGTCGGGCGCTCCCTTTACCGCGCTCGATCCGGCGGTGGGCTTCCACAACCACCCCGGCTTCGCCATCGGTCCGCATGGGGCCCAGACCCGGGCGGTGGTCGACGGCGAGCTCGCGCCCGTGAACGGCGAGCGGAACGCGTCGTGGACCAACCTCGATCTGCGGCTGACCCGGCACTTTCAACTGGCCGGAGCGCGGGTGGAGGGGCTTTTCGAGGTTTTCAACCTCCTGAACACCGGCGCCTTCCGGGTCGGGCACGCCGACCAGCAAGAGGTCTTCCAGAACGACGGCGTGACCCCGAACCCGGAGTTCGGCCTTGCCGGCGTGCTCGTCGGCGCTCCGCGCCAGGCGCAGCTCGGCCTGCGCATCGCGTTCTGACGGCAAGGTCGGTGATCCCGGTTCGGCTAGTGGTCGTCACGGCGTGTTGCGTCCGCGCCTCTTGCGCGTTGGGCTCGAAACTGGGATTGCCGGCGGCGCCCTGCAATACACTAGCCACTGTTTGGGGGGTGGGAAAGCGGGAACGCGGCCATGAAGGGCACCAGACAAATCCGCGAACTATCCGAGGGGTTGAGAACCGCGTTCGACGGCTCGAACGTCGCGCACCGAGTGCAGGACTTCGAGGGATGGACCGACCGGGTGTCCGACGAGGATTCCGCCGGGGGGTACGACCACACGCGGACCGTCGGGGAGTACTACGACCTTTGTACCGAGTTCATGGTCTGGGGTTGGGGAGAATCCCTGCACTTCGCGCCGCTGTTTCCTCGCGAAAGCCTGGAGGACTCCAAGATCCGGCACCAGAAATCCATGATCTCGAAGCTCGAACTGCGTCCGGGCATGACGGTCGTGGATGTCGGCTGTGGGATCGGCGGTCCGATGCGCCGGGTTGCCCGCGAGTCCGGTGTCCGTGTTGTCGGGATCAACCTCAGTGAAGTCCAGTGCAACACCGCCCGGCGGTTGAATGCCGCCGCGGGGCTCGCTGACCAGACCGACTGCCTCCGGTGCAGTTTCATGGACATGAGCGCGATCGCGGATCAGACCTTCGACCGGGGCTACGCGATCGAGTCAACCTGCCATGCGCCCGACAAGGCTGGCGCGTTCGCCGAAATCTACCGGGTCCTGAAGCCCGGCGCCCTCTTCTGGGGTCAGGAAATGTGCATGACCGACCTGTACGACCCTGGGCGCGACCTGCACCGCGCCATCAAGCGGGAGCTCAGGCACGGCATCGCACTCAAGGACATTGCGACGTGCGGGGAGGTGAACCGGGCGCTCGAAACCGCGGGATTCGAAGTCGTGGAGGGTGAAGACCTCGCCGCCCGGCAGCGCGGCCCGGGCACATCGTGGTATCAGCCCATGGACACCCGGCGCGGGCTGCCGGGCGGCGCCTTCCGCCGGATTCCGATAGGCCGCAAGGCGACGCGGTGGGGAATCAGGATGGCCGAGTTCTTCGGTGTGTTCCCGAAGGGCTCGGCGGAGGTGGTCGCGCTGCTGGATCGGACCGCAAATGCCTATGTCGCGGGGGGCAGGGCAGGGATCTTCACGCCGCTCTACTGTTTCCTGGCGCGCCGGCCGCTGTCGGGTTAGCCCCGTTCCCCTTGGGGCCCTGCCCCCGAGCGCCCGTCAAGTGGAGGCGTTGCGGGCCAGTTCTTGCCGCGTCGAGGTCAGGCGCAGGTGCAGCGAGGAAAGCGCGGGTACCAGGAACATGACGATCACCGTTGTGAAGAGGATGCCGCAGCCGATCGAGGCGGAGAAGGGCACAAAGAACTGCGCCTGAATCGCGTCCTCGAGAATCAGGGGGGTGAAGCCGAGGAAGGTCGTCAGGGAAGTCAGCATGATCGGGCGAAAGCGTCCCTTCGCACCCTCGATGATCGCGGTTCGTCCCGGAATGTCCTCCCTGAGCTTCTGATCGGTGAAATCGATCATCACCAGGGAATCGTTCACCACCACGCCGGCGAGGCCGAATATCCCGACAAAGGACTCCGCGCTCAGCGCCACCCCCAGGGCCCAGTGACCCAGGATCACGCCGATGAACCCAAACGGGATGATGGCCATGATGATGAACGGTTTGGTATAGGAGCGCAGCGGAATGGCCAGCAGCGCGAAGATCATGAGCAACGCGATCGCGAATCCGCGATAGAGACCGCCCAATGAGTCGAGTTGCTGCTGCTGTTCACCTCCGAAGGTGTACGTGAGTTCCGGGTTTTCGTCGATGAGTTCCGCCAGGATGGTGTTCTCCAGAATGTCATTGGCGGTCGCCGCGGAAACCACACTGGCATCCACATCGGCGGTCACCGTGACAATGCGCTGGCCATCCTGGCGCCGGATGGCCGGCGGCGATGTGCCCGAACTCAGCGAAGCCACGCGGCTTACCGGCACGTCGGCGCCGGTTGGGGTACGGAGCCAATATCTCTCGACGTCGGTAATCGAGTTGCGCTGCTCCTCGGGTAGCCGCACGTAAACCCGAACTTCTTCACGTCCTCGCTGCACCCGGACGGCTTCCGCGCCGAAGAAAGCGGCTCGCGTCTGCCAGGCAAGATCGTCAAGCGTGAGGCCGAGGGTGCGCGCATCGGGAAGCAATCCCACCTGAACTTCCGGGATACCGGGAGTGTGATCAGAGCGTATGTCGAAGACGCCTCCGACTCCGCCGAGGTCCGCGACGGCGGAATTCGCCATCGCGGTCAGGCGTTCCGGATCCGGGTGGGACAGCGCGGCCTCGACGGGGTTCCCCAGTGTGTAGATCTCGCTGATGAAGGTGACCGCGCGCACCTGCGGCAGGACACCCACCTCCTCGCGCCATGCCTGCACGACTTCTCCCGAAGTGATGCGCCGCTGCTGCGCGCTCAGGAGCTTGAACTCGATGGTGGCGATGTTGGTTTCCGGGTTCAGGGTGGGCGAGGGGTTGAGGCCCCCGGTTTCGATCCGCGAACGCTGACCGACGACGACCGTAACGCCGGACAGCAGAGGAGGCGCATCCGCGGGCCGGCCTTCGGAAAGCCGCTCCACGGCCCGGCGACCGGCTGATTCGAGTTCCTGCGCCACGGCGTACGTCTGCGGCGCGGTCGTTCCGTCCGGCATTTCGAGAGTGGCGATTGCGAAATCGCCTTCGACCTCGGTCGCAAAGGTGGACCGGACGATACCGGCCGGAATGAGGGAAACGCTCACGACGAGCAGCGCAACGGCCGCCGAGACCGTCACCCCGGGCCAGTCCGTCGCGAACTGGATTCCCCGGTCCAGGGGTCCCTGCACAAAACGGTGCAACAGGGAATCGACACGACTCCGGATCCGGTTAACGAATCGTTCCCCGCGTGTAGTGGGCGCCCAATCCGGACCGTGCACATGATGGGAGAGGTGGTTGGGCAGCACCAGCAGCGATTCGGCCAGCGAGATCAACAGCGTGGCAATGACGACGATCGGCAGTGCCTTCCAGACCTCTCCGAAGCCCGCGGGTATGAAGAGCAGCGGCAGGAACGCCACGACGGTCGTCAGCACCGCGAAGATCAGCGGCACCTTGATGCGTCGCGCACCCCGGATCGCTGCAACAACCCCCGGCGTGCCGCGCATTCGTTCCAGGTGAATGTGCTCGGACACGACGATCGCATCGTCCACGACGATTCCGATGGCAAGCACGAAAGCGAACAGCGACACCTCATGGAGCGGGATGTCGAACATCATCATGGCGGCCAGGGCGCCGATCGCGGAAACGCCGAGACCGACGGCGACCCAAAACGCCAGCCGGATTTCGAGAAAAAGGCCGAGCGCGAGCAAGACCAGCAACAGCCCCAAGGCTCCGTTCTTGAGGAGAAGGAGGCCGCGCTCCACGAAGATCGAAGAGTCGTCGCTCCAGATGTTGATGCCCACCCCGTCGGGAAGCGCGGGGGTCAACTCGTTCGCAACGTAGTCACGAACAGCGCTCGCCACGTCCATCACCCTCTCGCCGTCGGCTCGCGAGACTTCGACGAACACGGCGGGGCGCCCCTCGTGCCGGACGAGCAAGCCGGAATCCTCGAAGCCGTCGCGCACCTCGGCGATGTCACCCAGGCGCACCACCGTGCCGTCTTCGCGGCCGAGGATGACGATGTTCTCGAAATCCTGCTGATCGTAGCTCTGGCCGAGCGTCCGAACCCGCACCTCGGACCGCTCGGTATTGATGCTGCCCGCGGACAGGTCCAGGGAACCGCGGCGAATCGTACTGGCGACATCGGTCAGCGTGAGCCCCAGGGCTCGCAGCCGCTGCAGCGGCACCTCGATCGAGATTTCGTAGTTGCGAACCCCGCTGGTCTCGACCTGGGACACGTCCGGGAGCGAAGCGAGATCGTCCTCGATACGGTAGGCGAGCTCTTTCAGCGAGCGCTCGGGAACGTCGCCGTAGAGGACGAGACGCATCATGCTCTGGGCGTTGGTCATTTCCCGGATTTGGGGCCGTTCGGCTGCGCCCGGGAACGTCTGAATGCGCCCGACCGCCGACTCGACTTCATCCCTCTTCGCGCCCATGTCCGTCCCCGAATCGAATTCGACCCTGACGGACGCCATTCCCGGGGCCGCTACGGAGCGGACCGTCTTCACGTCGGCCAGTCCCCGGACCTCATCCTCGATCTTGACGACGATGGCCTCCTCCACCTCTTCGGGGGTTGCTCCGGGGAGCGCCACGGAGATTTCGAACTGGTTGAAGGGCACCGTGGGCCACGCTTCCTGCTCGAGGCCGGTCAGCGACACGAGGCCCACCGCGAGGATGCCGAACATCAACAGATTGGACGCGACGCCGTTGCTCGCCATGTAGGCGATCGGTCCACCGGGTTCGGCGTGGTCGCCTCGGTTGGGGCTCATTGGCAAAGGTCGGAGCGGGTCTGGAAAAGCACTCGGGGGTCGGCTGGGCCGCTACGCGCTTCCGCGCTCACACGGGATTCGGAATCTGGGCGACGCGGAACTTCAGTTTCTTGTTGGGGGCCAGGGTCGGGAACGGGTTGATTCCCATGCTGTAATTGGCGGGCACCACTTCGAGCTGCAGGTGATGGGCGATGAGCAGGACATTCACAGCCATCTGCAGTTCCACCCACCGATGGCCGAGGCACATGTGCGTACCCAGGCCGTAGGGAGCGTAAGCGCCCGGCTGCAAGTGTTCGGCTCGCTCTGGCAGGTACCGATCTATGTCGAACTTCGACGGTTCCGGGTACAGATCGTCGTCGTAGTGCGGCGCCGTCTGGCAAATCAACGCCATCGTCTTCGTCGGGATCTCGTAGCCGCTGACGATGCACTCGTTCATGACCGTTCTCAACTGCCAGGGAATCACGGGGTACATACGCGAGGACTCCATGCAGAGACGAACCGTGACGTCGATGCTGTCGTGATTGAAATCGCCGTCCTCCGGTTCACGACCGTTCCCGAAGAGCGACTCGGCTTCGCTCCGAACTCTTGCATACACGTCCGGGTGACGAGCCATGTTGTATATGGTGAAGGCCAATCCACTGCCGAGATAGATGCTGGCAACCATGGCCGCCACGAACGGAAACGTGAGGTCGGTTTCAGGAAGAAACTGTGGATCGCTCTTGTGGAGTTCGAGGAGCGCGTCCGCTATGTCCCGCGGCTTTCCCTTGCGTTGGGCCGGCGTGTGCGATTCCAGAATCGCCTCCTGGAGCCTATTGACATGCTTCCCGTAGCGTTTCATCCTCGGCGTGGACAGCATGAAATCCGGCAAAGCGCCCTGGATCCGCGTCACCAGCGCGCGGTGTTCAAAAGCCAACAGTTCGTCAACATAGTGGCTGCAATCCACTCCCATCGTGAGATGGGAGATCTGGCTGCTGATGTGGTTTTGAAAGTCCTCGGTGCCGCGGAAGACGTCCCCTTCCTTCCACCGACTGAGTGATTTCCGGCAGTTGTCTATCAGCTCCGGCAACCGCGACGCCAACGTGGCGCGGGAATACGCACTCTGGAGCGATTTGCGCATTCGATAGTGTTCTGCGCCATCCATCCCCGGCATGCTCCGGGAGGCGCCGAATGCCCTCTCCAGCCCTTCGATGTAGTCCTTGGAACGGAAGTAGAACCGCCCGTGCCTGTTAATCCAATGATTGGCATCCGAACCCATCAAGGCGACCACCGGCGCGCCCCGGATCTTGAAGGGCATTCTGACGACCGGTCCATGGTCTCGGTAGATGCCGTACATCGCCTTCGGAATATTGCCCGAGAGGAAATCGCGTTGCCGCAGCATGTCGACGAATCCGAGACGCGGGATGGGTTTGGTCTGCAGAACGCGACGAGTCTTCGGCTTGGCGGTGCTGTCCTCCACGGCGCTGGCAACCGTGCGCCCGATGAGGTCCAGCTTGGCGACCAGTTCGATCCGGTCGAGGCACTCCCGGTAGTCATCTTCTTCAAGCAACAGCTTGAAACCGCCGCACGTGTGCATCAAGGCTACGAGGATCCCGTCGCGTGGGTCGGGGATCTCGTTGTTCAGGATGACGTTCAGGATTCTCGTCTTGGACTCCTCGCGAGTCTCGACCGCCTCGGTGGGAAAGACTCCCGAGCGGGCGACGGAGCGCGAGAGCCCCCAGAATCCGCCGCTCGCGTGAGTGAGGATGTTTCGCTCCACCAGGCGGTCCAGCGCGGTTGCGACGATTTCGTCGGCGTGGCGCGAGCCGCGTTCGACCCAGAACTGTGCGTCCGATTCCTCGCCGGATTCGGCGACGTCCTTGAGCGCCGGATCGAGCAGGCTGTCCCCCGTGGGCGTGGGATCCACCAGATACAGTCGTTCCTGATCGGTGTCGATGCGGTCTTCCAGCGCCAGGTCGGCGAGCACCGCGCCGGCCATGACGCACTGGAAGTTCCAGTCCGGAGCGGTTTCCAGATAGCCGCTTTGCTCGTCCAGCATCAGGAGGATCAACTCCTCGGCGATGCGTATCGGGAACTGTGGGGGCGCGCTCATCGTGCTCTGTCCTCGAGCGTGGGAAGCGACTCAACCTATGGAGGTCAAAGGCTTTGGGCGCCCTCCACGTGTTCGACTACATTAGCATGGCCGATATACTGTTCGTGAGTTCCGGGTTTCAGCGTATGGCGGCTTCCTGGTTGTCCCGCCCCACTGATTGTGTGCGGCTATTGGCCGTCCTGGCGTGTTGCGTCTGCGCCGCCTGCGCGATCGGTACGAAGCCGGCATTGCCTGAACTGGAGACCGATCCGCTCCAGGAAGTTCCCGGCCAATTCGCTGAGACCGCTCCGTCAGGTGCTCATGAGCCGTTGGAATGGTGGCGGGCGTTTGGCGATCCGGTGCTCGATGAAGTGATCGAGATGGCTCTGGCCTCCAACTTCGACATGGCGGAGGCGGTGGCCCGGGTTGAGCAGGCCAGAGAGACGGCGCTGCTGGCCAAGGCCGCGATCTTTCCCGTCGTCGGGGCACGGGCCGGCGTGGACGACTTCCGGTCGCCGACCAACGCGGGCATTGGCGCACAGGTGCAGGAACTGGGACTGGAGGAGTTGCTCGGCGCCTTTGGCGATGACTTCACGCTGCCCGATCGCCTCGGGCTCACCAACTACATCCTGAGCGCCGACGTCGCCTACGAGCTGGACTTCTGGGGGCGCGTTCGCAGCAGCCGGCTGGCGGCCGGCGCCGACTACCTGGCCTCGGAGTCGGATCTCCAGGCGGTCCGCATCGGGATACTGTCGGAGACGATCACGGCGTATTTCGAGATCGTCGACCTCCGGCGGCGGATTGCCTTGACGGGCGAGATGGTGGAGGTCCTCCAGGAGCGCGAGGACGTGGCCGCGACCCGCTACGACCGCGGACTGGCCGACTCCCTGGATCTGTACCGCGTGCGCCAGGAGCTGCGGGACACACAGGCCGGCGTGCCGCAACTGGAACGACAGCTCGCTGCCGCCGAAGCGCGCCTCGCCGTGCTCCTGGGCGGCTACCGGGAACAGTTGGACGGGATCCTGTCCGAGACGCTCTCGCCGGCGCCGCCGCCGGATCCGGTGCCCGCCGGTATCCCGGCCGACCTGCTGTTGCAGCGGCCGGACGTGCAGGCCGCGCGCCATCGGCTCGATGCGGCCGGCTACGCGAGGCAGGCCCGCGTCGCGGAGCTCATGCCGACGCTCTCCCTGTCGGGCTCGATCGGGCTCCAGAGCGCGCAGATCGGCAGCTGGTTCAACGTGAACCAGTGGTTCACCAATCTCGCGGCCAACCTGCTGGAGCCGGTCTTCGACGGCGGGCGGCGCGAGACGCAGGTTGCTCTCGCGGAGGCCCGCTTCAATGAGCTGGCCGCTGCCTATGGGCGCACGGTGGTCACCGCCGTCAACGAGGTCGAAGCGGCCCTGGCCGGGCTCGAGAGCGAGGGCCGGCGCCACGCGTTTCTGTTGTCCCGGCAGGAGGAGGCCCAGGCGACCCTGGATCTCCGATCGGAGCGCTACGCCTCGGGAATTGGTGGCTACGCTGACTTCCTCGATGCGCTGCGCGCCCTCCTGAACGTCGAGTCCGCGCTAATCGGTGTCCAACGGGATCTGGCGCTGGCGCGCCTTGCCGTGCACCGCGCCCTGGGCGGAGCGTGGGTTGCCCCGGACGTGCCGGACGTGCCGGACGCGCCAGCCGCGCCGAACGAGGCGTCGGATTTCGGTCGTGCCGACGGATTCGCTGAAGAAACAGTCAAGGATTGACGAAACCGATGAACAGAGCAGTCAGCTTTCTGGCAGTCATCGCCATCCTCCTCGGATCCGGGATCGTGGCTTGGGTTCTGGTTGCTCAAAGACCCGAGCCGGAGCGCCAGGAGGTCCCCTCGCGCATCCCGTTTGCAAGCACGGCGCTCGTGGCCGCTGGCTCCGGCTCCATTCCCGTGTACGGAGCCGGCACGGTTCGTCCGCGGGCGGAGGTGGATGTGGCGGCCGAGATCACCGGTCGGGTTGTGTGGGTAGCCTCGAACTTCCAGAGCGGGGGGCGGGTCGACGCGGACCAGTTGCTGTTTCGTATCGACGATGCCGACTATCGCAACACGGTGGAGCAGGTGGGGGCGAGCATGGCCGTTCAGGAGCTTGAACTGTTGCGGGTGACGGAAGAGGCCCGTGTCGCGCGCTCGCAGTACGAACGCTTCAGACGTATGCGGGAAGGTGTCGCGTCCGCCGCCGAGACCAGCCCCCTGACGTTGTGGGAGCCCCAGATGAAGGCCGCCGAGGCCACGCTGGCCAGAGATCGCGCCGCGCTCGTGGCGGCGGAGCTGCAACTATCGCGCACGGAAGTCCATGCGCCGTTCGCGGGCATCGTGCTGGAGGAGTCACTGGACGTGGGTCAGTTCGTCGCGGCCGGACGGAGCGTCGGGCGTTTGTACGCCGCCGACGCCGTGGAGGTCGTGGTTCCCCTGTCGGACGCCGAGGCGGCGCTCATCCCGGGCCTTTGGGAGCTGGAAGCCGGTAGCGCCGACCCGCGCGTGCCGGTTCGCGTGATCGCGGAGTACGGCGACGCGCACTACGTGTGGGAAGGCTACGTGGACCGGGCCGAGGCGGCCCTCGACGAGATGACACGGACGATCGACGTGATTGTGCGCGTCCCGGATCCGTTCGCGGGAGGCTCGTCGATGGGGACAGGCAGTCACGATGAGGCCGCGGACAACACGGGGCCACCCCTCCTTGTCGGCAAGTTCGTGGAAGTAGAAATCGACGGGTTGGCCCCGGACGAGTACTTCAGGGTGCAGCGGGCCGCCCTCAGGCCTGGAAACGAGGTCTGGGCGGTGCGCGACGGTACGGTGCAGATTGTTCCGGTGCAGGTCCTGCAGCGTTCGGATGACGAGGTGTTCCTGACCGGCGGGCTCGAAGCAGGCCAGGCAGTCATCGTCGGTGGAGTCCAGGTGGCCATCGACGGCATGCCGGTTCGGACCGACGCGGCAGACGCGCCGTGAAAGCAGCGGTCTCAGCATGACCGCGATCCTTGATCAGATTCTGTCGAGCGCATGAATCGGAGCTGGAAGGGGTGCGGCGTTGCCGAGAAGGGTTGCCATCATCGGTGCGGGCGTATCGGGCCTCGGGGCGGCCTGGGCCCTGCATCACCATCCTGATCGATTCGACTTTCGATTGTTCGAAGCGCATCCCCGGATCGGCGGCAACGCCGTAACCGCCGACATGCCGCAGGACGACGGAACCACGATTCCGTTCGACATTTCCGTCACCGCGTGCATTCCCTCCGTCTACCACCACGTCCTTCTGTTCCTGCAGCAACACGGTATCGAACTGCTGGATACCACGTTCAGTTACAGCGTGAAGTACCACGGGGGCATCTATGCCCACGACTTCGACTCCGACATCAGGAGGCAGTTGCAGCCGGAAATCCGAAGATTCCAGAAGGTCTTGAAACGGCTGAAGTGGTTTGGCCGGCTCAACCGGTCCAGGTCCAGGTTGCTGAACGCCCTCAACCCGTTCAATTACATCAGCATGGGCTCGGTTCTCAATCTCGGCGGATTCTCGGGGGACTTCCGTTACAAGATACTGAAGCCCATGTTCGTCAACTTCCTCATGGCGACGAACGTGTTCGACATGCCCGCGTCCCTGTTCTCCCGGTATCTGGAGTTCTTCGATATCGAAACCGCCACGCCGATGCAGACCTGGGACCGGGGCACACGGCGCATTTACGAGGAGATGTCGTCCGCCTATAGGGACAAGATATACCTCGACCGCCCGGTCAGAAAGGTGTACCGGCGTCCGTCCGAGGTAGTCGTGGAGGACGAGAACGGCGACACCGAGGCGTTCGACGACGTGGTCTTCGCGTGCAACGCGAACCAGACGCTGATGATGTTGGACGCACCGACTTTTCTGGAGAGCTGGCTTCTTTCGTCGATACGCTACGAGAGCGAACTGCACAACCATACCGTCGTGCATTCGGATGCCTCGGTTCTCCCGGAGAACGAGGTCGAGCCGCTCGCCACCCGAAGCAACCACATCGAGCAATATGGCTCGCGGCCGGACAACTACGAAATCACCTACATCATGCACAACCAGCAGCCCTGGGCGAACCGGTCGGACAAGCCGTGCCTCGTGACCTACAATCCGATCAGCCGTATTGACGAAGACAAAGTCGTCAAGAGGTGGTGGTTTCAGCACATAGTCCACGACGTGCGTCACGTGACGTTGCTGGTCCAGCTCTTTCGCTTTATTCAGGGGAGGCGGCGCACGTGGCACTGCGGCGCTCACACGCTGGTGAACAGCCAGGAAACCTGCTTCGTGACCGGCCTCGTCACGGCCCGGCAGATCGGCGCCGACTACCCGTTCCGGGATTCCGAAGCCAGGAAGTGGTTCAACTTCTATGGGCGGATGATGTACGGCTGGCGCTTCAGAAAGGCGTGACGCACAGCCTGCTAGCCGGCGAGTGAATGTCCCTGACGGTGTCGAGCCCCGGGATCCGAATAGAACTGCCTGCAATAGCGGCGGTACATTCCGATCTCCCCGTCGGACCGACACAGCGCCGGGACGGACCGGTACTGTTTCCGTTGCCAGATCACGATGTCCTGCAGGACGTCTTGTTTCTGTGCGGACAGAATGATCCGGTTCATGATCCTGCCTCGAAGACTCACCGGAAGGAACCGCAAGCCGACGATCGGCCGTTTCGGTTTACGGATTTCCCGGATCTGGCCGACCAGCACCATGTCGATGTGAGTGCCATCGACGGGTGTCGCCAGCACCCACAAACGGGCGTCCATTCCAATGGTGTGCTCGCGAATCTGCACCAGCGAGTAGCCCAGCCCAAGGATGTAGGCGGTGGCGGACACGTCGAATACGGATTCCACGAACCCGGCGATGGTTCGCGTACGCCTGAAGTTGAAGCGACTCGTTAGACAGGCGCCGTCCACGGTCACCGGTTCGACCCGGTCGACGTTGCCGTAGCCGTGGACGTACCGCAGGTGCGCCAGGTCCACGACGTTCTCGGTGGTTTCCTGCGGGTGCCCGGGAAACCGCAGGGTGCGGAATCCCAGTTCCGACCAGTCGGCGCCCGTCGGCGGGTCCTCGGGCAGGTGCCATTGCGGTGGCCGTCCATCGATCCCCCACCAGGCGAAGATCATGCCGAGGACTTCCCGCGTCGGGAATACTCTCAGTTGCGCGGTTCGGGGTGGCTCTGCAAAAGGAGTGTTAACACATTGGCCGCCGATGTCGAACTCGAAGCCGTGAAACGGACAGACGATGCGGCCATCACGCACCCGGCCGCCGGCGGCCGGGCCGAGGCTGGAACCCAGATGCGGGCAGATCGCGACGGCCACGCAAACACGGTCCGTATCGTCGCACCACGCGACGATATCCTGACCCATCCAGGTCCTCTGAAGCAGCTTCGCCTTGCGTATCGAGTCACGGCTGGCAACGAAGTACCAACCCTCCGGAAACGGCGAGAGCGAGCGTTCAGCGGCAGCCTCGATACGTTCTGCTGGCTTCCTCGCTGGAGTTGCCGCGGCAACACTCACGCATTCAATATAACCGTTCTGAAACGGGGCATTCAGGTCCGAACTGGCCTAACGAGGTCCGGACTACCGCGACACGACCAGCAACACCCCGACGACGACTATGGTCGAGCAGCCGAACGACCAGAGCGTCAGCGTCTCGCCGGCGAGCAGGTACCCCAGGACGAGGGCAATGACCGGGTTCACGTAGGCATAGGTGGCTGCCTTGGCCGGCGTCGATGCCTTCAGCAGCCAGAGGTAGCTGCCGTAGGCGACCGACCCGAACGCCGCCACGTAGATCCACGCCCCGAAAGCGGCGGGTGACACGGCGGACCAGTCGAGTTCCGCCATCTCGCCGGACGCCGCCGATAGCGCTATGAGAGCGGCCCCGCCGCCCAGCATCTGCATGCCCGCCGAGAGCCAGTGCGACCCGGGCTGTGGGGCGTAGCGCGAATAGACGGAGCCTGCCGCCCACAGCAGGCTGGCGACGATGACCGCGCCGGCGCCGACCGCGTCGAGCGAGCGCTCGCCATCGATGTCGGAGGGATTCACGAGCAGCGCGACCCCCGTGAACCCGATCACGAGCCCGAGGATCACCTGCGCCGGCGGTCGGGTGCCTCGGGGGCGCAGCCAGTCGCCCAAGGCCACCCAGAATGGCACCATTCCGACGAGCAGGGCGCCGAGTCCGGACGAAATCCGCTGTAGTGCCCAACTGACCAGGCCGTTGCCGCCGGTCGCCATCAGCACGCCGATGATCCCGGTGGTCAGCCAATAGTAGGCGGGTGGCCGGGCTGCTCCCCAACGCAGGGCCAGCGCGACGAACACGGCGCCCGCCGCCACGAAGCGCACGCCGGCCATCAGGAACGGCGGGATCTCCGCCACGGCCCAGCGGATGGCGAGGTAGGTCGAGCCCCAGATGATGTAGACGGCGGCGAAGGCGGCCACGAGCGCGACGCGCGACGGCTGGGTCATCGTAGTCAACGGCCTTGCGATGCTTGATGCGGCGCATCACCACTTGATAGTCTAGCTGGAGAGGCGCCCGACCATGAGAACCACGCTGAACCTCTCCGCCCAAGCGCTGGCCAATGTGCGTCAGCTTGCACAGCAGCGCGGCAAGACGCTCGGCGCCGTTGCGTCGGAACTGATTCTCAAGGCGCTGGAGCCGGAAGACGCGCCGGAGACTCGCAACGGTGTGCCGCTCTTTTCCGCGGCCGGCGGTGCTGGAGACGGAGATCGGGAGGCCGTTCCGGACATCGAGCTGGTCAATCGGCTTCGCGACCAGGAACCGTGAGCCATCTACTGGACGTCAACTTTCTGGTGGCGCTGTTCGATCCGCGGCATGTCAATCACGAAGCCGCCCACTACTGGTTCAGCACGGAATTCGCCTCCGGTTGGGCGACATGCTCGATCACGGAAGCCGGATGTAGCCGCGTGTTGTCACACTCGGCGTATCCGACTGTCTCGACGACTCCCACCGACGTGTTGAAGCGACTCTCGCAGTTCTGCGACGCCGGTGGGCACAGTTTCTGGACGGACGATGTCTCACTGCGGATTTCACTCGACGATGACGTCAAAGGCCGCCTGCAGGGCCATGGGCAGGTCACTGATTTCCATCTCGTAGCGTTGGCGGCCCACCATCGTGGTCGCCTCGCGACCTTCGATGGCCGACTCCGGCGGACACTGGCGGGGACAACTCTGGCGTCGACCGTGAGGCTGGTCGAGTAACGCTTTCGCTTCCGACCAGCGGCCGCTACGTGGAGCCGTTACGCCAGGATGCCGTTGACGAGATCGCCGTGGACGTCCGTCAACCGGAAATCGCGCCCCTGGTATTGGTACGTCAGCCGGGTGTGGTCGATGCCCAGCAGGTGCAGCATGGTGGCGTGCAGGTCGTGGACGTGCACCGGATCCTTCACGATGTTGAACCCGAAGTCGTCCGTCTCTCCGTAGCTGATGCCCGGCTTGACCCCGCCTCCCGCCATCCAGATGGTGAAGGCACGCGGGTGATGGTCGCGGCCGTAGGTCTCCTCGGTCAGCCGGCCCTGGCAGAAGATGGTGCGGCCGAACTCGCCTCCCCAGATGACGAGGGTGTCTTCCAGCAGGCCGCGCTCCTTCAATTCCATGACCAGCGCTGCCTGCGGCTGGTCGACGTCCTTGGCCTGCACCTGGATTCGCTTGGGCAGCCCGGTGTGCATGTCCCAACCGCGGTGGAAGACCTGGATGAACCGCACGTCGCGCTCCGCCAGCCGCCGGGCGAGCAGACAGTTGGCCGCGAACGTCCCGGGCGTTCGGGAATCGGGCCCATAGCGCTCGAATACGCTGTCCGGCTCGTCCGACAAGTCGGTCAGGTCCGGCACCGAGGCCTGCATCCGGTAGGCCATCTCGTACTGGGCGATTCGGGCGGTCGTCTGCGGGTCGCCGGCCGCCGCATGGTCGATCTCGTTGAGCTTTCCGAGGTCGTCGAGGAACCGCCGCCGGGCGTCCCGGCTGACGCCGGGCGGATTCGACAGGTAGAGGACCGGGTCGCCGGTCGAGAGGAACTTGACGCCCTGATACTCGGAGGGCAGAAATCCGCTGCCCCACAACCGGTCATAGATCGGGTTGCCGCCGCGGTTGGTGACCATGGCGACAAAGGTCGGCAGATCGCGGTTCATGCTGCCGAGTCCGTAGGAGAGCCAGGCCCCGACGCTGGGCCGGCCCGCCAGTTGGGCTCCGGTCTGGAAGAAGGTGACGCCGGGATCGTGGTTGATCGCCTCGGTGTGCATCGTCCGGATGAAGCAGAGCTCGTCGACGATCTTGGCGGTGTGGGGCATCAACTCGCTGACCCACGAGCCCGACTCGCCGTGCTGCTCGAACTGGAAGGTGGATGGGACGACGGGAAAGCTGGCCTGGTTGACCGTCATCCCGGTCAGGCGGTGCCCTTCCCGGATTGACTCGGGCAATTCGGTCCCGCGCAGGTCGGCGATCTGCGGCTTGTGGTCCCACAGGTCATGCTGTGATGGCGCGCCACCCTGGAACAGGTAGATGATCCGCTTCGCCTTTGGAGCGAAGTGGGGCAGTCCGGGCAACCCACCGATGGACGGTGGCGCCTGGGCCAGCAGGTCGTCGTTGAAGAGCGTCGCCAGGGCGGCTGCACCGATTCCGGTGCCCGAGAGTTCAAGAAACCGCCGGCGCGTGAGCAACTGCTGCAGTTGAGTTTGCGGCTTCATCTTTCAGTCCTTCGTGATGGTGCGATCGAGGTTCAGGATCATGCTGGCGACCATCGTGTAGGAGGCAAGTTCCGCGATGTCCAGTGTTTCGTCACGCGGCGACTCGCCCACGCTGACGAGTCCGAGCGCCGCCGCCCGGTCGGCCTGGTAGCGTTCCAGATAGTCGTGAAAGGCGCTCGACAGCACGTCGTGCGCCTCGGGCCGCGGCCGGTGGGCCGTAGTCAGGCGATAGGCGAACGCCACGCGTTCTTCCGGTGTCGCGCCCCCCTCGGTCATCATGCGCTCGGCCACTCGCCGCGCCGCCTCGACGTAGGTGACGTCGTTCATCAGGTTCAGGGCCTGGAGCGGCGTGTTCGTCCGATCGGTGCGCACGATGCAGGTCTCGCGGGTCGACGAGTCGAAGGTGAGCATCGAGGGCGGCGCCAGTGTCCGCTTCCAGTAGGTATAGAGACTGCGTCGGTAGAGGTCGTTCCCCTCGGACTGGTCGTAGCGCTGGCTCGCCTGATCCCACAGACCTTCCGGCTGGTACGGCTTGACGGACGGTCCGCCGACCTGGTCCACGAGCAGCCCGGCGACGGTCAGAGCCTGGTCGCGGATCATCTGCGCCGGCAACCGCAGGCGTGGTCCGCGGGCCAGCATGCGGTTCTCCGGGTCGGACTCGAGCTGCTCCGGCGTCACCGCGGACGCCTGACGGTAGGTGGCGCTGATGACGATCTCCCGCAGGATCGACTTCACGTCCCAGCCGGAGTCGATGAAGCTGGTCGCCAGCCAGTCGAGCAGGTCGGGATGGCTGGGGTACTCGCCCTGCAGCCCGAAGTTCTCGGCCGTCTTGACGATGCCGGTTCCGAACAGCATCTGCCAGAAGCGGTTCACGGTGACCCGCGCGGTGAGCGGATGGTCGGGCTCGACGAGCCAGCGGGCGAACGCCAGCCGGTTGTTCTCCCCGCCCTCGGGAAGTGGCGGCAGCACCGCAGGAACGCCCGGGCTCACCTGCTCGCCCGGCACGTCGTAGGCGCCGCGGACCAGCAGGAACGTATCGCGCGGCGGGTCCATTTCCTCCATCACCATGACGGTCTGGATGTTGTCCCACAGCTCCGCCCGCTTGCGCTCCAGATCCCCGGCGGCACGCCAGGCTTCCTGGATCTTTTCCGACGCGTACTGGTCGAGGAAGGCGAGACGGAGCTTCTCCGCCTGTCCGGCCGTGCGGTCGGCCGCCGGGAGGTTCGCGATCTCGGTCAGCGAGTCTGCGGTCGCGACGACCGCCGCCTGCTCGGGCGTCAGTGCCTGCGTATAAACCCGGACGTCGTCAATGAGGCCCTGGAAACGCGGCGCGCTATCCGTACCGCCGGAATCCTCCGGCGGAGGTCCGCTCGCTCCGATGCGCAGCGGCTCGCGCGTCCGCATCGGGTTGTTAATGCCGTCGACCTGCGGCGTGAGTTCCACCGACTCCCCGTTGACGTAGACCCGGAAGCTCGCGGGGACGCGTTTCCCGTCGTAGGTCATCAGCACGTGGAGCCATTCGTCGAGAGGCAGCACGTCCTGCGTTTCCACCCGTACTCCGTCGTCCTGCCAGCGTTCGGACAGGTTCACCTGCAACTTGCCGTCGGCGAGGTACAGTCCCCAGCCCCGCTCTCCCTGGTCGCCGGCGAGCGCCCGCGACACGATCACGCCGTCACCGGCGGTGGGATGAATCCAGGCGGCTACGCTGAACGGGTCGTTGTAGGTGAAGTTGGCGATGTCGCCCGCGTCGATGAAGCGCTGGCCGTCGAAGCTGACCGCTTCACCAATCCGGCCGGGCACGAAAAGGGGCTGGCCGTCCACCAGCTTGACGTTGACGGGGAGTTCGGCGAGCTCCGGCTCCTGCTCGCCCCGCACATCGGAGGTCACGTTGGGCGAAAGGAAGACCGGCTCCGAGGTATAGACCCCCGCGATGTCACCGTCGAGGGGATGGTGGACGAGCAGCTTGTCGCGGAGTACCCAGTCGACATCCCCGGCGGCCGCCAGGGAGGCTTCCCACTCCCGCTGCGCGTCGCCTGCCTCGGTCTCGAGGGTCGCAAGCGCCTCCCGCGCCGCGGCGAGCTCCTCGTCCAGCTCGGCCAGCTCCGCGAACTGCTCGTCGGTCGGCGCGGTAATCATCGGGGGCGAGTTGCCGTACTTGAACGCCTTGCCACGCTCCGGCACGTTGTTGAAGAAAGCGAAGAGCTCATAGAACTCCCGTTGCGAGAGCGGGTCGAACTTGTGGTCGTGGCAGCGGGCGCAGCCGAGCGTGAGGCCCATCCAGACCGTCCCGGTGGTCGACACGCGATCAACCACGTTCTCCACGAGGAACTCCTCGGGAACGATGCCTCCTTCTCCGTTCTGGCTGTGGTTCCGGTTGAAAGCGGTGGCGATGCGCTGGTCCAGCGTCGCGCTCGGGAGCATGTCGCCCGCGAGCTGCTCGATGGTGAACTGGTCGAACGGCATATTGCTGTTGTAGGCGTCGATCACCCAGTCCCGGTAGCGCCACATGGAACGCGGCGCGTCCGTCTGGTAGCCGCTGGAGTCTGCGTACCGTGCCCCGTCGAGCCACTCGACCGCCATGCGCTCGCCGAAGGCGGTGGAGCCGAGCAGCCGGTCGACAGCGTTCTCGTAGGCGTCCGGCGAGTCGTCGTTGAGGAAAGCGGCGACATCACCTGCCGACGGCGGCAGGCCGGTCAGGTCGAGCGTCACCCGCCGGAGCAGAGTCGTCCTATCGGCTTCCGGCGCGGGGCCCAGCCCCTGGGCTTCCAGGCTGGACAAAACGAAACTGTCGATCGGGTTGCGTCCCCACTCGGGGTCGGCGACCGGCGGAACCGACGGGCGTTCGGGTGGGACGAATGCCCAGTGCGACTGCCATTCGGCTCCCTGATCGATCCAGAGCCGAAGGGTCTCGATCTCACCAGGGCTCAGGGCGTCCTCCGCCGTGCCCGGCATGACCGGCGTGTTCAGGCCGAGGCGGTAGGGCATCCGCACCCGGTCTTCGGTGGCCGTGACCCGGTGGATCAGCAGGCTGTCGTCCGCGTTGCCGGGAATGACGACCGCGCCGCCGAACGTGCCACGTTCCGCGAACGGCCCCTCCGCCACGTCGAGGCGCAGGCCGCGCTGGCGGGTGCCCTCATCCGGGCCGTGGCAGGTAAAGCAGTTCTGGGAAAGAATGGGCCGCACCTCGCGGGCGAAGTCGACCACCCGTTCGGGCATCGGTAGCGCGTCGGCGTCGGCCAGTTCCGCCCCCCATTCCGCACCTCCGTCAATCCATCGGCGCACCGCGTCGATCTGCTCGTCGGTCAGTGACTGGCCCGACGAGACGGGGGGCATCCGCCCGATGCGATCCTCGGTGGTCAGCCGCTGGTACAGCGGGCTTGCCTCCGCATCGCCCGTCACGACGACGGTTCCGATGAAGTCGTCGGTATCGAACCGCAGGTCGGCCTGCCGCGTGGTCTCGTTCGGGCCGTGGCAGATCAGGCACGACTCGTTGAGAATCGGCCGGATGTCACGGTTGAACTCGAGCGGTTCCGCCGGCTGCTGTGCCGACGCGGTGGCGGGAGGACCTGAGAAGTAACCGCCGAACCCGATCGCGAGTGCGGCGAGCGGAATCACGACGCGGAACGGTGCCTGCCCCATGGACACACCTCCAACCATGCATAGTAGGACTGCGGCCGGATTTCCGCAACTTGGTTTTGTTGCGCGGTCGCGGCATAGGCCTCCGGTGCCGCTGGGGCCGTGCCTCCTCAGCTCGTCCGCCGCAGCGCGGCGATCCGCTGCAACACCGGCGGATGTGAATAGCCCAGGAAGACAGCGAGCGGGTGCGGTGTCAGATTGGTGAGGTTGTCGGCGGACAGCTTCTTGAGAGCGCTGATGAGCGGTTCCCCGCTGCCGGTGGTCTCGGCCGCGAACCGGTCGGCTTCGAACTCGTTGCGGCGGGAGAAGAGGTTGACGAGCACCGACAGGACCAGTTCGACCGGCGTGAAGAGCAGGCCGAAGAAGAGGAGTCCGGCGTAGACGGACGGCTCGCTCACGTAGAAGGCGGAGAACAGTCCGTCCTGCTGCAGGAAGAAGGAGAGGATCCAGAGCATCGCTCCGAGATGGGCTATCGACAGCGCCATGCCCTGCCAGATGTGCCGCTTCTTGTAATGGCCGACCTCGTGGGCGACCACCGCGACCAGCTCCGGCACCGTGTGCTGTTCGATGAGGGTGTCGAACAGGCCGATCCGCTTGTGCCGGCCGAAGCCGGTAAAGAAGGCGTTCGCCTTGGATGAACGGCGCGATCCGTCGACGACGAAGATGCCGCGGAGGGGAAAACGGGCCGACCGTGCGTACTGCAGAATGGCGTCGTGCAGGTCGCCCGTTTCGAGGAGCGTGAACTTGTTGAACAGCGGCATGATCCAGGTCGGCGCGATGAATTGGACGGCCAGCATGAACAGGGTGGCGGCGATCCAGCACCAGAGCCAGGCAAGCGATCCCGCCCACTCGAAGAACGCGAGAACGATGGCCAGCAGCGCGCCGCCCAGCACGACGGCTAGCAGCCCGCCCTTGAGGAGATCGGACACGAACGTCTTCGCGGTCGTGCGGTTGAACCCATAGCTGGCTTCGATGCCGAACGTGGAGTAGATGCGGAACGGCAGGCCCAGCAGCGTAGACGCCAGGCCGAGTCCGCCGATGTAGAGAAGCCCCGTGATGATCGGTCCGTGGTCCAGCCCGCGGATCGTCTGGTCGAGCCATTCGAAGCCGCCCGCGAACCAGAAGAGCAGCACCACGGCGAGATCGAACGCGCCCCGGATCAGGCCGAAGCGGGTCCGCGTCGTCGTGTAACGCTGCGCCTGCGCGTATTTGTCGTCGTCGAACACGCCGGTGAACTCGGCCGGCAGGGTCGGCGAGAAGGCGCGCGCGTTAAGAATGCCGCTGGCCAGGCGGAGCAGGTACTCGCCAATCAGGGCGACCAGGATGATGACGGCGAACGTGTTCATCTAAGATCTTCGGGATGGCCCACTTCCATTATCAGCCGATCTTCGAGTTCGGACCGGACGAAACGCCGTACCGGCACCTCGGCGCGGAGGGTGTTTCCACCGTCTCGATGAACGGCCGCGAGATGCTGACGGTGGAAGCGGACGTGCTACGGAACGTCGCGCGGCAGGCGTTCGACGACGTCGCCCACCTGCTTCGGCCGGCGCACCTCGCCCAGCTCCGCTCGATCATCGACGACCCGGAGGCGTCGGCGAACGACAAGTTCGTTGCCCTCGAATTGCTGCGCAACGCCAACATCGCGGCCGGCCGCGTCCTGCCCGGCTGTCAGGACACCGGAACGGCGATCGTCATGGGGCACAAGGGGGAGCAGGTGCTCACCTTCGGCGACGACGCCGTCGCCCTCTCGCGCGGGGTCTACGACGCCTACAACGAGCGGAACCTGCGGTATTCGCAGATGGCGCCGCTCGACATGTACACGGAGACGAACACAGGGTCGAACCTGCCGGCGCAGATCGAAATCTACGCGGAACCGGGCGACGAGTACGAGCTGCTGTTCATCGCCAAGGGGGGCGGATCCGCCAACAAGAGCTTCCTCTACCAGGAGACGAAGGCGCTGCTGAACCCGACGTCGCTCCTGGCCTTCGTCGAGGCGAAGCTGAAGACGATCGGCACCGCGGCCTGCCCGCCGTACCACCTGGCACTGGTGATCGGCGGGACCTCGGCGGAGTTCACGCTCAAGACGCTGAAGTTGGCGACGACCAAATACCTCGACCGGCTCCCAACCGCCGGCAACGAGTACGGCCGCGCCTTCCGCGACGTCGCCCTGGAGCAGCAGATCTTCGAGCTTGCGCGCCAGATCGGGGTCGGCGCGCAGTTCGGCGGGAAGTACTTCGCCCACGACGTCCGTGTGATCCGTCTGCCGCGCCACGGCGCGTCGTGTCCGGTCGGCCTTGGGGTTTCATGCTCGGCCGACCGGCAGGCGCTCGCGAAGATCACGCGGGAGGGCGTTTTCCTCGAGCAGCTCGAGGAGAATCCGGCGAAGTACCTCCCGGAGGTGACCGACGAGGAACTGCCGGGCGACGTCGTCCGGATCGACCTGAACCGGCCGATGCCGGACATTCTGGGCGAGCTGACCAGGTACCCCGTGGCTACGCGCCTGTCGCTGAGCGGACCGATGGTGGTGGCGCGCGACATCGCGCACGCGAAGTTGAAGGAACGGCTCGACGCGGGCGAGGAGCTGCCCGCCTACATGCGCGACCACATGGTCTACTACGCCGGCCCGGCGAAGAAGCCGGACGGGCGTCCGTCCGGTTCGTTCGGCCCTACCACGGCGGGCAGAATGGACGCCTACGTCGACCTGTTCCAGTCGCACGGCGGCAGCATGGTGATGCTCGCCAAGGGGAACCGGTCACCCCAGGTGGCCGAGGCGTGCAGGCGTCACGGCGGCTTTTACCTGGGCTCCATCGGTGGTCCGGCGGCCCGGCTCGCCGACCACAGCATCCGGAAGGTGGAGGTGCTCGAGTACCCGGAGCTGGGGATGGAGGCCATCTGGTCGATTGAGGTCAACGATTTCCCCGCCTTCATCGTCACAGATGACAAGGGGAACGACTTCTTCACGGAACTGCTGGCGACGAAGCCGGCGACGTTGATCAAGTAGCGACGTTCGATCCAGACTGATGGGTCGGGCAGACCGTTCTCGGGTTCGGCAACTGGTAACACGGGGCATGGGTCCAACTCTCGGAGGGAAAAGAGCAATGCGGGCAGCGAAGATCTTCGGCGTCGTCGCGACGGTCGTGGCGGCAGGGATGATGGCAAGCCTCGTCGAGGCGCAGAACCGGCCAGCCAGTACGCGGGGGCATACGGCCACACAACTCGGAGGCTCCTACAACGACGAGGGTCGCTACGAAGGCGGGAACTGGATCGACATCCACTATGGTCGCCCGATTCTCCGCGGCCGGCAGGGCATCTTCGGCGAGGGCGCCGAGTACGCCCAGGGGATCTACGCCGGGGCCCCGCTCTGGCGGGTCGGGGCGGACCAGACGACCACGTTCACGACCGAGGCGGACCTGCTGATCGGCGGTCAGCGTCTCGCGGCGGGCGAGTACACGATGTTCGCCGACCTCGGGAATCCCACAGCGTGGACGCTCATCTTCACCACCTGGGGCGTCAAGCAGCAGTTCCGCGAGGACAACCCCAACGCGCTCTGGGGCGCCTACGGTTACGACGACAGCAAGGACGTCATGCGGACGACGATGTCGGTGGAGACGGTCGAGTACTCCATGGACCAGTTGCAGGTCGGTTTCGTCGACATGACGCAGCAGGGCGGCGCGATGTACGTCCTCTGGGACAACCAGTTGGCGACCGTCCCGATTCAGCTCGCCAACTAGTCGCTTGCGACGGCGCGCCCCGCGCTGGCGGGGTGCGCCGCGTACGGGCTCCTCGGCTACCGTCCACCGCGCACCGGCCTCGGCTGGCAGCACAGGTGCGCGCATCTGTCGCTGCGCCGGATGACGGGCAGCGTCTGTACAGGCGCGCGCCCGGTCCCGGCCGGCTTACACGATGAGTACCGCCCCCACCGCCTTCACGCACCGCCAGGTCCTCATCATCTACGTCGGCCTGATGGCCGGGATGTTTCTGTCGGCGCTCGATCAGATGATCGTGGCGACCGCGCTCCCGACCATCGTCGGCGAGCTGGGCGGCCTCGACTACTACTCCTGGGTCGTTACCGCCTACCTTCTCTCCGGCACCGTCACGCCTCCGCTCTTCGGCAAGCTGGGCGACCTGTACGGCCGGCGGATCGTCTACCAGGCGGCGGTCGCGATCTTCCTGCTCGGATCGCTGATGGCGGGTCTGGCGCCCGGGATGATGGAACTCGTGATCGCACGTGGCGTGCAGGGTGTCGGCGCGGGCGGTCTGGCCACGTCGGCGTTCGCCATCATCGGCGATGTCGTCCCCGCCCGGCAGCGTGGGCGCTACATCGGCTACATGGGTTCCGTCTGGGCGGTGGCGAGCGTCGTCGGGCCTCTGGTGGGCGGTTTCATCGTGGACAACGTCTCGTGGCGGTGGGTCTTCCTGGTCAACCTGCCGATCGGTGCGGTGGTGCTCGCGGTGGTTGCGGTGGTGTTGAAGCTGCCGCCCGTACATCGCCCAGCGAAGCTCGACATCGGTGGCGCCGTGCTGTTGATGTGCGGCGTCAGTCTCGTCCTTCTCGCGCTCCTTCAGGTCGAACGCGGTGGACCAGCGGCGTGGCGCACGGTCCCGTTCCTCGCATCCGCGGCCGCCGGGGCGGCGTTGCTCGCGGCGTTCGTCCGCTGGGAGGCCGCCGCGGAGGAACCGTTGCTGCCACTTCGGCTGTTCCGGATCCGCATCTTCTCGGTCTGCGCGGCCCTTGGTCTGGCGACCGGCAGCGCGTTCTTCGGGACGGTGGTCTTCCTGCCGCTCTTCCTCCAGGTGGTAACGGGGGTCTCCGCCACCAACTCCGGCCTGCTTCTGCTGCCGCTGACCGCCGGCATCGTGGCCGGATCGGCTGGCTCGGGACGTCTCATCACGGCCACGGGCCGCTACCGTATCTATCCGATCGCCGGCGGCATCTGCACCGTAGTCGGCATGGCGTTGCTGAGCGTCATGCAGGGCGGCACGTCGCCGCTTGTCATTTCGGGGACGATGCTCCTGGCCGGTCTTGGTTTCGGCATGATCCTGCAGACGTCATTGCTCGCGGTGCAGAATGGCGTGGACCACCGCGACCTGGGCGTCGCCACTTCGTCGACACAGTTTTTTCGCCTGTTGGGGGGCTCGTTCGGCGTTGCGGTCTTCGGCTCGATTTTGAACGTCCGGCTCGCCACCGAGCTGCCCGCCCGTCTCCCCGCCGCCACGGTTGCGGAGGTAGGGGGCGAGGTGACTCGGCTGCTCCAGAGCCCGACCGCCATCCGGGCGCTGGCCCCCGAAGTCGCGACCGGCGTCGCCGCCGCCGTGGAGGCTTCGATTCAGACGATCTTCTTGTCTGCCGTCCCTCTCACCGTTCTCTGTGTCATCTTCGGTTTCCTCCTTGACGAGATCCCGCTCCGCGAGACCATCGGCGCTCCGCGGGCGGCGCCGTCAGAGGTTGCAGGATCACCCCGGATCAGGGAGAATCGCCAGACCTGAGCAGCGCTGGCGTTTAGCCCAGGAAGGCGGGCCGGGGGGCCCGATAATGGGACTGACCGGGGGGATTCTGCGAGTCTCGGTTGCGGCGCTTGCGTTGGCGTCCGCCGTACCGGCCGAAGCGCAGGAGCTCGACCATCGGGCGCTGCTCGATCGCTACTGCGTCACCTGCCACAACGAGCGGCTTCGCACCGCCGAGCTGCAACTCGACACCGCGGACGTGGCCAACGTCGCGACGGACCCCGCGCTTTGGGAGAAGGTGGCGCGGAAGCTGCGCGCGGGCGCCATGCCGCCGGCCCCGCGCCCGCGGCCCGACGAGGCTACCTACGCGCGCTTCATCGGGTGGATCGAATCGGAGCTCGATGCGGCGGCTGCAACCAGTCCCGATCCGGGGCGGACGGAGACGTTCCACCGGCTGAACCGCGCCGAGTACCGCAACGTCATCCGCGACCTGCTCGCGCTGGACGTCGATGTCGCGGAGCTGCTCCCGGCCGACGACGGCAGCTACGGCTTCGACAACATCGCTGGCGTCCTGGGCGTCTCGCCGACCCTGCTCGAACGCTATCTGTCCGCGGCCAAGAAGGTGAGCCGCCTGGCAATCGGCAATCCGGACGTCACGCCGACCGCGATGACCTACCGGCTCGCGGCCGACTATCCGCAGGACGACCGAATCGATGGCCTGCCGTTCGGCACCCGCGGCGGAATGGCGATCCCGTTCGCCTTCCCGGCCGACGCGGAGTACACCATCCGCGTCCGGCTGAGCCGCGACACGGCGGACAACATCAAGACTTTCGTGGAAGCGCATGAGCTGGACGTCAGCCTGGACGGGGAGCATCTCGAAACCTTCATCGTCGGCGGCGAGACGGCGCCGGAGGATCGGCGGAGCGATGAGTATCGCGAGTGGCGACTCGCCCAGGGACGGATTGACGAGGACTGGGTGATACGCCTTCCGGTGCGGGCCGGCCCCCGGACGCTGCGCGTCGCGTTCCGGAAGAAGACATCCGCCTATCCCGAAACGCTCCGGCAGCCGTACCTACGGCCGTACACCAATACCACGGGCGGCGACACCCGCTATCAGCCGTACCTCGAGAGCGTTGTCATCACGGGACCGTTCGAGGGGAGCGGCGCGCCGCCCGCCGTGGACACGCCGAGCCGCGCGCGCGTATTCACCTGCCTGCCGGCAAACGACGCGGACGCGACGGAGGCGCGAGCCTGCGCCCGCGAGATCCTGTCGACGCTGGCCCGGCGGGGTTACCGGCGCCCGGTGACCGACCGAGATCTGGACATCCTGCTCGGGTTCTACGAGGACGGCGCGGCGGACGGCAACTTCGAACGCGGCGTCGAACTGGCGGTCCGCCGCCTCCTCGTCAGCCCCGAGTTCCTGTTCCGGGTCGTCCGCGATCCGGAGGACGTCGGCCCGGGCGAGAACTATCGGCTGGGCGACCTGGAGCTCGCGTCACGTCTCTCGTTCTTCCTCTGGAGCAGCATTCCGGACGACGAGCTGCTCGACGCGGCGGTAGAGGGACGGCTGAGCGATCCGGACGTGCTGGAGGCGCAGGTCCGCCGGATGCTCGACGACGAGCGGTCGCGCGCACTGGTCGAGAACTTCGCCGGGCAGTGGCTCTACTTGCGCAACATCCCGGCCCTGGTGCCCGACGAGAACCGGTACCCGGAGTTCGGCGAAGGTTTGCGGCAGGCGATGCGCCGCGAGACGGAGCTCTTCTTCGAGAGCATCGTGCGCGAGGACCGGAACGTCCTGGAGCTGCTGACCGCGGACTATACGTTCGTCAACGAGCGGCTTGCGCGCCATTACGGCATTCCGGGGGTATCCGGGAGCCACTTCCGGCGCGTGACGCTGCCCGATGCGACGCGGCGCGGCCTGCTGGGACACGGCAGCATCCTCGCGGCGACCGCCTATCCGACGCGAACCTCGCCGGTCCTGCGCGGCAAGTGGGTGCTGGAGAACCTGCTGGGCACGCCGCCGCCGCTTCCGCCGCCGGACGTGCCTTCCCTCGAGGAGACGACCAGCGAAGGGCGCGCGTTGTCGATGCGCGAGGCGATGGAACAGCATCGCGCCAGCCCGGTCTGCGCGAGTTGCCACCGCCTGATGGATCCGCCGGGCTTCGCTCTCGAGGAGTTCGACGCGGTCGGCAAGCACCGGACGCGCAACGAGGCCAACCTGCCGATCGACGCCTCCGGCATGCTGCCGGACGGCACCGGGTTCGAGGGCGCCGCCGGCCTGCGCGACGCGCTGCTCAAGCGACCTGACCTGGTGGTCACCACGCTGACCGAGAAACTGATGACCTACGCGCTCGGCCGCGGCGTCGAGCACTACGACGCACCCGCCGTCCGCACGATCACCCGCGCCGCCGCGCGTGACGGCACGACGTTCTCGTCGATCGTCCTGGGCATCGTCCGAAGCGTGCCCTTCCAGATGAGGAGATCCGCATCATGATCATCACCAAGCTCGCCCTGCCACGCCGGACGTTTCTCCGCGGCGTCGGCGCCGCGGTGGCGCTGCCCCTGCTCGACGCGATGTCGCCGGCGCTGACGGCGCTTTCGAAGACCGCGGCGGCGCCGGTCAAGCGACTCGGCTTCATCTACCTGCCGAACGGCGCGGTGATGCAGACCTGGACGCCGGAGAGCAACGGCACGGAGCTGGCGCTCTCGCCGTCGCTCGGTCCGCTCGCACCGTTCCGCGATCAGACGATCGTCTACAGCCGGCTTGCTCATGGGCAGGCGGAGCCGCTCGGGGACGGCAACGGCGAGCACTCCCGGGCCAGCTCGGTCTGGCTGAACGGCGTCCACCCGAAGCAGACGGAGGGAGCCGACGTGCGGGCCGGGATCACGGCGGATCAGGTGGCGGCGGCCGAGATCGGACGCGACACGCCGCTACCGTCGCTGGAGCTGGCGATCGACCTCGACTTTCTCGTTGGCAATTGCGAGAACGGCTACTCGTGCGTCTATATGAACACGGTGGCGTGGCGCACCGCGACGACGCCGCTGCCGATGGAGAACAACCCGCGCGTCGTCTTCGAGCGGCTCTTCGGCGATGGCGGCACCCGCGAGGAGCGGCTCGCCGAGTTGCGCACGGACCGGAGCATCCTCGATTCGGTGACCGACGACCTGACGCATCTCGAGCGGAGCCTCGGCAACAGCGACCGCCACCGCCTGGATCAGTACCTCGACGCGGTGCGCGCCGTGGAGCGCCGCATCCAGTTGTCGGAAGCGCAGGGAGCCGATACGGCGCTGCCCGACGAACTGGAGCGCCCCGCAGGGATTCCCGACTCGTACGAGGAACACGTCAAGCTGATGTTCGACCTGATCTCGCTCTCCTACCAGGCGGACATCACGCGCGTCTTCACGTTCATGGTGGGGCGCGAACTGGGCGGCCGGACCTATCCGCAGATCGGCGTGCCGGATCCTCACCACGGGCTCTCGCACCACCGCAACGATCCGGAAAAGCTGGCGAAGCTGACGAAGATCAACCGGCACCACGTCGAGCTGTTCACGCACTTCCTGGGAAGCCTCGCGGAGGCGCCCGACGGCGAGGGGTCGCTGCTCGACAAGTCGATCGTGCTCTATGGCGCCGGCCTGGGCGACAGCAACGACCACCTGCACTACGACCTGCCGGTCCTGACCGTAGGCGGGAAGGCGGCGGACATGCGGGGCGGCCGCCACCTCGAGTATCCGAAGGACACGCCGATGACCAACCTGCTCATCAGCATGCTTGCCAAGGCGGGCCTGCCGGCCGAGCAGTTGGGTGACAGCACCGGCCGCCTGACGGCGCTCACCGACGTCTAGAAGTGAGGGCGCGCCGGACTCGGTTCTGAGTGACTATGCGGTCAAACGGGAACTTGCGGCGCAGGGCGACCGCGGTGCTCGCTGTCGCTTGGCTGGCGGTCGGGTTCGCCGCTGGCGTTCGAGTCGCGGTGGCGGCGCCGGCCGATCTGCCGTTGATCGAAGCGGTGCGGGCGGGCGATCAGGAGCAGGTGCGGGCGCTGATCGCCAGCGATGTCGATGTCAATGCGGCCGACGCCGACGGCGCGACGGCGCTCCATTGGGCTACGTTCGACGATGAGGTCGAGATCGGCCGCGCGCTGATCGAGGCGGGCGCGCACGTCGATGCCGTGACCCGGTTCGGCGCGACGTCCATCGCACTCGCCGCCGAGAACGCCAGCGTCGCCTTCCTCACCGTGCTGCTCGATGCGGGCGCCGATCCGGACTGGGCGACCCCGGAAGGCGAGACCCTGCTGATGACGGTTGCCCGCACCGGCCGGACCGATGCGGTGCGGCTTCTGCTGGAGCGGGGCGCCGATCCGAACCGCGCCGAGTCGTGGCGGGGCCAGACCGCGCTGATGTGGGCGTCCACTGAAAACCGTCTCGAAGTGGCGGCGGCGCTGCTCGCGGCGGGCGCTGACGTGCACGAGCGTTCCACCGGGAGCCTCGGGTTTAGTCCACTGCTGTTTGCCGTGCGCGCGGGCCACCTCGAGATGACGCGACGCTTGCTCGACGCCGGTGCGAACCCGGACGAAACGTTGCTCGACGGCACCAGCGCCGTCGTCCTCGCGACGAAGAACGGCCACTACGAGTTGGGCGCCGTGCTGCTCGACGCGGGCGCCAATCCGAACGCCGACGACAATGGCTGGACAGCGCTGCACGAGATCAAGTGGACGCGGCGGCCCAATCTCGGTTTCAACAACCCGCCGCCCATCGTCACCGGTACGATGAGCGACCTGGCATTCGCCCGGGAGCTGGTCGAGCACGGCGCCGACCTGAACGCCCGGATGACGAAGGAGCCGAACAACCGCTACCGCAACGTCCTGAACCGGATCGGATCCACGCCGTTTCTGCTGGCCGCAAAGGGCGCCGACGTGGAAATGATGCGCCTGCTCGTCGACCTGGGCGCCGACCCGCTGATTCCGAACGAGGACGGCACCACGCCGCTGATGGTCGCGGCCGGCGTCGGCATCTGGGCCGTCGGCGAGAGCCCCGGCACCAACGCGGAGGCGCTGGAGGCGGTCCGGTACGCCCTGGAGCTGGGGGGTGACGTCACCACCGTGGACGACAACGGCGACACCGCCCTGCACGGCGCCATCATCCGCGGGTCCGAACCGCTCGTCCGGTTCCTGCTGGACCAGGGTGCGGACATCGAGGCGGCCAACGAAAAGGGCTGGACGCCATTCCGCATCGCGAAGGGCGTGTTCTATTCCAACACCGGCAAGCGCTGGCCCGAGATGGAAGCGCTGTTGCTGGAGCTGGGCGCCGACCCCACGACTGCCGTCGGCGCCGACAACACGATCGACTGGACCCTTGGCGATCCGGACGCTACCGAGCCGCGCGACGACCGCTGACTACTCAGACGGCATCCGGCAACTGAAGTTGGCGGCGTCGTCCGTGCTGCCGCTGCCGTCGTACACCGCCTGCTCCGGATACGGGCACAGCGGCCGGGTGCGGTCGACCCGGCCGTCACGCTGCCGCTCGGCGAGGACGGAGTTGGGAGCGTTTCCCTCTTCCACCCACGCTTCCAGCGCGGCGAGCATGTCGAAGCGGCTCGGCCCGTTGCCGCCGGCGCAGTGGCCCATGCCGGGGGCCATGAAGAGGCGGTAGTTGTCGTGGACGGCGTCGCGCCCGCCGAGGGTGTCGAGGACGCGGCTGTAGTACTGCGTCGCGTTCGCCGGCGAGATCTGCGGGTCGCTCCAGCCGTGGTAGGCAATCAGCTTGCCCCCCCGGTCGAAGAAGGGCCGCAGGTTGGGGTCGAGCGCGTTCAGGGTGTCGTCGTCCACCTCTTCGGCGCGGACGATGTCGGTCTCGAAGTTGAACTGATCGATCGTCCACTCGGGGTCGGCGAACGTCAGATAGCGGAACTGCTCCAGACCGGTCGAGCGGGCCGAGTTGGTCCACCCCAGGTCGGTCCAGCCGAGCTCGCTGCCAGGCAGCAGCCCCGTGATCGGCCGTCCGGTCGCCGGATTCTCGGGGGACGAGTAGATCATCCGCACCGCGTTCAGCTGCGGTTGCGTCAGGCATCCTTCGCGGTCCGAGCCCTGGCACGCGAGCGCCGCCGGATCGAAGTCGCAGCGCTCGGGATCGCCCACCACGCCGTCGGTTACGCCGTCGCCGGCGTCGCACGCCTCCAGGACCGCGTTGTGGACGAGCTGGCGCGTCGCTTCCGGCAACTGCATCGCCGGGTCGGCCGCGAGCGGCTTCGCCACGCGGAGCGACGCCGCGGCGCGGTCGGTCCAGGCGTTGCCCGGCGCGCCGGCGATGATTCCGTCGAAGTCGTCCGGGAAGCGCTGGGCCGCCTTCATCGCCTGGCGCCCGCCGGCCGAGCAGCCCACCCAGTACGAGTAGCGGGGCGCCTCGTCGTAGTAGGCCTCGATCGCCGCCTTCGAGACGACGGTCATCTCGTGCACGGCGCGCCAGCCGAAGTCGATCACCTTTTCGGGGTGGCCGAGACCGAAGCTGGCGGTGTTCCCCTCGTGGCCGGTGTCCGTCGAACTGCCCGCATAGCCGCGTGCGAGCGCCTGGGCCAGCGAGTTGTGGCGGATGGACCCGGTGAACGCGCCGTTCCCGACCGCCTGATACTTGCCGTTCCAGTCGTTCGCGTCCGCGGGCAGCCAGATCTCCACCTTGATGTCGGAATCGGCGGATGGCGTCAGCGTCGCCAGGACGCGGCAGAAGGCGGGCAGCGCGGCGTACATCTCCGCGCCGCGCCCGCCGCCGCCGGGGGGCGTGAACGCGCCCGCCGCCACTCCTTCCGCGCCGGTGATCTCCGTGTTCGGCAGCGAGAGCGACATCAGGTCCGCGCAGGCGGCGGACTGCGCCGCGGCCGGGGCGGCGGCGCCGAAGTGAGCCGGCTCGGCGGCCGCGACGGCGGTCCCGCGGGCGGCGTCGTCGATGCCGGCGCCAACGCTGGCGGCCACAGCGGCGATCAGGGCGGCGGTGAACGTGCGCTTCATCGGTCTTCTCCTCGTCTATTGATCCTGCGGCGCAGCCGGGCGCGTCGCCGGGCCGGCCGCTTGTGCTTCCGGACTACTAGAACATGGCGATTGGATTCGTGGGGCTGCCCGTGCCGCGTGCGATGTTGAGGGGCAGGCCCATGAACATGAACTCGTAACGGTTCTCCTCGGCGCACGCGCCGGCGAGCGGTTCGAGCAGCGCGTTGTCGAGCAGGGCGACGCCGAAGTTGAAGAGCACGCCGTGCATCGGGAACGCCAGGTTGTAGGGGTCGGGCCGCGCGTCCATCATGTCCCAGCCGAGCAGGGCGACGTCATGGTCCCGGATGAACTTCGCGCAGGTGGCGCTCAGTCCCGGGCGGTCCCCGCCGGCGTACTCCCCGCCGGCCCTGACGAACGCGTCCTTGCCGCTATAGACGAGCAGCGCATCTCCCGGCTCGACGCTCACTCCCTCCGACTCGGCGATCTCCTCGAGTTCCCATCCGTGCACCGGACGGTCGGGCTCGACGTAGGGCTCGCCCCGGTGGCGCGGCACGTCGAGCAGGACGCCCTTCGTGACGATGCCGTCCTTCCAGGCGTCAACCGCGCCCCACTGCGCCCCCTGGGTCGTCACGCCTTCGTCGGGGTCGCGGCCGCCCCACATCCCATCGACGTCCCACATGTGGCAGAGCGCGTCGATATGGGTGACGGTCTGGCCGTGGTAGATGAATCCCAGGTAGTCGACGCAGGCGCCGGCCCCGCTCGGACGCGGGCTCTTCCGGATGAAGTGCTGCTCCGGCTCGAAGACCCGGCTCATCGAGACACGCCGACCGTTCCGGACCAGCCGGGCCGCGGCGGCGCTCTTCTCCGCCGTCACCAGGTTGACGGCGCCCTTCTGGTCGTCATCGCCCCAGCGGCCCCAGTTGCGGCGGTCCGCGTAGACCGCTTCCATTTCCGCCTGGCTGGGCATTCGTGGGTCGGACTGCAACGCTTCGGCCGCCCGGGCGCTCCGCGCCATTCCCGCACCGGCCGCCGCCGCGCTCACCGTCGACAGGAACCGCCGTCTGGTCGGAGCCATGGACATCTCCCCTGAAGCGTGATTCCGGCTCATGCTACCGCACTCCGACGCCGATTGACACGCCTCCGCGCTTCGATTCAGAATGGCGTGTTTTCCATGTGGGACGAAGTTTGTGCGCTGCCGCGCGCGGTCCTCGTCCCGGGGCCTCAGATGCCGAGAAGCGCGCGACTCGCATTCGCGGCGGTGGCAGGCGGCGTCGCCGTCTTTCTGACGGTGGCCGCGCCGGCTACGTCCGCCCCGCAGGCCTCCGGTGCGCCCGGCGCCCCGGTCGAGCTCGATCAGCAGGCGCTCCTCGACCGCTACTGCGCCACGTGCCACAACGACCGCCTGGAGACTGGCGGCTTCTCGCTCGAATCCCTCGACGCGGCGGACGTGGCAGCGCATCCGGAGCAGTGGGAGAAGGTCGTGCGTAAGCTCCGCGCCGGGGCGATGCCGCCCCGTCCGCGTCCGCGCCCGGACGATGCGACCTACGGCGCCTTCCGCGCCTGGCTTGAGGGCGAACTGGACACGGCGGCAGCCGCCGATCCGAACCCGGGCCGTACCGAGACGTTCCACCGGCTCAGCCGCACGGAGTACCGCAACGCCATCCGTGACCTGCTCGCGCTCGACGTGAGCGTCGACGAACTGCTGCCGGCGGACGACACCAGCTACGGCTTCGACAACATCGCCGGCGTGCTGGGCGTCTCGCCGACGCTGATGGATCGTTACCTCTCCGCAGCGCGCAAGGTCAGCCGCCTCGCCGTGGCCTCGCCCGTGCCGTCCCCCACCGCCGAGACCTTCCGGATCGCGTCCGATCTGGGGCAGGACGTTCGGATGGAGGGCCTCCCGTTCGGTACGCGGGGCGGAATTGCGGTCGAGTACAACTTCCCGGAGGACGCCGAGTACGTCATCCAGGTGCTGCCGGACGGTCCGCTGCGGATCGAGCCGCACGATCTGGAGATCACCATCGACGGCGAGCGGATCGAGTTGCTCACTGTCGGCAAGGCGCCCGACGAGAACGACCCGCGCGGCCTCTACGTGCCGGAGATCGAAACGCTGGAGGTGCGGGTCCCGGTCACCGCCGGACCCCATGAAGTCGGCGTGGCGTTCCTCCGCAAGACGTCGGCCGAGCCGGAGGGGATTCGCAAGCTGTACCTCCGGCCGTTCACCGGCGAAGGCTCCGGCGGTGATTCCCGCTACCAGCCTTATGTGGAGAGCGTGACGATCGCGGGACCTTACGAGTCCAGCGGCGCGCGGCCGGTCGACGAGACACCGAGCCGTGAGCGGCTCTTCACGTGCCGGCCGGCGGCGGGAGCGGCCGCTGGCGAGGAGGCCGCCTGTGCGCGGGAGATCCTCTCGACTCTCGCGCGGCGCGCGTTCCGCCGGCCGGTCGACGGTGAGGACGTGGATCGCCTGTTTGACTTCTACGAACGTGGCCGCGCCGGCGGCAGCTTCGACGCCGGGATCGAGATGGCGCTTCGCCGGCTGCTCGTCAGTCCGGAATTCCTCTTCCGCGTCGAGCGGGATCCGGAGGACGCCGGGGCGGCCAGCATCTACCGGGTCGGCGACCTCGAGCTGGCATCGCGCCTGTCGTTCTTCCTCTGGAGCAGCATCCCGGACGACGAGCTTCTGGAGCTTGCCGAGCAGGACGAGCTGAGCGACCCTGCCACGTTCGAGGCGCAGGTGGAGCGGATGCTGGCCGATCCGCGCTCAGACGCGCTCACGAGCAATTTCGCCGGGCAGTGGCTGACGCTTCGAAACGCCGCCGCGGTGCAGCCGGACGAGGATGTCTTTCCAGACTTCGGGGAGGGGCTGCGTCTGGCCTTCCGCCGCGAGACAGAACTGCTCTTCGACAGCGTGCTGCGCGAGAACCGGAGCGTCCTCGACCTGCTCGCGGCCGACTATACGTTCGTCAACGAGCGGCTTGCCCGCCACTACGGCCTGCCGGGAGTCCGTGGCAGCCATTTCCGTCGCGTCACGCTTGACGAGCCGGCTCGCGGCGGCCTGCTGGGTCACGGCAGCATCCTGACCGTTACGTCGTACGCCAACCGCACGTCCCCGGTGAATCGCGGCAAGTGGGTGCTCGAGAACATTCTCGGAACCCCGCCGCCTCCGCCGCCCCCGAACGTGCCGGAACTGGAGACGGCGGAGGGGGGAGAGGCCCTTTCGATGCGCGAGGCGATGGCCCAGCATCGCGCCAACCCGGTCTGCGCAAGCTGCCACCGCCTGATGGATCCGGTAGGCCTGTCGCTGGAGAACTTCGATGCCGTCGGCCGCTGGCGGGACCGGAGCGAGACGAAGCATGTGATCGATGCCTCCGGGGAGCTGCCCGATGGCTCCACGTTCGATGGGCCCGGCGAGTTGAAGGCGGCGCTGCTGCGTCACCCCGACCGCTTCGTTACGACCGTTACCGAGAAGCTGCTGACCTACGCCCTGGGGCGTGGGGTGGAGTACTATGACGCCCCCACGGTGCGGGCGATTGTCCGGGAAGCCGCGGCTGACGACTACCGGCTGTCGACCCTCATCAAGGGGATCGTTCGGAGCGCGCCGTTCCAGATGAGGAGAACGCCGTCATGATCATCACGAAGATGTCCTTGCCCCGCCGGACTTTCCTGCGCGGGGTGGGCGCGACGCTGGCGCTGCCGCTGCTCGACGCGATGGTGCCGGCCGGCACCGCGCTGGCGCGGACGGCCGCGAAGGCGTCGCCGCGCCTCGGCTTCATCTACATTCCGAACGGCGCCAACATGGCGGAGTGGACGCCGCCTGGCGACAGCGGTGCGCTCGAGCTGTCGCGCAGTCTGCAGCCGCTCGCCAACGTGCGCGACCACGTCGTCATCCCGACCGGCCTGGACCATCGGCAGGCGGAGGCGTGGGGCGACGGGAACGGCGAACACTCGCGGGCCAGCGCGGTCTGGCTGAACGGCGTTCACCCGAAGCGGACCGAGGGCGCGGACGTCCGCGCGGGCACGACGGCGGACCAGATTGCCGCCGCCACGCTCGGCCAGGAGACGCCGCTGCCGTCGCTGGAACTGGCGCTCGAGAACAGCTACGTCGTAGGAAACTGCGACAACGGGTACTCCTGCGTCTACACGAACACCTTCTCCTGGCGGACGCCCACGACGCCGCTCCCGATGGAGCACAACCCGCGCGTCGTCTTCGAGCGCCTGTTCGGCGAGGGCGGGACCGAAGAGCAGCGGGTCGCCCGCCTGCAGGACGACCGGAGCATCCTCGATGCGGTGCGCGAGGACATGGTGCGGCTCGACCGGAGCCTCGGCGCCGCCGACCGGTCGCGGGTCACGCAGTACCTCGAGGCGGTGCGCGAGATCGAGCGCCGCATCTCGCGGGCGGAGGCGCAGAGCGACGCTGCGTTACCGGACGTACTGGAGCGACCGGTGGGGATCCCGGAGTCGTTCGACGAGCATGCGAAACTGATGTTCGACCTGCAGGCGCTCGCCTTCCAGGCCGATATCACGCGGGTCTTCACGTTCCTGATCGGCCGGGAGCAGACCGCGCAGAGCTTCCCCGAGATCGGCGTGCCCGACCCGCATCACGCGATGTCGCATCACCAAATGGATGCCGAGCGGCTCGAGAAATACGCCATGATCAACACCTACGAGGTAAGCCTGCTGGCCGGCTTCCTCGAAAAGCTGGCGGCGACGCCGGATGGTGACGGCACGCTGCTCGATCAGGCGATGATCCTCTACGGCGGCGGCATCAGCGACGGCGATCAGCACTCGCACATGGATCTGCCGCTGATCCTGGCAGGGGGCGGAGCGGGCGCGCTGAAGGGAGGCCGCCACCTGAAGTACGAGGGCGAGACCCCGATGACCAATCTGCTGGTCAGCGTTCTCGACAAGGCGGGCGTCCCGGTCGACGAGCTGGGCGACAGTACCGGCCGCCTGCCGATGGAAACGCTCGCGAACGTCTGACATGGCTGCCGGTTGGCGCGCCGGCGCCCGCGCCGGCAACGAGAGGTGCGCCGGCCTCCAGGCCGGCATTTCGACAATGCGAGTCACCACCATCGCCGTCGTCGCCCTTGCGCTCGCCTGCACGGCCGGTGTGGCGGCGCGCGCGGTCGATGCGCCGCTCATCGACGCCGTCAAGGCGGGCGACGCGCAGGCGGTCCGCGCACTGCTGGCCGATGGCGTTGCGGTCGGGACGGCGGAGGCCGACGGAACGACGGCCCTCCACTGGGCGGCTCATCACGACCGTCTCGACATCGTACAACTGCTGCTGGACGCTGGCGCGGCGGCCGATGCGACCACCCGCTACGGGGTCACGCCCCTCGCGCTCGCCTCGCTCAATGGCAGCACGCCGATGATCACGCGCCTGCTCGAGGCGGGGGCCGACCCGAACCGCGCCAACCCGGAAGGGGAGACGCCCCTGATGACCGCGGCGCGGACCGGACACGGCGCCGCCATCGACGCGCTGCTCGCGCACGGCGCCGACGTGGATGCGGTGGAGGAGTGGCGCGGCCAGACCGCGCTCATGTGGGCGGCGGCGCAGAACCAGGTGACATCGGTCGAACGGCTGCTCGCGGCGGGTGCGGATCCGAATGCCCGCTCCGCGCGAGGCTTCACGCCGGTGCTCTTCGCGGCGCGCGAAGGCAATGTGGAAGTACTGGCGCCACTTGTCCGGTCCGGCGCCGATGTGGACGACGTGCTGCCCGAACGCGGCATGAGCGGTCTGGTGCTCGCTGTCTACAACGCGCAGTACGACTTCGCCAAGGCGCTGCTCGACGAGGGCGCCGACCCCAACGCGTCCGGGAACGGCTGGACCGCGCTTCACCAGGTAGTGTGGACTTACCGTCCCAACCTGGGTCGCAATCCGCCCTTCCCGGTGCCGCTGGGCGAGCTGGACGCCTTCGACATGGTGCGCGAGCTTGCCGCCGCCGGAGCGGATCTGAACTTGCGCCAGACGAAGGAGCCGCGCGACGGCAACCGGAACGTGCTGAACCGGATTGGTTCGACGGCGTTCCTGCAGGCGGCGAAGGTGGCGGACATCGAGATGATGCAGTTGCTGGTCGATCTGGGCGCCGATCCGTCCATCACGACGGAGGAGGGCGCCACGCCGCTGATGGCGGCGGCCGGCGTCGGCATTTGGAAGATTGGCGAGAACCCCGGCACCAACGAGGAAGCGCTCGCCGCCGTCGAACTGGCCTGGGAGCTGGGGAACGACGTGAACGCCGTCGACGTGAACGGCGACACCGCGCTGCATGGCGCAATCCACCGTGGCGCGGACAATATTGTCCGCTTCCTGGTCGAGAAGGGAGCGAACATCGACGCCGTGAACGAGAACGGTTGGACGGCGCTCTCCGTCGCGCAGGGGGTCTTCTATCCCAACACTTTCAACCGGCATCCGGAGCTTGTGGACCTACTGCTTGATCTGGGCGCCGATCCGGACGCCGGAACCCGGCGGCCGGAAGATCTTTCGCCGGCGGAACGCCTGGCCCTGGCCGAGGAGCAGGAGCAGTAGGCGGCTGGAAGATCGGGGAAAGCTGTCGAGGAACCATAAACAGAACGGGACAATCGGCCGAAACCGATCCATAATCGCGCCTTGCGAACGCCACGATAGAAGAACTTGATAGCGACCCGGGACTGACGCGGACTCAGGAGGAGAAAACATGAACGCGCGCACATTCACATCATGGCGCAGGCTGCGGCTGGGAGCCGTCAGCGCCGCCGTCGTCGGCGCCATTGCCCTCTTTGGGGCGATGCCGACCGCCGAGGAGGCGCAGATGGCCGAGGGCTACATCAGCGGCGTCGTCGAAAGCAGCAGCGGCCCGGAAGGAGGCGTCTGGGTCATTGCCGAAACGGAGGAGCTGGAGACGAGGTTCGTCAAGATCGTCGTCACCGCTGATGACGGCCGCTTCGTCCTGCCGCAGTTGCCCGACGCCACCTACGACGTCTGGGTCCGCGGCTACGGGCTGGTCGACTCCGAGAAGGTACAGCTGTCGCCGACCAACGAGGACGTCACGCTCGAGGCGGTCATCGCCCCGAACGAGCAGGCGGCGGCGGAGTATTACCCGGGCAACTACTGGTACTCGCTCATCAAGCCGCCGCCGGCGAGCGAGTTCCCCGGCACCGGGCCGGACGGTAACGGCATCGCCGAGAACATGCGGACGCAGCAGCACTGGCTCGACGTCATGAAGCAGGGCTGCCAGCTCTGCCACCAGCTCGGCAACACGGCGACGCGAGTCGTCCAGCAACTCGACGACTTCGACTCGGCGGTCGAGGCCTGGGATCACCGGGTGCAGACCGGCCAGCGCGGTACCTCGATGAGCGCGGCGATGAGCCGCATGGGCCGCGGGCGCGCGCTCGAGATGTTCGCGGACTGGACCGACCGGATCGCCGCCGGCGAGACGCCGCCTCGGCCGCCGCGTCCGGATGGCATGGAGCAGAACCTCGTGGTCACGCTGTGGGACTGGGGCACCGACAGCTCCTTCATCCACGACGAGATCACGACCGACAAGCGGAATCCGACCGTCAACGGTGGCGGCCCGGTCTACGGCGTATCGGCGGGCCACGGCAGCCTGACGATCGTCGACCCGGTTGAGAACTCCGCGGTCGAGCTGCCGATCCCGGTGCGGCCGGCGGATCCCAACTCGGTCCCGTCACGCTTCCCGCAGGAGCAGCTCCAGCCGTCGTACTACTGGGGCGATCAGCTTCTCTGGGGCCGGGGCGGTCCGGACGGGAACGAGAACTCGTCCGACCCGCACAACCCGATGATGGATCAGGACGGCCGCGTCTGGATGACCTCGACCATCCGCGCCCGCCCGAACCCCGACTGGTGCCGGGAGGGGTCGGACAACAAGTACGCCGAGTACTTCCCGCTGAATCAGAGCGGCCGGCAGGCGTCCTACTACGACCCCGAGACGGAGAAGTTCGTCCTGGTCGACACGTGCTTCGGGACGCACCACCTGCAGTTCGGTGAGGACGCCAACGACACCCTCTGGTTCAGTGGCGACAGCAACGCGATCGGCTGGATCGACACCAAGCTGTACGACGAGACGGGCGACGAGCAGTACTCGCAGGGCTGGTGCCCGACCGTCATCGACACGAATGGCGACGGCAGGATCACGAAGCCGTGGAACGAGCCGAGCCGCGGGGGCGAGGTGGAGATCGATCCGAGCCTCGACACGCGGATTGTCGGCTTCGGTTACGGCATCATCGCGCACCCGTCGGACGATTCCATCTGGATCACCCGCACCGGGCCGTTCCCGGGCCGGCTGGTCCGCCTCGACCGGGGCGACAATCCGCCCGAGACCTGCATCGCCGAGGTCTACGAGCCGCCTTCCATCGAGAACCCGAACGTCGACGCGAGCCAGACCGGCTTCGCGCCGCGCGGCATCGACGTCGATCGGAACGGCGTCATCTGGACGGCGCTCTCGGGCAGCAGCCAGATGGCCAGCTTCGACCGGACGAAGTGCGCCACGCTGAACGGTCCGGATGCGACCGGCCAGCAGTGCGCCGAGGGGTGGACGCTCTACACGGTGCCGGGCCCGCAGATGGAAGGGGTCGACACGCCGGGTAGCGCGGACTTCCACTACTACAGCTGGGTCGACCAGTACAACACGCTGGGTCTGGGGGAGAACGTTCCGATCGCGAACGGATCGTCGTCCGATTCGCTGCTGGCGCTCGACCCGGATAGCGGCGAGTGGACGATCCTGCGGGTGCCGTACCCGATGGCGTTCTACTCCCGCGGGCTCGACGGGCGCATCGACGACCCGAACGCCGGGTGGAAGGGCCGTGGCCTCTGGGCCAACTACGGTTCCAACTACATCTGGCACACCGAGGGCGGCAAGGGCACCAAGAGCAAGATGGTGCACTTCCAGCTTCGGCCCGACCCGCTCGCCAGGTAGGGCGCGCCGGGTTCGTTCGTAACGTTTCGGAGGGGGCAGGCGCCGCGCGCGCCTGTCCCCTTCGTCTATTCTGGCGAGGTTGCGCGCACGTATCCCTGTGAGGACCATCCCTGGGCGATGGAGCAGGGATGGTGATGGAGCCATGAAGATGACAACTACAGAGAGGCCACGCGATTGGGTTGCTGTCGCTGCGACGGTAGCCACGGCGTTCGCGGTTGCGTGCGGCGGTGGCGGCGGGGGCGAGGCCCCGGCCGAGGACGCGGCGGCGATGGACGAAGCGCCCGCGGCGCCTTCGTACATGGTCTACGTCACCAACGAGTATTCCGGTGACCTGACCGTCATCAACGGCGCGACTAACGAGGCGGTGGAGACCATTCCGCTCGGCAAGCGCCCCCGCGGCATCAAGGTGTCGCCGGACGCCACGCAACTGTTTGTCGCGCTGAGCGGGTCACCGCCGTCACCGCCCGGCACCGACGAGAGCACGCTCCCGCCCCCGGATCGCTCCGCCGACGGCATCGGAGTGGTCGACCTGGCCGCCGGTGAAGTGGTCAACATGGTCCGCGCCGGCACCGACCCGGAGCAGATGGCGGTGAGCAATGACGGCACGCGGCTCTACGTCGCGAACGAGGACGCCGGGATAGCGAGCGTCGTCGACATCGCGACCGGCGAGATCCTGGCCGAGCTCCCCGTCGGCGGCGAACCCGAGGGGGTGCGCATCAGCCCCGACGGCCGCGTCGTCTACGTCACCTCGGAGGAGGACAATCGGGTGACCGCCATCGACACCGCGACCAACGAAGCGATCGCGCAGTTCGAGGTAGGCGCCCGCCCGCGGGCCAGCGCGTTCTCGCCGGACAGCAACCGGGCCTACGTAACCGCCGAGAACAGCGGCACCGTCCATGTCGTGGACACGTCGACGCACGAGGTGCTGCACACCATCGACCTTTCCGATCTGGGTGATCTGGTCCGTCCCATGGGCGTCGTCGTATCCCCCGACGGCACCCGCGTCTACGTCACCACCGGCCGCGGGCGCACCGTCGTTGTCATCGACGCCGCCACCTGGGAGCCGCTGTCAACCATCGAAGTGGGCGAGCGTCCCTGGGGGATCGGAATCACGCCCGATGGCCGCTATCTCTACACCGCCAACGGTCCGTCCAACGACGTCAGCGTCGTCGACACGGAAACCAACCAGGTCGTCGGGACCATTCCGGCGGGCGAGCGCCCCTGGGGCATCGCTATCATCGGCGAGTGAGCCGTCAGACGGAGCAGCTGCCCGGACACATGACTTCTCTGCGGGTGCTTGCCGCCGCCTGCGCCCTCGCCACTGCGATGGCATGTTCCGGCGCGCCCGGTACGACCGGCGACGAGGTCGAACCGGCTGAAGCGGCCGCCGCCGATCCAGCACCGGCACTGCCACGTCCGGCCTTTCACCACATCCACATCAACTCCGTCGATCCGGAGCGCGCCCTCGACTGGTGGTCGACGTTCTGGCCGGCGGGTGAGCGGACGACCTTCGCGGGGATGCCGGCGTTCGCGGCGGACGGGATCTACTTGCTGTATACGCAGGTGGACGAACCGGCGCCGGGCGCCTTCGATCCGGAACGGCGGCAGTCGATTCCGCAGAGCCCGTTCTGGACGACCGGACCGAGCACGGACGGGCTGGCGCTGTACGAGCGGCTGACGGCACTCGATCCGGACGGGGAACGGTTCGCCTTCCTGCCCGTGTTTACGGGGCCGGACGACACGGTCGGCGTGCCGCACTCGGGGCTGGCGCCGTTCGGCGATCAACTGCTCACGGTCGCCGAGATGGAGGAGCGGCGGGCGCGCGAAGGCCCGAACCCGACGCGCGACCGGGGGAGCGGGCAGGACTTCGGCTATCTCGTCGATCCCGACGGGATACTCGTAGAGTTCAACGGGAACGCTGAGACCGACGATCTCTTCTACGGCCACACGCACTTCTGGCACGAGCAGCCACTCTGCGCCGCCAACTGGTACGTCGAAACGCTTGGCGTGACCCTGCCGCCCCAGCGCAACCCGGACACCGGTGAGTTGGAGCCACGCCCGCTCTACGACCCGTGCGACGTCCCGATCGGCGACGTCAGCTATGCGTCGTTCCTGCCGATGGGGCAGCTCCGGCGTCCGATTGCGAGCGTCCGCCTCGAGAACGCGGGATGGGCCTGGTATACGCGCCAGTGCCGCGACGGCCGCTGCGGCCCGGAGCTGGACGTGCCTTTGTCACCGTCCCGCGGCCAAGTCGTCGATCGTGTCGGGATCGCGTATCCCGATCTTGATCCCGTGCTCGCCCATCTGGAGTCGCGCGGCGTTCCAATCATCGAGGGGCCCTACCCGTTCGGCGAGACGCGCGCGGTCCTGATCGAAGACCTCGACGGCCTGGCGCTGGAGCTGATCGAAGCGGCGCCCTGAGCGATATACTCGCGGATCGGTCCGTCTCCGGACCGGTCGTTCTCGTCGGCGCCAAGGGGTGATCCGTTGGGTCGAGCTTCGCGCTTCGTCGTCGCGTCGGCCATCGCCGGGGTGGCAATCGTCGCCACCGGTCGGAATACCACCACCGAACCGCAGTCAGGCGTCGTGCACGTGTCGGTAGGCCATGCCTCCACCGTGGAAGAACTTCGGCACTGGGAGGCGGTGGTCGAGCGCATGACGCGCACCGGAGAACTGCGCGTTGCATCCCGCCGCCCGGACCCCGTGCTGAACGGCCGCACGCACGAGTACCTCGCCCAATATGTCGGCGGCGTGCCCGTGCATGGCGGCGGCCTCGTGCGGCAGCTCGATCGCGGCGTGACGGTCTCGATGCTCGGCTCGATTCATCGGGGGATCGATGTGGAGCCGGGATCGCTTCTGTCCGACGTCGAGGTCACGGCGAGCATCCAGCACGCCACCGGCGCGAGGCCGGCGCCGGACGACCCGGTTCGGCTATTCATCCTGGCATTCCCGAATGGCGCCTACCGACTGGCCTACCGGATGTTGTCCATCGACGAGCGCGCCTTCTTCGGCGACGCGATGGACGGCCGTGTCGCGCACGTGGAGGAGGCCATCGGTGCCGCCGAGCGCGACGGCGGTGTGCCGGAGGGCGCCGGGATCGCCACCGCGATCCCGGACTTCGCGGCCGCCGCGCGGCTCGGGCCGCGGCAGTTCACCGACGAATACGGGCACATCCAAACCTGCGATAGCGCGATGTTCCCGGTTCAGGCGGAGGGCGTCTGGCAATCGATGCCCGCCTGGTGCGAGGACGGCCGGTTCGTGCTCGCGTCGTCCCAGGGAGGTGCCGTGGGCCAGGCCTACGCGGATATCTTCTCGACCGCGGCCGACGGGAAGGGGCCCGGTGCCCGCGTGCTCCAGGTGGATCAGCGTGCCGGAGGAAGTCCGGTCGCCTATTCCTCACGCCTGGAGTTTGCGCTCGTTGCCGATGGAGGGCGCTGGCGCTACTCGGGCGTCGCTTTCACCGACGGACAGTTCGCTGGCGCTACCGGGGATTGCTGCGACGGGGCGGAGCGGTGGAACGCGACGATCCTGAGCCGGGCGTTTCATCTTGCCGTCGAGGGTGGAACGAACGGGGCGACGGGGCTGACCGTAGACGGCGCGGGCCTCGCGAATCGCGACCGGATCGAAGCGATCTTCCTCCGCGCGCGGCATGTGCTGATGCCGCCGGTGCTGTCGTTTCCGCTCGCGGCGGAGGCCATCCGCCAGTCCGCGCACGATCTGGAGGCCGGTTCGGTCGTTCAGCAGGCGGTCGAGCAGTCGTTGCGGGCCGTCGGCCTGCCGCCGTTGCGGGAACAGGAGGACGTTCGGGAGGGCGAGCGCCGCGCCGCCGGCGCCCGCAACGATGTCGCCGCTGCTGCCGCTACTACTGACGCCGGCCGAAACGACGCTGGCGGGGCGGCGACCAATGAGCAGGTGGCCATCGGCGCCTTGGGGGCCACGACGGACGTTGCCGGGCCCCAGGCGGACGGATTCGACGTGGAAGCGTCGGGCGTTGGCTACATGAGCTACGAGAGCCCCTACTCGAACCCGATCGCCCTGCTGCCGGACTCGTCCCTGCTCTACACCGTCAACACCCCGTCCGACACCGTCGACGTTATCGACCCGGCCACGCGGGCCATCGTTGCGCGCATCCCGGTCGGAATCGACCCGGTCGGCATAGCGGTGCGTCCGGACGGCCGGGAAGTCTGGGTGTCCAACCACATTTCCGATTCCGTCAGCGTCATCGACTCCGACCCGGCCAGCCCCACGCGGCACCAGGTACTGGCCACCATCCAGCGCTACGACAACACGGGCCGGACGCGCTTCGACGAGCCGGTCGGAATCGCTTTTGCAAACAACGAAAAGGCCTACGTCGCCCTGTCGTCGTCCAACCGGGTCGCGGTTGTCGACGTGGCGGCGCGCAGCCTGACGTACATGCTCGAGTTGAGCGCGCAGGATCCGCGCGCCCTGACCGTGAGCGGCGACCGGCTCTACGTCGTGCCGTTCGAATCGAACAACCAGACGCAGCTCTCGGGCTGCTGGCCGCGCTACATCGACGGCGATCTCTGCACCTTCGACGCCCGCAAGCACGTGACCGAGGCGGAACCGGGCAACGCGCCGACGCTGTCGTTGAACTACGTCGCGGATGTGGTTCGGCATCCTCGAATCCCGGATCGGGACCTGTTCGTCTACGACACGGCGACGGACGCTCTGGTCGAGGTGGTGGACACGCTGGGAACCCTGCTCTATGGGATCACCGCCGATTCGCAGGGCCGCATCTTCATTTCGCAGACCGAAGCCCGCAACGACAAGAACGGCAAGGCGGGTACCGCGAACCATGGCCTCGCGGAGCTGGAGAACCGCCCCTACCTCAACCGGATCACCCGCCTGCCCTGCGACGGCGGGTGCGGTGAGCCGACGTTGTTTGAACTGGAGCCCGTGCCTCCTGCCCACCCCGCTCCCGGCACGGCTCTGGCGACGCCCTTCGCCATCGCGGTCAGCGATGACGACGCGACGCTGGTGGTCACGGCGTCGGCATCCAGCCGCGTTTTCACGGTGGATGCCGGATCCGGCGCGGTGCTCGGCCGGGTTGAAGTCGGTTCAGGCCCGCGAGGCGTCGCCCTGGAGACGACGGCGGCCGGAGCGCCCGCGCGGGCGTGGGTCCTCAACGCGCTGGAGAACAGCGTGTCGCTGGTCGATCTGCGAAATCGCGCGGCGCCACGGGTGGTGACCACGATTGCCCTGCACGACCCGACGGATCCCGAGCTGAAGCAGGGCCGTATCGCGTTCAACAATGCGGAGGGATCCAGCACGGAGACGTTCGCCTGCGCCAGTTGCCATCCGGACGGGCACACCGATCAGTTGATCTGGGTGCTGGATACCCCGTTGTGCGATGTGGGTTGCGACCAGATTCAGCCGCGCCTGGTGCAGGACGTTCGCGGGTTGCGCGGCAGCGCGCCGTATCACTGGGACGGCACGCTCGGCGATCCGTTCGGCGGCATCAACACCCCCAACATCACCAGCCTGGTCGAGCCGAACTGCGATCCGGAGGTTCCGGAGAGCTGCACGCTCCATGTCATGGAAACCGCCTTGCGCACCACCATGTGCGACCAGACCGACTGCGAGACCAACGAAGAAGGCAAACCGGGTCGGCTCTCCGGGGCGGAGCGGGCCGCCATGGCGAAGTACCTGCTAAGCGTTCCCTATCCGCCATCGCCGGAGCGGCCGTACACCAACGCCATGTCCGCGACGGCGATGGAGGGTGTGCGCCTGTTCCACTTCAGCCGGCAGTGCGCCAACTGCCACCGCCTGCCGTTCTGGACCATGACCAACATGGGCGGCAGCGGCATGGACGTGCCGTCGTGGCGGGGCGCCAACGACCGCTGGAAGACGTCCCCCCAGAATCGCTTCTTCTTCGCCGACCTCGTGGGTGGCGACACGCGGGGTTTTCCGGAGCGCAACACTTTCGTCAACGACAACAACCTGTTCCAGATGATTGTGGAGGGAAGCGTCGGCTTCTCCGGCGCGCTCGGGCGGCAGGTGACCCTGAATCAGGAGACGGCGGGCGCCGACGCAACCCGGGATCTGCTGGATGCGCTGGAGCAGGCGGCCGCCGAGGGCGGAGTCGTTCTGCAGGCGGAAGGCCTGCGACTCCACGCAACCGGGGCGGGCGCGCCCCTGGCGCTGCAGTTCAGCGGCGGCGTCTACCGCAGCCGGCTTGGCGACGGCGCCTCGCACACGCGCAGCGAGTTGACGACTTCAGCCGCGGCGGGCGAAGTGCTGCTGACCATTACCGCGCGTCTCGGCTACCTCGCGGACTACGATCATCCGCAGCCGACGCTGTATCCGCACGAACTTCCCGTATTGCCGAGGTTCCCCGGAGGGCGTCCTGCGGAGTTTCCCGAATTGCATGCCGCCGGGCCAATGCGGCTGCGGGGCGAGCACATACAGCTCGGCGCCTACGTGTTGGTCAACGGACGCCGCGTGGCGGGCTCTGTCGTCTGCGAGGCGGGCGTCCTGCCGGACTGCGAGGGCGATACCGTGGTCGTCCAGCTCGCCCGGTTGCCGGCGGAGACGGGGCTCCACATGCTGCAGGTGCAGAATCCCGAGGGCCTGTTCAGCAACGACCTGCCGTTCCACGTGATCGAGGCGGCGCCGCGGGCCGAGTCCGGGAATCTCATCACGAGCGGCGGCAGGTTCGACGTGCAGGGTTCCTGGCGGGTGAACCTGACGAACGCGTCCGTCACCTGGAACGGAGAGGCGGATTTCACTATCGACGCACCCGCGGTCCAGCCGTGGCGCGTGCAGCTCTCTCACAATGTGGTGATAGAGGAGGGGGCGGAGTATACGCTCTGCTACTCTGCCCGAGCCGACGACTTTCGCTACATCCAGGTCAACGTGGACACCGGTGCGACGGAGTACCGTAGCGTGATGGGCACTGGCATCAGTCCGGATGTCGGTGGGGCGGTCCGGGGCTCGGGGGCGAGTCTGACGCGCGACTTCCACCAGTTCCGGCACCGGTTCGTCAGCCCGGAAGCGGACTACAACGCGAGAATCGCCTTCACGCTGGCGCAGAGCGACGTGGACGTGCAGATAGACAACGTCGGGCTCTACAAAGGCAGGGGATGCGGCGCCCCATGACGGTGGCGGACGGGGGGAGGAGATCAATGCGGGTACGAACAACGCAATCGCGGTTCCGGATGGGGTTCCTGACCGTGCTGGCGATACTGCTGATGCCGGCGGCCGCCGCCGCGCAATCGTCCGAAGCCCCGCGCACGCCGTGGGGCGATCCCGATCTCGGTGGCGTGTGGGACTACTGGACGTTCACGCCCCTCGAACGTCCGGAAGCGCTCGCCGACCGGGCGACGCTGACCGAGGAAGAGGCGGCGGCGGTGGCGCAGGAGGCCAACGAGGCCGCGCTGGCGCGTGACCTGGCCGCTCCGCCCGGGGATCCCGGCGCCTACAGCCAGGCGGTCTGGACGGATCGCGCCCGGGCGACGGCGCTGACCCAGACGGCGCTCATCGTTGATCCGCCCGACGGCCGGGTCCCGCCCCTGACGCCCGAGGCCGAGGCGCGCGAGGAGACGAGGCTGGCCGGCGACGGACTGCCGGTGCGGATTCGCGTCGGCGGTTTTGGCGCAGCGGGACCCGAAGAGCGTGGACTGGCCGAGCGCTGCCTGCTCGGATTCAGCACTGGACCGCCCCTGCTGCCCGGCGGCTACAACAACAACGTGCAGGTGTTCCAGACGCCTGACGCGGTCGTGCTGCTGATTGAAATGAACCACGATGTGAGAGTGGTGCCGCTCGACGGCCGCGCCGCGATAGCCGACGGAATCCGGCAGTGGATGGGCAGCTCGCGCGGCCGTTGGGAAGGTGACACGCTGGTCATCGACACCCGCAACTTCACCGGCCGGACGGCCAGCTTCGCACTGACCGGCAGTGCGTGGGGCTCGGCGGAAGGGCTGCATCTGGAGGAGCGGTTCACCCGGGTGGACGGCGACACGCTCCTCTACGAGTTCACCGTAAACGATCCGGCCAGCTTCACTCGTCCCTTCAGCGGGCGGCTTCCGATGAACCGGAGCGACCTGCCGCTCTACGAGTACGCCTGCCACGAGGGCAACTACGGGATGGAGAACCTCCTGCGCGGCGCCCGGGCCGAGGAGCGGGAAGCGGCCGAGCAGCAGTAGGGGCGGGCGGCCCCGCTAGGCGAACCGAGGGCCGCCGAGCACGCGAGCGGGCAGCATGATGACCGCCGCGATGAAGCTCAGCGCGCCGCCGACCGCGATCCCGATTAGCCGGAACGGCAGCAAGACGAGCCAGACGATCGGGTAGACGAAGAGTGCCAGCAGGGCAAGCGGCCAGCACAGCACGAACAGGATGCACCAGAGGAGGAACTTGGTCATTGTCTATCCTTAGAATACGAAGGAGACGCCAACCGGTTCCCCGGGAGATTGGCAACGCGCACGCAGGAGGTCAGATGCCGAGATCAGCAGTTCGCAGGATGAGCAGGGTGGGAGCGGTGTGTGCGGCCGCATTGCTGGCTGCGGCTCCGGTGGCGGCCCAGAACGGCGATGAAGCGCTCCCACGAACACCGTGGGGCGATCCCGATCTGCAGGGGATCTGGAACAACTCGACGACGACGCGCCTCGAACAGTTGACCGAGGCGGAGGTGCAGCGAGACCGCGACGCACGGGCTCCGGTCATCGAGGCGACGCGGGGGACCGGGGCGGCGTGGCCGGAGACGGGGGGAAACCTCGAGCAGCCGTCGCTGATCATCGATCCGCCGGACGGGCGGATCACGATGACGCCGGAAGCGATCGCCCGTCTCGTGGCGCGCGAGAAGGCTCGGGAAGGCCGGGGCGAGGGGGATTCCTGGCTCGACCGGAACAGTTGGGAGCGCTGCATCTCGCGGACGATGCCGGTCCAGATGATCCCCAACCTCTACAACAACAACTACCAGATCTTCCAGACGCCCACCCACGTCGTCATTCAGATCGAGATGATTCACGAAACCCGGATCATCCCGATAGACGGCCGGCCGCATTCGTCGGACGGGATTCGCCAGTGGCTAGGAGACTCGCGCGGCCGCTGGGAAGGCGACACCCTCGTCGTCGAGACCATCCACTTCCACGACCGGATGGACGGCGGCGACTATCAGCCATCGCACATTCTGCAGACGGGTCATCGCGGCCCCGGCGACACCCTGCGCATCGTGGAGCGCTTCACGCGTGTCGACGCCGAGACGATCGACTACCGGTTCACGGTGGAGGACCCGTTCACCTACACCCGCCCGTATACCGTGGCGATTCCCTTTCGATGGCGGGAGAATCAGGAGCCCATCTACGAATACGCCTGTCACGAGGGCAACTACGGTATGGTGAACCTGCTCAGCGGCGCCCGCGCCAATGAGCCGCTGGCGATCAGGGCTTCGACGCTGGTCTCGCGGCAGCGGACGGAGGCGGGGCATCCCGGCGTTCGGGAGCCGGCGGTGCCGTTCGTGACGGACCCGTAGGGCGCCGGGGGCAGGTGTTATGATGCGGAACACGGTGGTCGACAGGGGGTTCAGGATGCGTCAGTTCAGCCGCACGGTGCTTGTTGGTTTCGCGCTCGTCGCTTTCGGTTTCGCCGGTACGGCGGGAGCGCAGGACTCGGTTATCACCCGTGGGGACGCGATCGGGAATTCACCGGTGGTCGACCTCGCGGACGCGCTCAGCACCATTCACGCGTACACGGACACCAGCGTGATTCTGGAAGGGTCGGTGCGCCGGGTGTGCCAGGTGAAGGGATGCTGGATGGAGCTGGTGCAGGAGGGCGCGTCGCGTGGCCTGCGCGTCACGTTCAAGGACTACGGCTTCTTCGTCCCCACCGACTCGGACGGCCAGGCGGCGCGGATCGAGGGGGTCTTCGAGACCAACGTCTTCTCGAAGCGCCAGGCGGACCACCTCATCGAAGAGGGCGTGGAGCTGACCCGCAATCCCGACGGCACAGCGACCGAGGTGAGCTTCGTCGCCGCCGCCGTCGAGCTCCGGCCGGCCGGCAACTAAAAGCGTCAGCGCCCGCGCTGGCACGTGACGCGGATTCACATCGCCATCGGCCCTCGGTCCAGCGGGGCTTGACCACGGGCTCCCACCCACCCGTGGCGAAGAACGCGCCCACGAGGCGGCGCTCCGGTCCATTGTTGATCCCGCAATTGCGGAAACGAAGGCCGGAATCGACGCCGGTTGACGCATAATGGAGCCGTTGCGAGGAGAACCGTGATGCGCAGACCGAGATTGGTGGCGGCAGTGGCCGTGGGAGGGTTGGCGGTCCTGGCGGTAGTGGCGGCGGAGCGTCCGGCCGCCCAGCAGGAGATCACGCCGGAGCGGCTCGCCGAGTTGACGGCCATTCGACCCGTTCCCGGTAAGAACGGCCTGTACGTCATCCCGGGTCTCGACGGCGGTGTCACGGGCGGCAACGTCGCGGTGCGGGTCACCAACGACGGCGTCGTCCTCGTCGACAACAAGTTCCCCTACAGCTACGAGATGATCACGACCGAAGTGCGGAAGATGACGTCCCTGCCGATCCGGTACGTGCTCGATACGCACCACCACGGCGACCATTCGGGAAGCAACGCCGACTTCATGGCGGTGAGCGAGGTGATCTCGCACAAGAACGCGCGCGGCAACATGATCCGGAACAACCAACCGGGCGCGCCGCGCGTCGTCTTCAGTGACGAGACCTCCATCTTCATCGGCGGCGTCGAAGTGCAGGCGCACCACTTCGGGCGCGGCCACACCGACGGCGACGCCGTCATTTATTTCCCGGACCTGCGCACGATCCACACCGGCGACCTGTTCATCTGGGGGCAGCGCTCCGACGGCAGCACGCTCTCGCCCTTCATGGACTTCGGTAACGGCGGCAGCGGGCTTGCGTGGACGGGAACTCTCGACGGCGTGCTGGAGCTCGATTTCGATACTGTCATCCCGGGCCACGGGCCGATCCTGGGCAAGGACGAGGTCCGCATCTTCCGCGACCGGATGCAGACCTTGCAGGACAGGATGCGAGAGGCGGTCGAGGCGGGTGTCAGTCGCGACGACGTGCCGGGCCGCATCCAGACCGACGACCTCGATTGGCCGCTGAGCGACGTGGCGCTTCAACGCTTCTACGACGAAGTGTCCGAGAGCCAGTAGCGTGAGATGCAGCCGTGGTGCAGGGCCACGGCGGGAGGCTGAACGATGAACCGCACGTGCTACACGGTCGGCGTCATCCTGGCGCTATTCTTCGTTGCCGCCGCGACCGCCGAGGGGGCTCAGGCGCCGGCCGAGACCACCTTCACCAAGGACGTGCTGCCGATCCTGCAGCGCGCCTGCCAGCAGTGCCATCGGCCCGGATCCGTCGCGCCGATGTCGCTCCTCACCTACGAAGACGTTCGGCCTTGGGCGCGCGCCATCCGCGACAAGACGGCGCAGCGCGAGATGCCGCCGTGGTTCATAGAACGGAACGTCGGCGTTCGCGCCTTCAAGGAAGATCCGTCGCTGTCGGACGAGGAGATCGCCACCATCGATCGCTGGGTGGAGGCCGGCGCGCCGCGGGGCAACCCGGCCGACGCGCCGCCGCCGGTTGAACTGGCGGACCTTGACGAGTGGCGCATCGGCACCCCCGAGTGGATTGTCGAGTTGCCGGAGGAAGTTGTCGTCGGCGCGGTAGATGCCGACCGCTGGCTCGACATCTGGGCCGACTCGCGGCTCACGGAGGACCGCTACATCAAGGCGGTCGAGACCAAGCCATCGCCCGGCGCCTACCCGGTGGTCCATCACGTCGCCACGTCCATGACGTGGGAAGAGGAGGACGGCGAAGAAGGGGGCGGCTTTCTCAACGAGTACGCGATGGGGAAGAACGGCGACATCTTTCCCAACGGAACCGGCCGCCTGATCAAGGCGGGCACGCAGATCCGCTTCAACATGCACTACAGCTCGGTGGGCGAGGAGATTCGCGACCGGACCCGCGTCGGCTTCCAGTTCTACCCGCCGGGGTACGTGCCTGACCAGGTCCTGATCTCGCGCCACGTGGGCGACAGCTTCGATACGCTCGACATCCGCGCCGGCGAGAGAGACGCGCGGAGTGACGGCTACTACGTCCTGCCCGAGCCTACGCAGGTGACCGGCTTCCAGCCGCACATGCACATCCGCGGCGACCGGATGTGCGTCGAGGCGATCTACCCGGACGGCAGGATCGACACCCTGAGCTGCACGAAGCACAACTTCGGCTGGCACATCGTCTACAACTACGCTGACCACGAGGCGCCGTTGCTGCCGGCCGGGACGATCCTTCACGTCATCGGCTGGCACAACAATACGGCGACCAACCGCTACAACCCCGACCCGAAGAACTGGGTCGGCTTCGGCAACCGTTCCATCGACGACATGAGCTTCGCCTGGATGAGCTTCTTCCACATGTCGGACGACGAGTACGAGCGGCGGATCGAGGAGCGGGCGCGCCAGACGAACAACAACTGATGCGCGCCGCCGGGCCCACCGCCATTCGGCTCTGCTCCGCCCTCACCGCGGCCTGCCTGCTGGCGTCCGCGCCGCCCGCTGGCGCGCAGACCTACCACAGCGGGCAGAACCTGCAGCCGGTGTTCGAGGGATGGGAGGAGAATCCCGACGGCAGCTTCAACATGGTCTTCGGTTACCTCAACCGCAACTACGAGGAGCACCTGAACATCCCGGTCGGTCCGGACAACCACTTCGAACCCGGACCCGCCGACCGGGGTCAGCCCACCTACTTCTACCCGCGCCGCCAGCGGGTCATCTTCCGGGTCCGCGTTCCCGCCGACTGGGGCGACAAGGAACTCGTCTGGACCGTTACCGCGCACGGCAAGGCCGACCGCGCCGTTGGCTGGCTGGTGCCGGAGCAGATCATCGACGAGCAGGTAATCGCCATGAATCGCGCCGGCGGGGGCGCGCCGGAGATGGCCAACGCGGCCCCGACGATCCACATCGAGGAGGGCCTGGAGCGAACCGCCAGCGTCGGCGAGGCGCTCGCCCTCACCGCGGTGATTGCCGATGACGGTATCCCCGAGATGCGCCCCGCCCGCAACAGCCGCCCGCCCGGCCGCCGGAACGCCCGCGGTCTGCGCCTGGCCTGGATTCACTACCGCGGTCCGGCCGATGTCGCCTTCGACCCCTGGACGCCGCCGATGGAGGACCACACGCCCGGCTGGACCCCGCCGGAGCTGCCGCCGGACGGCCGCGTCGTCACCACCGTCACGTTCACCGAGCCAGGCACTTACGTGCTCCGGGGAATGGCTGACGACGGCTTCCTGTATTCCCACGCCGACGTCACGGTGACGGTGACGCCGTAGGACCGGCAGTGGAACCGCACGCTCCTCGGTGTTGGCGTTCGCGGCCAGCCGGGAGCAAGGAGCAAGAGATGATTTCATCCAACTGGGCGGCAACCCGACGACTCCTCGTAGCCATGACCGCGGTTGCCATGGTCACTGGCACATCGACGGCGGCTGGGCAGCAGGGACGGACCACCCGGCAGGGAGCGCCGCCGAACATCACGGCGGGCGGCCAGACCAACTGGACGAGCCACAACCTCGACCTCGACAACAGCCGCTACTCGGAACTCGACCAGATAAACGCGGGAACGGCTGGCCGATTGTCCGAGCAGTGGTCCTACGAGGTCGCGGCGGGGATCGATGTCGCCCAGGTGACGCCGCTCGTGGTCGACGGCCTCATGTACCTGCATGCGGGCCCCAGAGTGATTGCCATCAATGCCGTCACCGGGGAGGAGGTCTGGAACCTCGAGCTGAACGAGGCGCGGACCAACCGCGTGCGGGGGCCGACCTACGCGGAGGGGAAGATCTACTCCTACAACGGCCCCAACCTCGTCGCGGCCGACGCGAAGACCGGCGAACTCGTGGAATCGTACGGCGACGGCGGCGTTCTGCCGGTCGTCGGATTGGCGCTGCAGGCCAAGTATCCGGACGTTTATCCGCCGACCCTGGATCCGCACGAGCTGGGCTATCGGATCACGGCCGCGCCCGCGTACCACGACGGCACGCTTTACGTCGGCGCGGCGCTTTCGGAGGGGCACATCCCGGGTGGCCTGGTGATTGCCACCGATGCCGCCACCGGGGCCATCAAGTGGGTCTTCAACACGATCCCGCAGCGGCCGCAGGACGACGGGTGGGAGATCGCGCGCGACACGTGGGGCGACGGCCAGCGTGCCGGCGGCGGGGTCTGGACGCAGCCCGCCATCGACCTCGACTTGGGGCTCATCTACTTCAACACCGGCAACCCATCGCCCGACTACGACGGATCGGCGCGACCCGGCGCGAACCTGTTCACCAACGCCACCGTCGCTCTCGACCTGGAAACCGGCGCGCTCCGCTGGTACTACCAGGCCATCCATCACGACCTGTGGGACTGGGACCACGTCACCGGACCGGTGCTTTTCGATGTGACACGCAACGGCGAGACGATCCGGGGCGTCGGTTCGGCCGGCAAGAACTGCCTGCTCTACCTGTGGCACCGCGAGACCGGCGAGCCGATCAACCCGATGGTGGAGACGCTGGTGCCGACCGAGACGAACGTGCCCGGCGAAGTGGTCTATCCGACCCAGCCCATCCCGCATAACGCGCGCGGCGTGCCGATGATGCCGTTCTGCGCCACGTACGTGCACCTGGACGATCCGGAGATGCAGTCGAGGTCGCGACAGATGTACACGCCGTACTCCATCGAGGAGCACCTGATCGTCGCTCATGGCGGATCAAGCTTCGGCTCGCCCGCATTCAGCCCGCGCACGGGGCTGCTCTACGTCACCGGCAAGAACGCGGCGGTCTCGATGATCGTCCGGCCGGTCGGCGACAGCCTGGAGCCGGGGCCGCACGGCGACGGCCACAGCGCGAACTTCGAGGAGATCAGCCGCATTCCCGAATTCACGCCGACCACGACCCTTACTGCCTACGAGCCGGCAAGCGGGGAAGAGGTGTGGCAACAGGTGTTTCCGGCCCTCACCACCATCGGGGCGAGCGGCAACCTTGCTACGGCGGGCGATCTGGTTTTCCAGGGCGCGGACGACGGCGCCTTCTATGCGTTCCACGCGGAGACCGGCGAGTTGCTGTTCGAACACCGGGCGCCGCGTCCCGTTCGGTCGAGTCCGATGACCTACCAGGTCAACGGAAAGCAGTACGTCACGGTGATCGCGACCAACACCGTGTTGACGTTCACGCTCCCGTAACCCCGGGGCGGTGGCGCGTTCATCGTCCGCCCGGCTCGTCCGGCCGGACGTACTTCAGGAGCGCGCCGCCGTACGCCACCACGGCGCCGTAGACCGTTCCGTCGGCGGCGACGGTGACTCCTTCGGGATTGGATCCGTCGATGAACCAGTCCAGTGAACCGGTGCGCAGGTTGCCGATGCGGACGCCGTATTCCCAGCCCGGATGCTGGCCGTTCCGTGACGACGCCGAGTCGGCGACGTAGACCGTGTCGTCGGCGGTGATGTGGAGGCCGCTCGGCCGGCTGTACTGGTAGAACTCCTCGATGAACGCGCCGTCGGGGCTGAACACCTGGAGCCGGTCGTTGCCTCGGTCGGCGACCACGACCCGGCCCCGCGAGTCGAGATCGATGGCGTGCGGCGTGCGGAACTGGCCCGCTCCGTCGCCCCACGAGCCCCATTCCGCCAGATAGGTTCCGTCGGGCGCGAACTTTACGACGCGGGCCGTCGTGTGGGGACCGGCCCCGGGAAGCTGGCCCCCGTGTCCGTCGGCGACGTAGATCGTGCCGTCGCCCGCAACCACCACGTCGCAGGGCTGGTCGAGGGTGTTTGGCCCGGCGGTGCCGACGCCCGGCGTGCCGAGCGTCATCAGCAGCTCTCCCTCCGGGCTGAACTTCATGACGACGTGACCCTTGCCCTCCCGGTGCGGATCCGTGCCATCCGGCCCCTGGGCGTCGGTGACCCAGACGTTGCCCTCGGGATCGACGTGCAGCCCATGAGGCTGGATCATCAAACCGGCCCCGAAGCTGGCGACGAGGTTCCCTTCCGGGTCGAACTTCAGCACGGGGTCGAGGTCGAGGCCCACGCAGGAGTTGCCGCCGCAGCGCTCGGCGACCCAAACATGGCGGCCGTCCCGGTCCATGTCGACTCCGCCCGTCGATCCCCACTCGCGACCGTCCGGCAGCTTTGCCCACCCGCGGACCGTGACATAGGGATTGGGGGCATCATTCTGCGGCGCGATGTCGGGTTGCGCGAAGGCTGGACTAGCGGTCCCGACGCAGGCTCCGAGAACGAACAGTGGGGACAGCACGCGCAAGGAGGCCGCCAGGCGAGTTGGCATGTCGAACCGTAACACGCGCGGCGGTGGATGGCGGGGCGGGTCACGGGGTAGACTCGCCCGGTAGACAGAGTCGGCGCGGCGTACGCGCAAGACGCGGGACAGCACCAAGCGAGGGATGTCATGAGAATCACCACGTTGTTCAAGGTCGCCGTCGTGGTCGGGGCGCTGGCCGCCATGACCGCCGGAGATGCGACCGCCCAGTTCCGGGCCTCGGAATTCGACTTCGGATCGCGTTTCGACCTGCCGCAAGGGGAGACGGCCGAGATCTGGAATCCCGCCAAGCGCAAGCTGGTGGCCGGCGGACCGATGATTGGGGGAACGGTCCGGGGAACGGATCCGCGCATGTACTGCGCGATGGCGGCAGCCGGCTACGACTTCATCTGGGTCGAAATGCAGCATGAGGCCATTTCGTGGGAGCAGGTTGCGCGCATGTGGCGGACGTGCCCCGGGCCGGCCGCGCCCGGCGTGCGCGTCGCCTATGCCGACGAGCGTGAGATTCAGCACGCCACCGACATGGGCGCTCTGGTCATCGTGGTGCCTACCGTCGACAGCGTAGAAGAGGCGCAGGCCGCGGTCGACTGGACCTATTTCCCTCCGCTCGGGCGCCGGAGCGCGGGTGGCGGCCAGGGCCCCGGCGAGATGTGGAACCAGGTGCCCGGCGGCTACCGCCAGACATGGAACGACAACGTCGTCCTGTTCCTGATGATCGAGACACTCGAGGGGGTCGAGGCGGCGCGTGAGATCGCCAGGCTTCCGGGCGTCGACGGGCTGTTCGCGGCAAGCGGCGACCTTGGCAACTTCTCCGGCTTCGGCGAGGGCGACACGGAGTACGAGGCGCTGATCACCGAGGTGTCGGAGGCGGCCATCGAAGCCGGCATCCATGCCTGCGCCCCGCTCCGCTGGGCCAACCGCGCGTCGTTCACCTGTTTCCAGGCGGGCACCGAGGCGGCGAACATCCGCCGCGGCGCGGCGGCGGAGATCGAGCAGGCCAACCAGAGCTTCGCTGCCACCGGCGGCGGCGCCCCAATGGAGCGCTCCGGCGTGGCGGCGTTGCTTGCCGAGCTGACCGCGCAGTGCGGTTCGATCACGTATGAGGACGACTGCTACTCGGCGGTCCGGAGCGCGGCGAGCGGAGCCAGCGGCATGTCGGACGCGGAGCAGGGGCAGGTGATCCGCCGGCTGCGCGAGATCATGGGCAACAACCCGAACCAGGCGGCCCGCATCGGCGAGATTGCATCCGACGCGGGACTGTCGGTCGACTAGGCGCTTGCGCCGTAGAAGTTGCGCGCCAGCGGAACTTCCAACGCGCCCGCAAGGGCGCCTCAGTCGGAATCCTGCGTGAGGACGTGCGGCCGCACGCGCTCAACCACGAGCCGGGCGGCCGCGCGCGCCTCCTCGGCGTCGCGTTCCCGGTAGAAGTCCGACGGCGTCAGGTCTTCGGCGCCGTAGAAAGCAAGCTCGCGGTCACGCCGCAGGAGGCGGGAGGCCGCGGCGAGCCGGTCGATCTCGCTGGCCAGGCCTGCCGGCAACTGGCTCCGCTCGGCCTCCAGAACGTCGGCGACGTCGTGCACGCGCGGCGGGTCGATGCCGGCGGCGCGCAGCAGGCCCTTAAGGGCGAGTTCGACGACCTCCTGCGATTCCCGAACGACATCGGCCCAGCTCCCCGACTCGTACAGGACGTCTAGCGCCCGCAGGCGCGTGGCGGCGCGTCTGACGTAGTCGGTGGCGAGGGCGCGATTGCGCATCAGGAGGTCTCCGTCCAGTAGGGCTGTCCGTGCACGACCCGCCTCACGAGCCGTCCCGCGGCGATCGCGCGACGAATCTTCGCCAGGTGCGCTGACACCTTCCAGTCACGCTCGTACAGGACGATTCCGTCCAGCGCCACCTCGGCCCACAGGCCGCTGAACTGCCCTTCCCCGGCGGCCGGCTGCACGAAGTGAGGGTCCATCCGGCGGCCCCGCCAGGTGATCGGCTGGGCGTCCCACTGACGATACAGGTCACGGCTCAGCGAGAGGCGGGAATCGACGACGATCAGGGCGTCGACGTCGGAGGCGGGTGTCGCCTCTCCGCGCACCCAGGAGCCGTGGAGCAAGACCGCCGACAGCGCGTCACCGGCTACCGCGCGGGCGCGCGTGATGAGCGCGCCCGCGTCTTCGTCACCTGCCGCGCCGAGGCCGGCCGCCGCCAGGTGCCGCACGCAGTACGCGTTGAGCGACAGCCCGCTCGCCTGGGCCGCGCCGTCGAGCGCCGTGTGCAGCGCCGGTGGCATGCGGAGAACAAAGCGTCCGGACTTCGGCTGAGCACGAGTAGATGTCATGGCTTGTTCCGCATGATATCACTCATTCCTGACAGGATGATATCACTTTGGCTTTCGCGGTCTTTTGTTGACCCCAAAGTCCATTGCATCGGATAGAGTGCGGTCGTACGGATTGAGAGCCGGAAGGCCAGGAGGGCATGATGCGGAAGACGTGGATGCCATGTTTCGTTCTGTTCGCCTCGGTAGCCGTCATTGCCGCGTTCGGCTGCAGCGGCGAAGCCCCGCCGGCGGAACCGGAGGCCGAAGCCGCGGCTCCCGCGGAGACAGCCATTGATACGTCGGCGAACGAACGGTTCGCGGGGGTCTGGTCGTTAACCCGGATCGAGCGGCGGGACGTGAACGGCGAACTGTTGGGCGAGCCGACGACGGACCGGTTGGGCTACCTCATGTACGACGCGTCGGGTCACATGGGAGTCACGTTGATGCAGCCGGATCGGCAGCCGTACGCCGGGGACACTCCGACCGCGGACGAGGCGTTGGATCGCCTCGGCACGTACACGTCGTACTTCGGGCCGTTCACCGTCAATGAGGCGGATGGGTACGTCACCCATCACCTTCTGGGGAGCGTGAACCCGTCCGGAGCCGGATCCGACTATCAGCGTTTCTTCACGTTCGGCGACAACACGCTGACGCTGCAGCCGCCGCCGAACGACCGGGGCGAGAAATCGTTCATCACCTGGACGCGGCTGCCGGATCTACCCGAGTCCGAGTTGACCGACACGCACCGGCGCCTGGTCGGCGTCTACAGCGTCGAATCCGTGGAGCGCCGGACGGGGGACGGGGAGGAGGTGCCGGCGAATCAGTACGAAGTCGCGTACATCATGTACGCGCCGTCCGGCCACATGTCGGTCCACCTGATGCGGCCGGGCCGGACGCCATACGCTGGCGACCGGCCGACGCCGGAGGAGGCCTTGATGGCGACCGACACGTACGGCAGCTACTTCGGGCCCTTCTCGGTCAACGAGGAGGAGCGGTATCTGGTCCACCATCGGATTGGAAGCGAGAACCCCAACGCCGACGGAAGCGACGCGCAGCGGTTCTACGAGTTGACCGATACGCACCTCGTACTCATGCCGCCTCCGGGCACCGACGACGAGGGCCGGCCGGTGCAGAGCAGGCTTACGTGGAGGCGGATCAGCGACTAGGGCTAGGCGCCCTCAAGGGGAGTGAGGTAGTGGCCGGCGTAGACGCCGGCGGACCACCGGAAGCCGTGCCTGGCCCTAGCCTCCCCACGAGTGGCGGATCCGGGCGTAGTAGTAGGCGCCGTTGAAGCCCCATGGCGTGTATTCACTGTAGCGCTCGCCGACGCTTCTCGCGTTCGGGCTCTCGTCCGGGAACGTGTTGAAGACGTTCTGGCTGCCGATCGCCAATGCCGTCCCGCCGGCCAGGGGGATGCTCACCTCGACGTCCACCACCGGCTTGCCGCTGAACAGCGTCTGTGCGCTGTCCCAGTCGAACCACGCCCCGTAGTAGTTGACACGCCCGAGGACGTTCACGCGTCCGGCGGAGTGGTTGATCGCGAAGTTCCACCGGTTCTTCGGAAGCGCCTCCTGAAGCTCGCGGATGCGGCGGCTGACGTTCAGGAGGCCGTCGTCAAACTTCGTCACTTCGGTGTTCGTGTGGTTGAAGACCGCACTGAAAACGGTATTGCCATTCAGCCCCGGCGGCATGTAGGTCGACACGATATCGACGCCTTGGGTGGTGGTGGAGATCTCGTTCGTGAAGAAACGGAAGCTGGCGAGCCCGCGGGCGTTCTCGACGCCGGCTGCGAGCAGACCGTCTATCTCGTCGGCGGTCAGTGAGAAATCGCGCGTGACGGCGAGCCGGTCGTCCAGGTCGATCCGGAAGTAGTCGACGGTCAGGGTGAACGGACCGTTGTCGGCAACGATGCCGACCGTGTAGTTCCGGGACCTTTCCGGATCGAGCGGTGCGCCGCCGCGCAGCGCGGCGACGGGATGGATCGACGGGACGGTGCCCCGCTCGGTGAGGTCCATCAACACCGGGTCAAACGTCGTCGAGACGTTGAAACCGTTCTGCTGCCCCGGCGTCGGCGCGCGGAAGCCGGTGCTGACGCTGCCGCGCAGCGAAGCGTAGTCGCCCATCGCCACGCGGGCCGACACCTTGCCGTTCGCGGTCGCGCCGAAGTCCTCGAACCGCTCCAGCCGGAGCGCGCCGCCGAGTGTCCAGCGGTCGTCCGTGCCCGTCGCTTCGAGGTCGCCGTACACGGCAACGTTGTTGCGCGACCACTCGCCGGCCGCGAGCGGACTGTAGCCGCTGAAGCCATTCGATCCGGCGCTGAAACCCTGTGCGGCGTACGGGCCGACCTGCCACGATTCCGGCTGGCCCTGGCTCGTCCGGTACTGCTCGTCGCGCCACTCCGCGCCGAACGCGAAATTGACCTGGTCGCTTACCGGATACGAGACGTCGAAGTTGAACGCGAGGTCCTGCTGGCGGTTGCTGCCCAGGTCGAACTCGGTCGGCGTCTGGGGGCCGAGCGAGGCGTTCACGGTATTGCGGATGAACAGGTCCGCCTGGTGCGCCCCGAAGCTGGCGCTCGCATCCCAGGTCAGGCCGTTGGCGCCGAAGCCCCGGATGCCGCCGACGACCGACATGTCGCGGGCGTCGCCCCCGAAGTTGGGCGTGAAGCCGCCGGGAAACCGCTCCTGAAACGAGAAACAGTTGTCGTTCGCCCGGATCGCGTCAAGAGCCGCCGGGTCCGGTACGTTGCCCGTGACCGCCACCGCCGGGCAATTGGCCGACCCCATGCCCCGTGCCGCGAGGGCATCGCCGATCAGCAACGTTTCGCCGCCATCCGCACTGAAGACGCCGCCGCGCGTGTTCGGGTTGCGGAAGAAAAATCCCCCCACCACGCGCTTGCTCGCATAGTTGGTGTGGGCGTAGAACTGCGTGCCGTTGGCAAACAGGTGGCCGAAGTTGCCGAAGGCCTTGAGGTCGTTGTCGATGTCCGGCGAACCCCAGATCTGTGCCGGCTCGTTGATGTCGTTGAAGACGCCGGTGCCGACCAGCGTTTCAACGTCGTTGCGCCGGATGCTGCGGTCGGTCGCGCCCGAACCGCCATATTCCAGACTCAGGTTGGCGAATCCCGTCTGGCCCAGGGGCAACCCGACATTGCCCGCGAAGGTGGCAGTCTGACCATCCCATTGCTCTCCGTAGATGCCGGTTGTGAACTCGACGCTGCCTCCCTCGCGCGCATCCTTCAGGAGGAAGTTCATGACGCCGGCGATGGCGTCGGATCCGTACTGGGCCGCCGCGCCGTCGCGCAGCACCTCCACCTGCCGCAGGGCGATCGCCGGAATGGCGGAGAGATCCGGGCCCTGCGATCCGAACGCGACGCCATTGCCGCCGTGCCAGTCGATGATCGACGAGCGGTGCCGGCGCTTTCCGTTCACGAGCACCAGCGTGTGATCCGGCGCCAGGTTCCGCAGCATGGCCGGCCGGACGACGGTCGAGGCGTCGCTGATTGGCTGCATGTTGACGTTGAACGACGGGACGACGGTGCGCAACTGATCCTGCAGCGTCACCAGCCCCTGGCTGACCAGCTCGGTAGCCGGAATGGCGTCGACGGGCACCGGTGATTCCGTTACGGATCGGGGTTCCGCGCGAGTGCCGACGACGACAACCGTCTCGGTGAACGTCGGTTGCTCTTCTTCGTCCGGATCCTGCTGCTGGTTCTGGGCAGCCGCCGCCTGAGCCACCGCCATCTCGACCGGTAGCGCCGCTGCCAGCAGGCCCACCGTCAGGATTCCTGTCAGCGCGCGCAAGGCACCCGGCATGTCAATGGATTCAGTTCTCGTCACCGTTGGCTCCGTTCTGGGTACGTGCGTGCGCGGACACCTCTCGGTTCCGGGGAAAGGTGCACCCGCGCGTGCTGGCTAGTGTTGCTAGTGCTGATCGCCGGGAGACGGCCTACGCGATGATCTGCGGAATCGGCACTCCGTGGACATCCGTCAGGCGCATGTCGCGGCCGTTGTAACGGTACGTGAGCTTCTCGTGATCGATGCCCAGCAGGTGCAGGATCGTGGCGTGCAGGTCGTGCGGCGAGACGCGCTGCTCGGCTGCCTTGTAGCCGAACTCGTCGCTCGCGCCGATGACCTGGCCGCCCTGAATTCCGGCCCCCGCCATCCAGCCGGTCATCGTCCCCGGGTTGTGGTCGCGGCCGACGCCACGCTGCGAAATCGGCATCCGGCCGAACTCGGCGTGCCAGACGAGGAGCGTGGAGTCGAGCATGCCACGCGCCTTCAGGTCGGTCATCAGCCCGGCGATCGGCTTGTCCGTCTCCTTGGCGTGCAGCGTGTGGTTCTCCACCAGGTTGCTGTGCGCATCCCATGTGTCAGTGTTCTGCTGCCCGATGCCGCCGTGGAAGAGCTGCACGTAACGAACGCCCCGTTCAACCAGCCGCCGCGCCATCAGGCACTGCCGTCCGAACGGTTCCGTAATCGGATCGTCGAGCCCGTAGAGCTTCTTCGTCGCCTCGGACTCCACGGTGGTGTCGACCGCCTCGGGCGCGCAACCCTGCATCCGGTAAGCGAGCTCATACGACGAAATACGCGCCGCCAATTCCGAGTTGCCCGGATTCTCTGCCAGGTCGATCTCGTTCAGCTTCGCCAGCGTGTCGAGGCGGGCGCGCTGCTGTGCTTCCGTCATCCCCTCGGGCGGCGCCAGATCGACGATCGGATCGCCCACCGCGCGGAACAGCGTTCCCTGGTAGCTGGCCGGCATGAATCCAGCGCTCCAGTCGTTCGGCCCGCCGAGGGGTCCACCCCGGTGGTCGTTCATCACGACGTACGCCGGCAGGCTGGCCGCCTCGGAGCCGAGGCCGTAAGTGACCCACGACCCGACGCTGGGGAAGCCCATGCGGATCTGGCCGCTCTGCATCTCGTACGTGGCCTGGATGTGATCGTTCGACCGGCCGTAGAGCGACCGGATGAAAGCCATCTCGTCCACCTTCGAGCCGATGTGCGGGAAGAGCTCGGAGACCTCGATGCCGCTCTCGCCGTGCCGGTGGAACTCGAACGGGCTCGGCATCAGCGGACCGGGATGCCCCTGCCGGACGACGACCGATTCGGCCATCGGCTGCCCCGCGTACTGCTTCAGCGCCGGCTTCGGGTCGAACGTGTCGACCTGGCTGACGCCACCGCTCATGAAGAGCGAGATGACCGCGGTGGCGCGGGGCGTGAAATGCGGGTCCTTCGGCGCGAACGGGTTGCCCGGGATCGGCGCCTCGCAAGTGTCGGACTGCCCGGCCGCGAGCAGTCCCTCACGGCTGAGCATGTCGGCCAGGGCGAGTCCGGCGATGCCGCCCCCCGACTGGAACAGAAAGTCGCGCCGCGACCAGAACGTCCGCTTCCGGCAGTGATGATGGTGGTCAGCCATGTTCGTCTTCCTCTGTCGTCGGTCGTTGTGAGTGTGGTCTGTCTGGTTGCTACCGCAGGTACAGGAACTCGTTCAGGTTCATCATGACGTGGGTGAAGTCGACCAGCGACTCGTCCGCGATCAGATCGCGGGCGATCGCCCTTTCCCCATCGGTCGGTTGCCGCGTCAGGGCGATCAGGTACGCGCGCTCGATCTGCGCATCGACGTCGCCGGGCGCCTCGCGCTCGAGCCGGTCGGCGAACAGTTGCGCCTGGTTCAGCACGAACGGGTTGTTCATCAACGTCAGCGCCTGCGTCGACACGGTCGAGACGTTGCGCGCCGCCGCGGTCTGGTTCTGATCCGGCAGATCGAAGGTGTCGAAGAAGGGGAAGCCGAGCGACCGGCGCCGGAAGACGTAGACACTGCGGCGCCACACTTCCGGACGATCCGGCTCCTCGCACCAGATGCCCGTTGACGGCGCCGTGATCCGCCGTCCCGGCTCCGGGCTGCCGCACCAGAAACCCTTGCCGTCCGACTGGAACAGGATGTCGGCGGGGATGTGCGGGAAAATTGCGGGGCCGCCTACCGTCAGGTCGATGCCGCCGCTCACGGTCATGATGGCGTCGCGCAGGACTTCGGCCTCCAGGCGCTGTCCGCGGTAGCGCCAGAGGAGGTTGTTCTCGGGATCGGCGGCCACGTTCGATTCATTGGCGAACGACGACGCCATCCGGTAGGCCTCCGATGTCATGAGGAACCGGTGCATCTCCTTGATGCTCCAGCCCCGGTCCATGAACTCGACGGCAAGCCAGTCGAGCAACTCGGGATGCGTCGGCGCATCGCCCATCCGGCCCAGGTTGTCCAATGTCCGGACGATGCCACGGCCGAAGTGGTGGTGCCAGATCCGGTTGACTATGACGCGGGCCGTCAGCGGGTTGTCACGTGACGCGATCCACTCGGCGAGGGCGAGCCGCCGGCCGGACGTGCGACCGTCGGGGCGGGGGATCTCGGTGGGCGGATCGCCGTAGGTCGCGGCGGTCAGGAACCCGGGGGACATCTCCGAACCAGGACTGAACGGATCGCCCCGAATCAGGAAATAGTTGGGAGGCGACTGGTAAGCGGGTCCGCCCTCCTCCCACAGGTACGTTCCCTCCGCGTCAGGCGCCGTCCGGCATTCGGGACACCCGATCACCTCGTCTCCCGGGCCGTCGGGCGCGAAGCGGTAGTCGCCGTCGGTGACGATGTGGGCCATCGGCGGCTCGGATGGCCGCTGCTCGTTGAACGCCGCGATCTGTGCCCGGAGTTCCTCCACCCGGGCCGCATCGTCGGGGCTGAGCGCCTCGGTTACCTGAGCCCGCGGCGGATTGATGGTGAGCACCTGCGTTGCCAGGAGCTGCTCGCCCGGCGTGCGTTCCGCCTCCGGCTTGAATGCAGCGGCCTGGACGTTCTCCGGGAAGTTCTCCCGGATCATCTTCGCGCGGAGCTCTTCGCGGTACGGGTTCTCGATGGCGTCGATCTGGTCGCGTAGCGGCTGCTGCTGGCGGTCGATGTCGGCGTTCGCGGCGCGCCAGACGTCCGCCTCGGCGCGGTCGAGGAGCGGCTGATCGATCTCGACGTAGCCGTAGATCGACGCCTGCATGCTGTAGTAGTCCTTCTGCAGGATCGGGTCGAACTTGTGGTCGTGGCAGCGGGCGCAGTGGACGGTCATGCCGAGGACCCCGCGCCCGAGCGTCGCCAGCATGTCGTCGAGATAGTCGTGCCGCCGCTCCGGGTTGTCTTTCTCCCGGAAGTTGACGCGTGGTCCCGAGCGGAGGAAGCCGGTCGCGATCAGCGTCTCGTCCGTCACGTGGTCCAGCTCGTCACCCGCGATCTGCTCGCGCAGGAACTGGTTGTAGGGCTTGTCCCGGTTGAACGCGTTGATGACATAGTCCCGGTAGCGCCAGGCGTTCATCCGGACGTAGTCCTGCTCGAAGCCGTCCGTGTCGGCGTAGCGCGCGACGTCCAGCCAGTGGCGGCCCCAGCGCTCGCCGTAGTGGGGGGAGTCGAGCAACTGCTCGATGAGCCGTTCCCAGGCGCCGCGCTCGGTGTCAGCAAGGAAGGCCTCGACCTGCTCCGGCGTCGGCGGCAATCCGGTGAGGTCGAGGTACGCGCGCCGCAGCGCCGTCAGTCGGTCGGCCCGCGGCGCCGCCTCAACACCCGCACCGCCCCGCGCCGCCGCGAGGAAGCGATCGACCGGGTGGGTGTAGACGTCCGACGCGGGCACGTCCACTTGCACCGGGTGCTGGAACGCCCAGTAGTCACGTGCGCCGGGAGGCAGCTCGCTGTTCTCGAGGGCGGCGAGGGCAACGTCGGCATCGATCGCGCCACCCGCATCCCAATGCGCGCCCTCGTCGATCCAGGTACGCACCATGGCAAGTTCGGCGTCCGTCAACGCATCGCCGCTCATCGGCATGGGCGGCTGATCCAGCCCCGCCACCATCCGATAGAGACGACTGCCGTCGGCGTCGCCCGGCACGATCGCCGGACCCTTCGTTCCGCCCGCGAGCGCGCCGTCGCGCGAACTCAGGTCGAGATCGGAGAGCTGCGCCGCCTCGCCGTGGCAGTTCCAGCAGCTCCGCTCCATGATCGGACGGATGTGGTCGGTAAAGGTGACCGGTCCCGTCTGTGCGGCGGCCGGCGCCGCGGAGCTCGCGACGAGGAGAATGGCTGCCGCCGCAACCAGAAGCGTCCGGGGGGCTGGGGACGTGGGTGTGAGGCTGCGCATCGTTTCGGTTCCTTCGCTCTTTGGACCAGCGATCGCTACCTGGCGATCTTCGGCAGCTTCGACCGGTACTCCGGATCCTCGGCGTACCGGTAGTTGTGCACGATGTTCTCCACGCCACGGTTGCCTTCGTGGCAGGCGTACTCGAACATCGGCTGATCGGTCTTGTGCATCGGGATGACGGCCGTCCAGTGCCGCTCCCAGGTCGCGGGATCGTCGAAAGTCACCTCGTACTCGATGACGTCGGGCGCGACGCGCGTGAAACGCTCCGTCAGTACCATCCCGGCCGTCGCGCCGCGCGGGGCGCCGTGCGGCACGAAGTTGGTGGTCTCCACCACCAGCGTATCGCCGTCGTAATAGCCGCGAGACGAGCCGTGCCACTGCGGGATGGCGCCGGCCAGGTGCGGACGATCGTCCAGCGGGACGATCCGGACGGCGTGAATCATCTCCTGCATGATCGCCACGTGCGTCGGCGTCTGCGCTAACTGGTAGTTGTTGTTGTAGGCGCCCGGCAGCCGCGGCACGCCGAACGTGATGCAACGCTCGCCCAGGCTCCGGTCCTGAACCGAATGTGTCAGTCCGCGGCGCGCGCTACGTTCGCGTCCAGCCGCGCGGGCCGTCTCGGTGGTCGGCGGAATGCGGCCGTCAGGCGGGTCGACGATGAGTGACGTACGCCGGTCGGCGGTCATCTCGCGTCCGTTGTCCAACCACCACTTCGCGTGCACGCTGGGCGAGCGGTCGTAGTCGTCGAGGCGTTCGGAATTGACCCGCTCGTACTCCGCAACTTCCTCGGCCGTCAGCGTTGACTTGTCGCCGAACTCCCGCGGGCGCTCGAGCGGCGTCGCCGTCCGGTAGTCCCAGACTCCCTGCAGGTCCGGCGCACCCCACGGCGTGCGCGGCGCCTCGAAGTCGTCGGCCGCCGCGCCGGCGCCCTCGCCCGCGCGCTCCTGCGCCAGGGCCGTCCCAGCCCACACGGCGATCAACGAAGCCGCGACTGCCAAACGCAGTGCGGTGCGAAGTCCATCACACACCCAACACCTCCCGCCAGGGCGACCGCCGGACACAGCGCCGCCAGAGCCTCGCCAGAGACTTTGATCGGCAAGGATATCACTCCTCCGCCTGTGGATCGACTCCATTTCCCCGGTACATCTTCCGGGAGCCGGTGCTACAGTAGCTACCTGTTTTCGGGGAGGTCGAGATGAAGCGCACACGCTGTTTGGCCGCACTGACCCTGGTCGGCGTGCTGGTAACGGTCGCCGCGAACGAGGCGCGGCAGGACCGGTTCCGGATCCGCCCGCTGGAGCTGACGGACAATCTCTACATGCTGACTTCCGATCCGTCGGAGCAGGGGATGCGCACCGGTGGCAACACGGCCGTCTTCGTCACGTCGTCGGGCGTCGTGCTTGTGGACACGAAGATCCGGGGCTACGGCCAGGACATCATGGACGAGGTGCGCCGGATCACGGACCAGCCGGTGACCACGATCATCAACACGCATACGCACTGGGACCACAGCGGCGCGAACACTGAGTTCCCCGATACCGTGAACTTCGTGACGCACGAGAACACGGCGGGGCACATGGCGAGCACGGACTGCGATGACGGCTCCGGCTTCCAGGGCGGCTCGATCAAGAACTGCGAGGCCTTCACCGGCGAGAACAGCAGGTTCCTGCCGAAGACGACGTTCTCCACCCGGACATCGCTCTTCAGCGGGCCCGATCAGATCGACCTCTACTACTTCGGCCGGGGCCACACCGACGGCGACACGTGGGTCGTCTTCCGGGAAGCCCGCACGATGCACACCGGCGACATGATGGCGCGCAAGGGCCTGCCGTTCATCGACGCGGCCAACACCAATGGCAGCGCCACCGAGTTCGGCCAGACGCTGGAGAAGGCGATCGCCGGTGTCTCGGGCGTCGACACACTCATCCCCGGCCATAACGACGACCCACTGACTTGGGATGATCTCGTCGAGTACTCCGCCTTCTATAACGACCTGGTCGCCCACGCGGAAGAAGGCAAGGAGGCCGGCCGGAGCGCCGCCGAAACCGCGGCTGCGTATACGCTGCCGAGTCAGTTCAGCGACTTCCAGGCGCCCCCGGACCGGGTCGAGATGATCGTGGGACTGCTCCACGAAGGGCGTTAGCCCTGAGTCCCTCCGGCCCGCGGTGATCTCCTCACTTCGCGGGCGGCGACGGCAGCTTCGACAGGTAGTCCGGATCCTCCGCGTAGCGCGCGTTGTGGAGGATGTTCCGGAGGCCGTAGTTCCCTTCGTGGCAGGCGTACTCGTAGGGTGGCTGGTCCGTCCGGGTCATCGGCATGGCGAACGTCCAGGGGCGCGTCCAGGTCTCCGGGTCCGTTAGGGTCGCGCTGTAGCGGATCGTTTCCGGGCCGACGCGGGTCAGGCGTTCCTCCAGCCGGAGCCCCGCCGTCGAGCCGCGGGGAGCCGCCCTGTCCGAGAAGTGCGTGCTGACGACGACGAGCGTGTCGCCTTCCCAATGCCCGCGCGCGACGCCGGACCAGAGCCGCACGTCGTCCGCCGGACGATCCCGCCCGTCGAGCGCCACGATGCGCGCGTCATGAATCATCTCGGAGAAGAGGACGACGTGATCCGGCGTCTGCACGATTAGGTAGTTGTTGTTGTACGGACCCGGCACCGGCGGCATGCCGAAGTTGATGCAGCGTTCCGTGAGGCTACGGAACGTCGGGCCGGCGGCGGGATGTTGTTGCGCCCGCTCGCGCCGGGCCCCAGCGCGCGCCTTCGCCGCCTCGGTCGTCTCGGGGATCCGGCCGTCGGGTGGATCGATGATCAGCGAGGTCCTGCGGTCCGAGGTGAGTTCGCGACCATAGTCGAGCCACCAGACGGCATGGACCGTGGTCCGGGCATCGCGCACCGCGTTGGCGCGGGTTTCGTACTCGGCCGCCTCTTCTTCCGTGGCGACGGTCCGGTCGGCGAACTCCTCGGGGCGCTGGAGCGGCGTCAGCGTCCGGTAGTCCCAGATGCCTTGCAGATCAGGATCGCCCCAGGGGGTAGTGGGGGCCGTCCAACTGTCCGTCCCTGCGTCCTCGGACGAGATCTGGGCGGCGGCGCGGGTGAGAAACCCGGCCGCGCCGAGAGCGACACCGAAACAAAGGACCAACACAAGTGCAAGCTGCCCCTGCCGCCCCCGGGCCTGCCGAACGTAGCGTCTCGTGTCGCTCATGGAGGGGTTTATGGCAGCGTCAGCGCGATCAGTTGGGGGACATCCCCGCCGATGGTGAGGGCGATGTACTGGCGACCCTCGTGCAGGTAGGTCATCGGCGTGCCGATGGCGCCGGCCGGAAGGTCGACCGAGCCGACAATCTCGCCCGTCGACTTGTCGCGCGCCACCAGGCGCGGGCCGCCGTCCGAGCCGCCCGCACTCAGGGCGCTGATGAGGAGCGTCTTAGTCAGCACCGGTCCGGCGTGGCCTTCACCGCCCAGGGGCGGAAGGTCGAGGTCGCGCAGCATCGGGTGGTTTCTGTAGCGGTCGCCGTCGCCGTTCGGCTGCATCCATGCGTGCTCGCCGCGGTGCATGTCGATGGCGGTCATGCGGGAATAGGGCGGCTTCAGCAGCGGAAGGCCGCGTGGCATCGTCGGCTGAATGCCGCTGTCGAAGGCCGCCTGTGTGTAACGAAGGTTGCCGCCCTCGGCCGGCTCCGGCGTGTAGTACTTGATGACCGAGAAGCGGTTTTCGGACGGAACGTAGAGCATGCCGGTGTCCGGATCGACGGCCGCGCCGCTCCAACTGGCGCCGCCAGCGATGTGGGGACGCTGAATCGTCCCCTGTAGCCCTCCGTCGTGGCTCAGCATCGGCGGCGTGAACAGCGGGCCGAGGCGGAAGTCCTTCACCGCCTCCACCGCCAACTCGCGGATCTCCGGCGTGAAATCGACGAGATCGTCGATCGCTATCCCCTGGTACTCGAACGGCGGTGGCTTCGTCGGGAAGGGCTGCGTCGGCGCCAGCACTTCGCCCTCGAGGTCGGTGTCGGTTTCCACCGGACGCTCCTCGATCGGCCAGACCGGGTCGCCCGTCGCACGGTCGAAGACATAGGTAAAGCCCTGCTTGCTCACCTGCGCCACGGCCTTGATGTCGCGGCCATCCACGGTGATGTCAACCAGGTTGGGCGCGGCGGGGAAGTCGTAGTCCCAGACCCCGTGATGCACCGCTTGGAAGTGCCACACGCGTTGGCCGGTTCCGGCGTCGACGGCGACGATGCTCTCCGCGAACAGGTTGTCACCCAGGCGGTGGCCGCCGTAGTAGTCGCTCGTCGGCGTGCCGAGCGGCAGATAGAAGATGCCCAGTTCGTCGTCGGCGCTGAACGGCGGCCAGATGTTGGCGTTGCCCGAGTAGCGCCATGACTCGTTCAGCCAGGTGTCGGCGCCGAAGTCGTCTCCCTGCGGAACGGTTCGGAACGTCCACTTCAGCTCGCCGGTCCGGGCGTCGATCCCCTTCAGCCAGCCGGGTGGCGCCTCCTTGCGGATGACGAAGTCCGAGACGATCGTGGGTGTCACGACGACGTCGTGCGTGACGACGGGCGGCGAGGCGACGCCTATCAGGTTGCGGCCCAGGTAGTTCCGGTCGTTGCGGTCCGCGCGAGGAATGCCCGTCGTCAGATCGACGCGGCCGTTGTCGCCGAAGCCGCGGACCGGCTCGCCGGTGCGCGCGTCGACGGCGTGCAGGTACGCCGCGTTCGTTCCCCAGAAGATCCGGGCGTCGCTGCCGTCCGGCTCGGACCAATAGGCAACGCCGCGCGAGCGGTAGGCGTGCGTCGGTCGGCCGCCGTTGTAGGCCTCCGGGTTGTAGACCCAGAGCGTTTCGCCCGTTCCGGCGTCGATGGCGGCTGCCTGATAGAGCGCGGTGGAGAGATACAGCACGCCGTCCACCATCAACGGCGTCGCCTGGATGCCGCGGATCGAGATCCGGGGCGGGTCGGTCGGCTGCGCGCCGTCGTTCGTGTTCGCCCCGGCGCCTGCCGCCATCAGGCGCTGCTGAATCGTCTCGATGTCGACCCCGGCGTCGGGCGTGTCCCACCGCCAGGCAATCTCGAGGTCGCTGAAGTTGGTCGCATCGATCTGATCGAGCGGCGAGTACTTCGTGCTTCCGTTGTCGGCGGCGTAACTGCGCCACTCCCCGTCGACAGCGCCGTACTGCGCGGCGACGGGCCCGGGCGCCAGCACGAACGGCAGCGCCGCGGCGGCGACGGCGACTAAACGTGCGTGTCGAGCGGACATCGGATCCTCCAGTCAGGAACGCGCGGCGGGTCGCGCATCCTGGTTCCGCGTGCGACTATCGTATAGCGCACAAATGCCATCGGAGGCGAACCTGCGCCGATTGCTCGGCCGCGGCGACGTGCTGGCCATCGCCTTCGGCGCGATGGTTGGCTGGAGTTGGGTCGTGCTGGCCGGCGAGATGATCGTGCGCGCGGGCGCGGTCGGCTCGATCCTCGCCTTTGGGGCCGGCGCGGTGATGGTCTGGTTGGTCGGCCTTACCTACGCGGAACTGTCGGCTGCGCTCTCCCGCGCCGGCGGCGAGATCAGCTTCACCTTCGTGGCGTTCGGACCTGCCGGGGCGTTCGCGTGCGGCTGGACGCTGGTGCTTGCCTACGTTGCGGTATGTGCCTTCGAGGCCGTTGCCCTGCCAACGGTTCTCAGCCATCTCGTGCCCGGTTTCGAGGTTGCGCGCCTCTACCAAGTAGCGGGCTGGGACGTGCACGCGAGCTGGGTGATCGCGGGGGTGGCGGGCACCCTGGCGATCGGCGTGGTCAACTACCGGGGGATCCGTTTCGCGGCCTTCGCGCAACGCCTCGCCGTCGGCGGCCTGCTGCTGGTGGGATTGGCGTTCTTTCTGCCGGGCTCCGTACACGGCGACACTGCCAACCTGGCGCCGTTGATCACCGGATGGGAGGGCGTGCTGCGCGTGGTCATCATGACGCCGTTCTTGTACGTCGGGTTCGACGTCATTCCGCAGCTCGCGGAAGAGATCGACGTTCCGCTCCGGACCGTCGGCCGCGTCATCGTCCTCTCCATCGTGATGGCGCTCGGTTGGTACGGCCTCGTGCAGTGGACGGTCGGCCTGTCGCTGGACCCCGCCACGCTGACGGATCGGGCCCTGCCGACGGCGGACGCCATGAGCGCCGTCTACGGCAGCGAGTGGGCCGGGCGCGTGCTCGTGATCGGCGGCGCGTTCGGCATCCTGACGAGCTGGAACGCGTTCTTCCTGGGTGCTTCCCGCCTGCTCTTCGCAATGGCTCGCGGCGGGATGCTGCCGGCCGTCTTCGCGCGCCTTCACCCCCGCTACGGGTCGCCGGCGGCGGTGGTCGTCGTGCTGACGGGCATCACCACGATCGCGCCGTTCTTCGGCCGGCCCGCGTTGGTATGGCTGGTCGACGCGGGTTCACTGGCGACCGTCGTCGCCTACCTGTTCGTGGCCGCGGCGTTTCTCGTCATCCGGCGGCGGCACCCCGACCTGCCGCGCCCGTATCGCGTCGCGGCGCCGGCGGTGGTCGGGTGGCTTGCGGTCGCGGCGACCGTCTTTTTCATCCTGCTCTATCTGCCGGGCAGCCCGTCGGCGCTCGTCTGGCCGGAGGAGTGGGCCATCGTGCTGTTGTGGATGGTCCTGGGCGCGGTGCTGGCGACCGGCATCCGGAGCCGGGTGGCGACACTGGGGGCCGCCCGGCAGGCCCGGCTGATTCTGGGCGACCAACTGCACGTCCTGGCGCGCCGGCGGTGATACCATGCACTGCTACGACGAAGGTCGTTTTCCAGGGAGCCCGCGCGGGTACGGACGCGGGCCACAGGAGATGGTCAACATGCAGATTCAGTTTCGCGCGGTGGCGCTCGCGGTAGTCGTTCCGATGCTCTTCGTTACGGTGGCGGCGGCTCAGTCGGAGCTGCGCACGCCGGATGGCCAGCCGGACCTGCAGGGGGTCTGGGACTTCCGCACGATGACGCCGCTGCAACGGCCGGAGGATCAGGAACAGGAGTTCCTCACCGAGGAGGAGGCGGCGGAAGCGGAAGCGGCCGCCAACGCGCGGCGCGCGGCACTGCTGGAGCCCAGCGAAGTGCGGACTGAACCGTTGCCGGCGGGAGGCACCGGCGCGGAACGCGGCCAGCGAGTGGGCGGCTACAACGATTTCTGGCTCGACTACGGTACCAACATCATCGGGGACCGCCGGACATCGCTCATCGTCGATCCGCCGGACGGCCGGCTGCCGTCCCTGACGCCGGAAGGCGAGCGCCTGCGTCAGGTCGGTTCCCTCGCCGAGGATCTTCCGATCGAGCGCCCCGTCCGGGTCCGGGCGGCCGGCACCGGCCCCAATGATCCCGAAGATCGTGGCCTGGCCGAGCGTTGCCTGCTTGGCTTCAACAGCGGTCCGCCGATGATGCCGAGCGGCTACAACAACAACATGCAGTTGTTCCAGACGCCGGATCACGTCGTCATCCTGAACGAGATGGTGCACGACTCCCGGATCATCCCGCTCGACGGCCGTCCGCACCTTCCGGAGGACGTTCGCCAGTGGATGGGCGACTCACGCGGTCACTGGGACGGCGACACGCTGGTCGTGGTCACGAAGAACCTGACGGAATACACCGGCAGCTTCGACCCGTCCGCCACCCTGTCGATCGGCACGGGATTGACGGTGACCCTGACCGAGCGCTTCACCCGTGTCGATGAGGACACGCTTCTCTACGAGTACACGGTGGACGACCCGACCATCTTCACGCAGCCGTTCACCGTGGCGGTTCCGATGCGTCGCAACACGGAGCCTGTGTTCGAGTACGCCTGCCACGAAGGGAACTACGGCCTGTTGAACATCCTCAGCGGCGCGCGGGCCGAGGAAGCGGAGTCCCAGTAGCCCGGGTCCGCGTCGGAAGGGGACATGACTTCACGACGCAGATTCCTGATGCAGGCGGCGGCGTTCGGAGGGGTGGCGCTGGCCGCCCGACCCGGGGTGTCGCCCGCGCGCGCGGCGGCGCAGTCGGGCAGCGCGGCGGACTATGCCGCCATGTACCGCGAGCGGCGTAACTGGGGGCGCTGGGGAGCCAACGATCAGGTGGGTGCGATCAACCTGATTACCGCCGAGAAGCGCCGTGCGGCGGCGGGACTGGTGCAGACGGGGCGGACCGTCTCGCTCAGCCGCACTTTCGAGCCGCCCCAGCACTTCATGACGAAGGGCTCGCTCGGACCCGGCAGTGGCTACGTCATGGACTATCTCGGCTTCATCTACCACGGCGTGACGATCACGCACATCGACGCGCTTTGCCACATCTGGGATGACGACGGGATGTGGCAGGGGCGCGATCCGGACGTGGAGGTCACCACGCAGGGGGCTCACTTCGGCGACATCACGCACTGGAAGGAAGGGATCATTACGAAGGGCGTGCTGATCGACGTCCCGCGCCATCGGGGCGAGCCGCACGTCTCGATCGAACAACCGGTGACCGGCGAGGAGTTGGAGGCAATCGCGCAAACCGAGAACGTCACCGTGGAGCCGGGCGACGCGTTGCTGGTCCACAGCGGCTGGGGCGCCTACATGGCGAGCGATTCCGACCGTAGCCAGGGCGGTCCCGGTCTTCACGCGAGTTGCGCGGAGTTCATCCGCGACCACGATGTCGCGCTGCTCGGCTGGGACCTGATGGACGCCCGCCCCCAGGGCGACCTCGCCTGGCCCGTGCATGGCGTCCTCTTCAACTTCGGCGTCGCCCTGCTCGACAACGCGCTGCTGGAACCGATTGCGGAAGCGTGCGCCGAGGAGAACCGTTGGTCCTTCCTGTTCCAGGCGCTTCCCCTCAACGTCGCGGGAGGTACCGGCAGCCCCGTAAATCCGATCGCGATGTTCTGAAGCGGTAAGACCCGAGGTGGGCTGCGTCCGGGTGGCTATACTCGGAACATGCCCACGGTGACCGCGGCGCTCCACGATCTCCATGCGCGCGCCGCGGACGACGTGCGCCGCATGTCGATTCCCCAGCGCGTGGAACTGGCGTTGCGCCTGGGCGAGCGAGACCTTGAGTCGTTCCGCGCCACGCACCATCTCGACCGGGCGACGGCAAGGCGTCTCCTCGAGCGGCGCAAGCAGGCGACCCGCCAACCCAGCGCATGCCTGGACCGGCTGATCGGCTGAAGCTCGCAGAGCGAGTTGCCGCGACGCTCGGCGCGGCGCGAGCGCGATTCGCCCTGATCGGCGCCGCCGCCATGGCTGTCCACGGCGTCGCTCGCTCGACGCAGGACGTGGACCTTCTCACACTGTCGGACGTCAGTCTGGACGGCGCAGCCTGGGAGCCGCTCGCGGAGGGAGGCGTGGACGTGTCGGTGACCCGTGGCGACGCGGACGATCCCCTCGCTGGCGTTGTCCGCTTCAGGCAGGAGGGTCAGGATCAGGTCGACCGGATTGTCGGACGCTACCGCTGGCAGCAGCGTCTCCTCGAGCGTGCCGAGCCCGCCGTCGTGGGAGGAGCCATCACGCTGCCGACTGCCCAGCCTCGTGATCTCGTTCTTCTCAAGCTCTTCGCCGGTGGTCCCCACGATCTGTGGGACATTGAGCAGCTATTGGTCGGTGCGGACTCCGAGACCTTGGTGAGTGCGGTCAGCGACGATGTGAGCCAGCTTCCTGCCCGGTGCCGCCGACAGTGGGATCGCCTGCTTCGCGAACGTTCGGATGATGCCGGCGGGGACGCCGGCGCACCGTAGGACGTGGACGCCGGCGCACCGTAGGACGTGGACGCCGGCGCACCGTAGGGAACGCCTAGTCCGGCAGCGCGAAGGCCACCAACTCGGGCACGTCGCCGCCGACAGTGAGCGCGATGTACTGGCGGCCCTCGTGCAGGTAGGTCATCGGAGTGCCGATGGCGCCGCCGGGTAGATCGAGCGAGCCGACGATCTCGCCGGTAGCCTTGTCGCGGGCGATCAGCCGGGGGCCGCCGTCGTTGTTCTCGCCGCCGGCGGACAGCGCGCTAACCAGGAGCGTCTTCGTGAGGACCGGGCCACCCCTGCCGTCTCCCCCGACGGGCGGGAGATCGAGGTCGCGCAGGCGCGGGTGGTTGCGAAAACGGTCGCCGTCGCCGTTTGGTCGCATCCAGGCATGATCGCCGGTGTTGAGATCGATGGCGGTCATCCGGGAATACGGTGGCTTGAACAGCGGAAGCCCCTGTGGCATCAGGGAAGGTGTCTGAAACCCGCCCTGCGTGTAGTTGAGGTCCGATCCCTCCTCTTCCGGAGTGACGTACTTCAGGATGGAATAGGCGTTTACCGACGGGACGTAGAGGATGCCGGTCTCGGGATCGACGGCCGAGCCGCCCCAGTTGGCGCCGCCGGCCAACGCCGGGCGTTGAATCGTTCCCTGCATCCCTCCCTCGACGGACAGCATGGGAGGCGAGAACAACCCGCCCAGCCGGTGGTTCCGCACCGCTTCGACCGCCATCTCCCGCAGCTCCGGCGTGAAGTCGACCAGGTCGTCGATCGATGAGCCCTGGTACTCGAACGGCGCCGGCCTTGTCGGAAACGGTTGCGTGGGCGCAAGCACCTCGCCCGGCAGGTCGGTGTCCGTCTCGACCGGCCGCTCTTCGATAGGCCAGACCGGCTCGCCGGTCACGCGATCGAAGACGTAGGTAAAGCCCTGCTTGCTGATCTGCGCCAGCATCTTCACGGGCCGCCCGTCCACCGTGACATCCACCAGGTTCGGGTGTGTCGGGAAGTCGTAGTCCCAGACGCCGTGGTGTACCGCCTGGAAATACCACTGGCGCGCGCCCGTTTCGATGTCGAGGGCGACGATGCTCTCCGCGAAGAGGTTGTCGCCCGGGCGGTGGCCACCGTAGTAGTCGTTGGTCGGCGTGCCGGTCGGCAGATAGACGAAGCCCAGTTCCTCGTCGGCCGCGAAGGCGGACCAGACGTTGGCGCCACCGGTGTAGCGCCACGAATCGCCTCCCCACGTGTCGACGCCGAAGTCATCCGATTCCGGCACCGTCTTGAACATCCACCGCGTCTCGCCGGTGCGTGCGTCCACTCCCTGCACCCAGCCCGGCACCTGCTCGCGAGCAATCGGCTGATCGGAGATCGAGAGCGGCGTGACTATCACGCCACGGGCGACGAGCGGCGGCGAGTTGACGCTCACGAACGGGTGGCCCTTCCAGTCGACCCGGCCGCGACCGTTGCGCGGCAGCTCCGCCGCCAGGTCGACGCGGCCGTTGTCGCCGAAGCCCGCGGCCGGCTGCCCGGTTCTGGCGTCGAGGGCAAGCAGGTACCCGTCGGGCGTGCCGTAGTAGAAGAACTCGTCGCTGCCGTCCCGCCAGTACGCGCCGCCCCGCGAGCTGAAGTTGCTCGAGTTGATGGAGAACTTCGTGTCCCGGACCACCTCCGGGTTGTGCACCCAGATCGTCTCGCCGGTCCCGGCGTCGAGCGCCACCGCGAGACGGAGCGGCGTCACGACGTAGACGACACCTCCGACCATGAGCGGGGTGACCTTCAGGTTGCCCAGGCTGAGGTCTTCATGGATCTCGCGGAGCGCCTCGAGATCCAGGCCGGCATCGGCCGACTGCCAGCGCCAGGCGATCTTCAGGTCGTTGAAGTTGGTGGCGTCGATCTGATCCAGGCCGGAGTACTTGGTGCCCCCCACGTCGCCGCCGTAGTAGGTCCACTCACCGTTCGGCGCGCCCTGTTGCGCTGCAGCCGACGCGGGGATCGCGACGCTGGCGAAAAACGCCGCAGCCAGCGCGAGCGTCGCCCGCCGCGCCGTCATTGCTGCTGACCGGTGCCGTCCGCCTGAACGTTCTCGGCCGTCTCGTGGACGACCCCGAGATCGCGGAGCGCTTGCGCGGAGTTGCCACTCGGGTAGGTAGTGATGTCGGGCCGCGCCGCGCGGCGCTGCTCGGCGCCCTCCGCGATCTGCAGCGGCGTTTGGCCGTTGCCGTTCTTCAGGGCGAGGTCGGCGCCGTGCTCAGCGAGCAACTCCACGACGGTGGCGTAGTTGCGCTGAGCGGCGGTATGGATGGGCGCCGTGCCATCGCGATCGGTGTGGTTCACATCGGCACCGAACTCGATCGCCACGCTGGCTGCTTCGAGGGCCTGCCGCTCGTCGGCGTCGGGATCGCGGAGCGAGCTGTTGAAGACGCGGCCCCGATTGTGCTGGCCGCGCACGGCGGCAAGCAACGGCGACTGGAAGCCGCCTGCGATGTACGGCGGGCCGACACCGCCCGCCCGCTCGAACACCGACTCCCACATTTCGAGTGTCGTGAGTGACGGATCGGCCCCGGCGTCGACCAGGGCTCGCATGATCTGTGGTTCCTGATAGTAGGCTGCGAGCCAAAACGGCGTGGCGCTCGTCAGTTGCGGCGCGATGTACCAGTCCTGGCCGGCGCGGCGGAGGGGTGTGCCCTTTTCAAGGCGCGCGTTGGGATCCGCTCCCGCTTCGGTCAGCGCCCGCACGAGCCCCAGATCGCCGCGCAGAATCGCGGCGTGCAGCGGCGTGTAGCCGGCGCCCCGTGCGTTCGGGTCGGCCCCTGCCTCGAGCGCGAACAGTGCGAAGTTCGTCTGGCCGCTGTGCGTCGCAATGGTCAGGACGCTCGCGCCGGTCGGCGCTGTTTCGTTGATGTCAGCGCCGCCCGCGACAAGCAGCCGGCCCGCTTCCGTATCGCCATGGCGCGCGGCGAAGAGGAGCGGTGTGTAGCCGCCGCGATTCCAGACGATACCCTGGTCGTACTGGGACGCATTGGTGCTGTCGCTGTGCATCAGGCGGGGACGGATCCGCGAGCGCGCGGCGACGTCGGCGCCGTGCTCGAGCAACGCGGCGATCACGTCGTGATGGCCCTGCGCAACCGCCCACATCAGCGCGGTCTGGTCGCGCGACGCTTCGGCCGCGTCGATGTCCGCGCCGTGCGCCAGGAGCAGGCGGACCGCCTCTACGCTGCCGGTGCGGGAGGCAGTCATGATTGGGGTTTCGCCTTCCGGCAAGGTGACGTTCGGGTCGGCGCCCGCGTCGAGCAGCCGCTCGACCATGCGTGCGCTGCTGTTGTCGGCGGCCAGCCAGAGCGGGGTGGCGCCCAGCTCGTTCGCGGCGGTTACGTCAGCCCCGGCGTCGATCAGCAGGTCGGCGATCTCGAGGTCGTCACGGTAGGCGGCCCAGTGCAGCGCGGTCGCGCCGTCCGGCTGCCGGGCGTTGACGTCGGCGCCGTCGGCGATCAGCGTCCGGACCGCCTCGGCGTCCTGATTGCGTGCCGCCTCGATTATCGGCGCGCCGTCGACATTCGCGGCGGCCGGGGCAGCCGCCGGCAGGGCAAGTGCGAGGGCAATCGCCACCCGCGTCGAGGTCCGTGCACGCGCCGCCGTCACGCCATACCCCTTTCCGCCCATCATCGCGCCTATCTTACCGTAGCCCTTCGTTTCCACAATCGTTCTTGTCCATCCGGTCCGCTTCTCGCGATGTGCCGGTTGAACCAAGCCTCACCTCGGCACATAATGGGCAGAATCCGGCACCGCCGGGACGGTGCCGTTGTGCGTGGAGGCCTTAGCCATGACCCGATGGATCAGTTTCGCTGCCGTCGTCGCCGTGCTTATGCTGGGATCGGCGCCCGCCGTGGCCCAGGATCATCCCACCTACAACGGAGGGGTGGGGCAGCTCCTGCTCGACAATTGCGCCAGTTGCCACCGGCCGAACCAGGTGGCGCCGATGTCGCTGCTGTCTTACGGCGACGCGCGGCCGTGGGCGCGGGCGATCAAGGCGAAAGTGGCATCCCGCGAAATGCCGCCCTGGTTCGCCGATCCGCGGTTCGGCACGTTCGAGAACGACACGAGCCTGAGCGACGACGAGATCGCCACGATCGTCGCCTGGGTGGATGCGGGTGCGCCGGAAGGAGATGGCCTGGCGCCGGAGCCGCCGGTCTTTTCGGAAGCGGGCTGGAGCCATCCCGAGGGACTCGAGCCGGACTACGTGATCGAGTTTCCGATAGCGTGGCATATCGACGCCGACGGTGAGACGCCCAACTTCAACTTGTACACGCCACTGCCGTTCGACGACGTGATGCAGGTGTCCGCCACGCAGGTGCGGCCGGGCAACTACGCGGCCACCCACCACATCACGACCGGCCTGGTGAACCTGCCTGTCGGCGTGAAACTGGGACGTGGAGCCGCCTGGGCGGGCGGACCGATGGTCGACTACGTGCCGGTGGAGGATCCGGATGCCGACCCGGAGGAGGTTGCCGCCGCGGAGGAAGCGGAACGGGAGCAGCAGCAGGACGAGGACGCGCGTGACGGCCGGAACGACGCCGACGCGGAGGAGCGTGCGCGCGCGCGGTCCGGCTTCGGTCCCTATATTCCGGGTGTGGGCGCCGAACTGGTGAAGCCGGGGCAGAAGCGCGAGATCCGCGGCGACCTCTTCGACTACATCATCTGGAACCTCCACTACCAGGCGACCGGCAAGCCCGAGACCGCACGGCCGGCGATCGGGGCCTGGCTGGCGTCGGATGACGCCGAGAACTTCGAGCGGACCATGTTTCTGCGCGAGTACACGTCCGAAAACGAGCAGTTGGTCGCGCCGCCACCCCTCACCCCGGAGGAGCGCCGCGCCGCCGCTGCGTCGCGCCAGGTGGGCCAGGGGCTCAATCCACTGCTGGCTCCGATTCCGCCCAACGACGCGAACTGGACCGTCACGGGCATCGGCGCGTTCCAGAACGACGCGTTCATTCAGAGTCTGTTCCTCCACATGCACGTGCGGGGCAAGGACGTCACCTACGTGCTCACCCGCCCCGATGGAACGGAGGAGATCCTTCTGCGGGTGCCGAACTACAGCTTCGACTGGCAGTTCGAGTACGACCTGACCGAGCCCGTCTTCGCGCCGGCCGGTAGCACCGTCAAGGCGATTGCCCGCTACGACAACTCCCGGACGAACCGGCTGAACCCGGCTCCCCACAAGGAGGTGTACTGGTCGGAGCAGAGCTGGGACGACATGTTCCTGGCGAACGTCAGTTACACGCTCAAGGACGGAGAACCCGCGAGCGAGGACTGATGAACCACGGTCGCACGGTCGCGTTGCACCGCGCGGGCGCGCTGCTGGTGGCGATGCTCTCGGCGTCGGTGTCAGGCGCTGCGGCTGCTTCGCTGCAACAGCCGGGCGGCGGCGACAACGGGCCTGCGGTCGAGGTGGTTCACACCGTGGGTTGCGCCGAGCGGCGAGGCGGCGACGCCGACTGGTGGCTCGTCCGGGCCGCCGAGCCGGAGCCGACGGGGGTGGGCGTCTTCAATGTTCTCGAGGTGGACGCCGCCAAGTCGCGTCCTCTCGGTGACCGCGAATTCCAGCTGATCGGCGTGCCGGACTTTCTGGGGGCCGAGGCACTGCTGAGAGCGGCCGACCGGGCGCTGTTCACGGAGCCCGATCAGGTGAACGCCACCGGCGAGTTGCGCGACGGCCGCGCCGTTCTCGTGAAGGCGCTCCTGATCGATGCGGAGCCCCCGCCGCGCCTGAACCTGCTTGCCGTCGTCGGCCTGGCTGATAACTGCGGAACGGACTGACCGGGAGGGGTACGTTGATCGGACGGAAACCGGTGACGGGGTTCATCGCTGGAGTGGCCGTCGTTGCATGGGCCGCACCGCTCGCCGCGCAGACGCCGGAGGAGATCGAGGCGGAGCCGATCGTCAAGCTGCAGGCGGGTGAGACGCCGGTTGAGGGTCAGTGCCTCACTCAGCAGGAACTCGATCTGATCGACGGTCTGAACGCGCTTCGGCGTCCAACGGTGGGGGTCGAGGCGGACGGCGACGATCCGCTCCCGTTCGATCCGCACTACCTGGTGGGTGAGTGGTCCATCGAAGGCGTGCTGCCGGATTCCCCGCTGGCGCCCGCTGGCGAGTTCATCGGCACCGAGACGGTCGAGCACGTCGGCGGATGCTCCTACCGATCCACCATTGAGGCGACGATCGCGGAGGAGAACGTCACGATCGAAGCGCTGACGGTGTACGACCGGCGGGCGACCTACATGGTCCGCATCGAGGACGACAGCCGCGGCTTTCGACTGGTGAAGGTGGGCCGGGTGGGCGGCGATCCCGGCGGCTACTTCTCGCATCACTGGGAGACCCCTGCCATTTCGCGGGGCGGCAGCCAGGTCCGCCTCGCTGGCCGCACCTACATCACCTCGCCGTTCGCGTATCAGGTTCGGATGCGGATCTCGGAGGACGGAGGTCCGTTCGTCAACTTCGGTTCGGTCTGGTGGGAACGCGTGGACGAAGATTCCGGGCCGTAACGGTGTCCAGGGGTTTGACAACCGCCTGAAACGGCGAAAAAATTGGCGGCCTGAGGCGTGCTGTCGCCGGGATCGGGCTGGTGCGCCCGTCTTCGGCGCCAGGGCGTTCCAACCACTACGAGGAAGAGTTGCGTTTGCGAAAGCGGCTGTTCTCGGCGGTCGGTACGGCCGGGCTGCTGCTCGGCGTGGTCGCAATGGCGGAAGCGCCTGCCGCCCAGACTCAGGCGTCTGCCTCGGACGCGGCGGATGTCTCGCCGCAGCGGGCACTGGTCAACCAGTACTGCGTCACCTGCCACAACGAGCGAATCGTCAACGGGACGGCCGGCGCCGGCCGGCTCGCCGACCAATTGCGCCTGCTCGGCCTGACGCTCGACACGGCGGACGTCGACAACGTCGCGACCGATCCCGAACTGTGGGAGAAGGTGGTCCGGAAGCTCCGCGTGGGCGCGATGCCGCCGCAGCCCCGGCCGCGTCCCGATCAGGAGACCTACGACGGCTTCCGCCGCTGGCTGGAAGACGAGCTCGATCGCGCGGCCGCGGCGCGGCCGAATCCCGGGCGGACCGCCGCGTTCCACCGTCTCAACCAGGCCGAGTACCGGAACGTCATCCGCGACCTGCTCGACCTCGAGGTCGACGTCGCGTCGCTGATTCCGCCGGATTCACCCGACCAGCACGGCTTCGACAACATCGCCACGTCGCTGTCGCTCTCGCCCGCCCTGCTCGAGCGCTACGTCTCGGCGGCGCGGAAGATCAGCCGCCTGGCGGTGGGCGAAACGCCACCGGGCGGCGCGGTCATCGATACCTACGACGTCCCGCTCAACCTGATTCAGACCGATCAGCAGAGTGAGGACCTGCCGTTCGGATCTCGTGGCGGCGCCGCCATCCGTCACCACTTCCCGGTCGATGGCGAGTACCGGATCCAGTTGCGGTTGCAGACCAACTACGTCGGCTACGTGCGCGGCATCGATGACGCGCATGACGTGGAAATCCGGCTGGACGGCGAGCGGGTGGGCCACTTCACGTTCGGGGGTGAGGCGCCCGGGATGCCCGCGCCGATCAGCTTTTCCGGCAACATCCGCGGTACGGACGATTGGGAGGACTACACGCTGCACGCCGACGACGGTCTGCAGATGACGTTGTTCGTCCCGGCCGGCCCGCACACGCTCGGCGTCTCGTTCCCGCGTGAGACGTGGGAAGAGGAAGGTGTCCTGCAGCCTCGCCAGACGGGCTTCGCGCTCGCCATCAACGAGATGCCGGACACTAACCCGCGGCTCGCCAGCGTGCAGATCACCGGTCCGCTCAGCGTCGAGGGTCCAGGCGATACGCCGACGCGTCGCCGCATATTCACCTGCCGGCCGGAGCCGGGCGCGACCGAGGCTGAGGCGCGCGCTTGCGCCCGGGAGATCCTGTCCGCGCTTGCCCGCCGCGCGTACCGCCGGCCGGTGGAGGGTGCTGATGTCTCAACGCTGGTGGCGTTCTACGACGACGGCTTCGCGGAGGGGGGCTTTGAGCGCGGAGTGCAACTCGGCATCGAGCGGCTGCTCGCCGATCCCGACTTTCTCTTCCGGGTGATCCGCGATCCGGTCGACGCCGCGCCGAACGCCGGCTATCCGATTTCGGATGTCGCGCTGGCGTCGCGGTTGTCGTTCTTCCTCTGGAGCAGTATTCCGGACGACGAACTGCTCGATGCGGTCGAGCAGGGGACGCTGCGCAATCCCGGCGTTCTGGAGCAGCAGGTCCGGCGGATGATGGCCGATCCGCGCTCCCAGGCGATGGTCGACAACTTCGCCGGGCAGTGGCTCTATGTCCGGAACATGGGTGGCGTGAGCCCTGACCCGAACATCTTTCCCCAGTTTGACGAGAATCTGCGGGAGGCGTTCGAAACGGAGACCGAGCTGTTCATCGGCAATCAACTGCGCGAGGACCGAAGCCTTCTGGAATTGCTTTCGGCCGACTACACCTACGTCAATGAGCGCCTCGCCGAGCACTACGGGATACCTGGCGTCTACGGCAATCGGTTCCGCCGCGTCGAGCTCGACGGCCTGCAGCGGGGCGGCCTGCTCGGGCACGGCAGCGTGATGACGGTGACGTCGTACCCGAACCGTACGTCTCCGGTGCTGCGTGGCAAGTGGGTGCTGGAGAACATGCTCGGCGCGCCGCCGCCGGAGCCGCCGCCGGACATCCCGGCCCTGGAGGAGGAAACCGCCGACGGCAAGCCGCGCTCCCTCCGCGAGGCGATGGTGGAGCACCGCGAGAATCCGTCGTGCTCGGTCTGCCACGCGCCGATGGACCCGATCGGCTTCGCGCTGCAGAACTACGACGCGATCGGCGGCTGGCGCGACACCAACGAAGGGGGCACGCCGGTCGATGCTTCCGGCGTGCTTCCGGACGGAGCCGCCTTCACCGGGCGGGAGGGACTGCGCAACCTGCTTCTGGACCGCCCGGAGGACTTCGTCGGGACCGTCACCGAGAAGCTGTTGATGTATGCCCTGGGGCGCGGCGTGGAATACTACGACTCCCCGGTGGTGCGGGAAATCGTCCGAGAAGCGGCTAGCGAAGACTACCGCTGGTCGTCTATCATTCTGGGCATCGTTCGGAGCGATCCGTTTCAGATGCGGAGGTCAGGCTCATGATCGTCACTCGGAAAGCGATTCCGCGGCGGACCGTTTTGCGGGGCATTGGCGCGTCCCTTGCGCTGCCGTTCCTCGACAGCATGGCGCCAGCGTTTGCGGCCATCCGCAAGTCGGCGGCGAACCCGGTTCGCCGGTTCGGTGTGGTCTACGTCCCGAACGGGATGGCGATGCGCCACTTCACACCGGCGACGGAGGGTGAAGGCTTTGAGATCTCCCGCATCCTGAAGCCGGTGGAGCAGTTCGCCGATCAGATGCACGTTCTGACCGGGCTGAACGGGGTGCCGAGCAACGCCGGCGTCCACGCCAGCGCGGCAACCCGCTTCCTCACCGGCGTAACGCCAGCGCGGACCGAGTCGGATCTCCAGGCCGGAGTTTCCGTCGATCAGTTGGTCGCGCGGAGCTTCGAGCAGCACACGCAGCTCGCGTCGCTCGAACTGGCGCTCGACAGCCGTGACGTTTCGGGTTCCTGCGACGTCGGGTTCAGTTGCACCTACACGAACACAATCGCCTGGCGCAGCGAGTCGACTCCGTTGCCGGGGGAGAACAACCCGCGCGCCGTCTTCGAGCGCCTCTTCGGCGATGCCGGGACGACCGACACATCCGTTCGGATGGCCCAGATCCGGAAGGAGCGGAGCATTCTCGATTCGGTCACCGACAAGATCGACGCGCTGCAGCAGGGCCTCGGCCCCAACGATCGGATCCGCGTTGACGAGTATCTGGACGCCGTGCGCGATATCGAGCGCCGCATCCAGAAGGCGGAGGAGCAAAGCGACCGCGAGTTGCCGGAAGTGGATCAGCCGGCCGGCGTGCCGGCGACCTACGAGGAGCACGCCAAGCTGATGTTCGACCTGATGCTCCTCGCGTATCAGACCGACCTGACGAGGGTCAGCACGTACATGCTGGCTCGCGAGATCAGCGGGCGGACCTATCCGGAGATCGGGGTGCCCGACTCGCACCACCCGACGTCGCACCATCGGAACGACCCGACCCTCTACGAGAAGATTGCCAAGATCAACGAATTCCACATCGGGCTCTTCGGCTACTTCCTCGAGAAGGCGCGGGCGACTCCGGATGGCGATGGCAGCCTGCTCGATCACATGATGCTGCTCTACGGCGCCGGCATGTCGGACAGCAACGCGCACGACAACAAGGGACTGCCGATCGTGCTCGTGGGCGGCGGGTCCGGCACGCTCAAGCCGGGCAGCCGGCATCTCGTCTACAAGGACAAGACGCCTGCGACCAACCTCCACCTCACCATCCTCGACAAGATGGGGGTGCCGGTCGACAAGATCGCGGACAGCACCGGCCCGCTCGATTTGCTGCCCGTCAGCTAGCAGGCTTGGCGCGCCGACCTGGTGCGCCGGACCGGGTTCCGGTTGGTGCGCCGGCCATGGTGCGCTGGCCTCCAGGCCGGCTTTCAGCGCTACACTGCGTCGGACCGCGCCAGTGCGGCGGTCAGCGCGCGCCGCGTGAAGACCTCTACCATCGCGCGCCGGTAGCCGGCGCTCGCATGGATGTCCTCGTTCAGGTCCGTGAGCCCGACGCCCGCGCCGGTGGCTGCGGCGGTCATGGCTTCAATCGTCGCCGGCCGGCCGGCGAGAGCACGTTCGACGCCTTCCAACCGCGATGGCGATCCCGCCGCCCCGGTGACGGCCACCCGCGCCGAGACCACGACGCCATCCTCCACTTCCAGCGCCGCCGCCACGCCGACGATGGCGAAGCGCGAGGCCCGCTGAGGGAGCTTCGCGTAGGCTGCCCGCCGCACCGGCTCGAATGTCACCGCGGTCAGGATCTCGTCCGCTGCGAGGTCCACCGTGAACATCCCCTGGGAAAAGTCGTCGGCCCGCACGACCCGCATGCCGTTCGGCCCGGCGACCCGTAACGAGGCATCGAGGGCCAACATGGTCGCCGGATAGTCGGCCGCCGGGTCGGCATGGGCGAGGCTGCCGCCGATCGTCCCCCGGTTCCGCACCTGCGGGTCGCCGATGACCGCGGCCGTGTCCGCCACCGCCGGGCAGCGCTCGCGCAGCAGCGGTGATGTCGCCACGTCGTGGTGCGTCGTCCCCGCGCCGATAATGATCCCACCACGGTCCGCCTCGCGCACGCCGGCAAAGTCGGGAATGTGCGCGAGGTCTATCAGCACCGCCGGCTGGCTCAGCCGCAGCTTCATGAGCGGCACCAGGCTGTGGCCGCCGGCAATCAGCTTGCCCGCGCCGCCCGCGGCCTTCAGCCTGGCGATCGCGTCGTCGACGGAGGTCGCCCGTTCGTACTCGAACGCCGCCGGGATCACGACGCGCCTCCCGTGCCCTCGCCCTCGCCGCCGCCTGTCTCCGGTGCGCTGCCGGCGCCGTTAATGATCCGCCAGAGCTTCTCCGGCCGCAGCATCATGTCGACGTGCCGCACGCCGAATGGGCTGAGCGCGTCGACCGCGGCGTTGACGATGCAGGGCGTGGAGCCGATCGTGCCCGCTTCGCCCACGCCCTTCGCGCCGAGGGGATTGCACGGCGTCGGGGTCACCGTGTTCGACAGTTCGAACCGCGGGAAGTCGCTCGCCCGGGGCAGCGCGTAATCCATCAACGAGCCCGTAACCGGCTGGCCGTCCTCGCCGTAGACCACCTCCTCCACCATCGCCTGCCCGATTCCCTGGGCCAGGCCGCCGTGGATCTGTCCCTCGACGATTAGCGGGTTGATCAGGTTGCCCGCATCGTCCACCGCCACCATCCGGAGCAGCCTCGGTTCGCCGGTGTCGCGGTCGATCTCGAGCAGCGCGATGTGGCAGCCGAACGGATACGTGTTGTTGTCGGGTTCGAAGAACGACTCGTCGCTCAGACCCGGGTCGAGCCCGTCGGGCAGCCTGGTCGGCCGGTAAGCGTACGCTGCAACCTCGGCGAACGACTTCGCGGACGACGGCGCGCCCGCGACCGCGATCCGTCCGTTCTCGAACACCAGATCGGCCTCGTGCGCCTCGAGCAGCAGTGCCGCGAACCGCGCCATCTTCGTCTTCACCTTCGCGCCCGCCAGGTGCAGCGCCGTGCCCCCCACCGCTTGCGACCGGCTGCCGAAGGTGCCGACTCCCTGCTTGACGACACTCGTGTCGCCATGGTGGATCGTGACGTGGTCCATCGGGATGCCGAACTGGTCGGCCAGCATCTGGGCGAACGTTGTCTCGTTCCCCTGACCGTGAGGAGAAGCGCCGGTCGTGGCGCTGATGCGGCCGTCTCGCTCCACCGTCACCTGGGCGTGCTCCCAGCCACCCGACCAGACCCCGCGAGACGGGCCGATGCCGCACACCTCGACGTACATCGACAGGCCCAGACCGACGATGCGTCCGTCGGCGCGGGCGGCGTCCCGTTCCGCCTTGAGCTCTTCCCAGCCGGCTGCCTCGAGCGCGTGATCGAGCGCCCCCGCGTAGTTGCCCGAGTCGTACACGGAGCCCGTCTCGGTCCGGAACGGGAACTGATCGGGCGGAATGAAGTTCCGGCGGCGCACGTCGGCGGGTTCCATCCCCAGTTCGCGCGCCAGCATGTCCATCGCCCGTTCGACGTAGTAGATCGCTTCCGGCCGCCCGGCCCCCCGGTAGGCATCGGTCGGCGTCTTGTTGGTGAAGACCTCCGTCAGCTCGGCGCGGATCGCCGGGAAGGCATAGACGTTGCTCGCCATCGACATCGTCAACGTCGGAATTCCGGCCGTCAGCAGCATGTTGTACGCGCCGATGTCGGCGATGATCCGCATCTTCAGCGCGAGCACGCGCCCGTCGCGGGTGGCGGCCAGATCGATGTAGGCGATCGAGCCGCGGCCGTGGATGGTCGCCAGGAACGCCTCGGAGCGATCCTCGATCCATTTGACCGGCAGGCCGAGCTGCTTCGACAGCGCCGCCGCGACGTACTCCTCCCCGTAGATGTTGATCTTGGCGCCGAAGCCACCCCCAACCTCCGGAGCGATGGCGCGGACCCGATCCTCGCCGAGGCCAAGCATCTCGGCAACGAACGTCCGAACGGCGTGTGGATTCTGTGTCGACGACCAGATGGTCAGCGCCTCCCTGCCCGGCTCGTACCAGGCGACGACGCCGCGGGCCTCGATGGACGTTGGAGCCAGGCGATGGTTCACCATCCGCTGTGAAACGGTGACATCAGCGCCGGCGAACGCCTGCTCGATCGCGCTGTCGTCGACCGCGCCCCGCCGGACGCCGGTCCCCGTCGGCATCGGTCCGACGCACACGTTGTTGGGGAAGTCGGCATGCAGGACAGCGGGCTCGCCGGTCATGGCCGCTTCCGGGTCGACGACCGCCGGGAGCGGTTCGTAGTCGACGGCGATCGCGTCCGCGGCATCGCGCGCGATGTAGCGGTCGGCGGCGACCACCACCGCGACCGGTTCGCCGACGAAGCGGACCCTGTCCACCGCCACCGCGCGGTGTTCGGGCGCCGGGAACGGCGTGGCTACCCGCATCGGCGGCAGGAACCCGGCGATCTGTGCCCCCGTGAAGACCGCTTCGACGCCGTCCATCGCGGCGGCGGCGCTCACGTCGATGGAGCGGATCCGGCCGTGCGGAATGTCGCTCCGCTTGAACGCCAGATGCTGCAGGCCGGCGATCTTCACGTCGTCGACGTAGGTGCCGTGCCCCTGAATCAGGCGCGGATCCTCACGTCGCTTGACGCGTTCGCCGACCAGCTTCGGAAGGACCGGGGACGCCATCGTCTTACTTGCCGGGGGCGTTCATGCCCGTCGAGGGTTCGGCGGCGTTGGTGTCATCGCCTTCCGCCGCACGCGCCGCCGCGTACTGCACCGCGTTGACGATGTGCTGATAGCCGGTGCAGCGGCAGAGGTTGCCGTCCAGCCCCTCGCGGATCTCCTGCTCGCTCGGCTCGGGATTGTCAGCCAGCAGGTTGACCGCCGACAGGATCATGCCGGGCGTGCAGTAGCCGCACTGCAGGCCGTGTTCTTCCCAGAACCCCTCCTGCAGCGGATGGAGCTGCCCGTCCTGCGCGAGCCCCTCGATCGTCGTCACCTCCGAACCATCGGCCTGCACCGCAAAGAGGGTGCAGGACTTGGCGCTCCGCCCGTCCACCAGCACCGTGCACGCCCCGCACTGACTGGTGTCGCATCCGACGTGCGCGCCCGTGAGGTTGAGCTGCTCCCGCAGAAAGTGCACCAGCAGCAGCCGCGGCTCCACCTCCGCCGTCCGACGCTTCCCATTGACCGTAATCGCGACCCGCGCCATCGATCTCCTCCGGTTCGCTCGCACCCGCCATCTCTCCCTGGAGCTTCGGGTAGCATGGCGATTCTAACTTGCACGGAGAAAGGACCGACCATGGAGGCCAGGACGACAGCGACCCTCGGTGACCGCGCCCTGTTTCGCCAGCAGTGCTACGTGAACGGCCGCTGGACCGAGGCGCTGAACGGCGGCGCGATGGAGGTCGACAATCCAGCTACAGGCGAGATTCTCGGCACCGTTCCCGCCTTCGGCCGGGAGGAGACACGGGCCGCCATCGAGGTCGCCGACGCGGCGTGGAACGGTTGGCGCTCCCGCGCGGCCAAGGAGCGCGCCCGGCTGATGCGCCGGTGGTTCGAGCTGATGATGGCGTATCAGGACGACCTCGCGGTGCTGATGACGAGCGAGCAGGGCAAGCCGCTCGCCGAGTCGCGAGGCGAGATCGCCTACGCCGCGTCCTTCGTGGAGTGGTTCGGCGAAGAGGCGAAGCGCGTCTACGGCGACGTCATCAACCATCCGCAGCCCGGCCGGCGGATCGTGGTGCTGAAGCAGCCGATCGGCGTCGTTGCCTCGATTACGCCGTGGAACTTCCCGGCCGCGATGATCACCCGCAAGTGCGCGCCGGCGCTCGCAGCGGGGTGCCCGGTCGTGATCCGTCCGGCCTCGCAGACGCCGTTCACGGCCCTCGCGCTGGCGGAGCTCGCCGACCGCGCGGGCATCCCGCCCGGAGTAGTCAACGTGATCACCGGTCCGTCCGGTCCCATGGGGGCGGAACTCACCTCGAATCCCACCGTCCGCAAGCTGTCGTTCACCGGTTCCACCGAGGTGGGCAAGCTGCTGATGTCGCAGTGCGCATCGACGGTGAAAAAGGTCAGTCTGGAGCTGGGTGGCAACGCCCCGTTCATCGTCTTCGACGACGCCGATCTCGACGCGGCGGTGGCCGGCGCAATGGCCTCGAAGTACCGCAACACGGGGCAGACCTGCGTCTGCGCCAACCGCGTGCTCGTGCAGGATGGCGTCTACAACGCGTTCGCCACGAAGATGGCCGCGGCGGTCGCGGAACTCAAGGTCGGTAACGGCCTGGAGGAGGGAGCCCAGCAAGGTCCGCTTATCGACATGCGCGCGGTCGAGAAGGTCGAGGAGCACATAGCGGACGCGGTCGGCAAGGGAGCGACGATCGCCGTCGGCGGCGGACGCCACGCCCTGGGCCGCACTTTCTTCGAGCCGACCCTGCTGACCGGTGTCACCCCGGCGATGGCGGTGGCGCGCGAGGAGACGTTCGGTCCCCTCGCCCCGCTCTTCCGGTTCTCGACCGAGGAAGAGGCGGTCCGGATGGCCAACGACACCGAGTTCGGTCTCGCCGCCTATTTCTACAGCCGCGACATCGGCCGCATCTGGCGTGTTTCGGAAGGCCTGGAGTACGGCATCGTCGGTGTCAACGAGGGGATTATCTCGAACGAAGTAGCTCCGTTCGGGGGCGTCAAGGAATCGGGGATCGGCCGCGAGGGGTCGAAGTACGGCATGGACGACTTCGTCGAGATCAAGTACCTCTGCATGGGCGGAATCGACGCGTAGCCAATCGACATCGCGCCACTGAAGAGGGGTTGTCCTACCAGCCGTTGACACGTATCACGTGTGCACATAATATGTGTGCATGAACGTGACTCTCTCGATCGACGATCGAATCGTGACGGAGGCCCGCCGCATCGCCGTGGCACGGGGAACAAGCCTGAACCAGCTGATTCGCGACTACCTGAACGAGTTGACACGGGTCGACGACGCAGAGTCGGTCATTGCCGAGCTCAACAGGATCTGGGCCGACGAAACGTATCGCTCAACCGGTCCGTGGACCCGTGAGGAGTTGTATGAGCGAGCGTGAGTTTCTCGATACGAACGTCCTGATCTACGCCGACGATGCACGGGATCCTTTGAAACAGGCACACGCCCGTATGCTGATAGAACGCCTCCTGAGCGAGCGTCGTGGCGTTCTGTCCATACAGGTCCTGCAGGAGTTCTTCTCGGCTGCCACGCGGAAGCTCGGCATGGCGAGCGAGGACGCCCGCCGCCGCGTCCTCCTCTACTCGCGTTTCGATGTGGTGGCCCTAGGTCCCGTGGATCTCCTTGCAGCGATCGATCTCCACAGACTGCATCACCTCTCCTTCTGGGACGCGCTCATCGTGCGGGCGGCTCTCAATGGATCCTGCGCGACGCTCCACACCGAGGACTTGCAGACCGGTTGCGTTGTTGAGACTCTGACGGTCCGGAACCCGTTCGCGACCCGGGATCGCCGGTGAATCCCATCGCCATCTTCTGACGGGAGCGGTATGCTTGCGCCGATGGAGGTTGCGATGGTTCACAGGGTTTCTTTCTCTCCGGTTCTGGCAGTTGGCGCGCTGACAGTTCTCGTGCTGCTGCCGGCCGCGGCGCTGGGCCAATCGGCGGCAGGCAACGAGTCAACAACCCCACGCACCACCTGGGGCGACCCGGACCTCCAGGGGCTCTGGACCTCGGCCACCCTTACGCCGCTGGAACGGCCCGGGCGGCAGTCGGAGCAGTCACTGCTGACGGATGAGGAAGCCGCCGCCATCGAAGAAGAGTCAGCCCGGCGGCGCATAGAGTCGGACGGCAAGTCGGCCCCCGGCAGCGTGGGCGGCTACAACCAGGTCTGGCTGGATGCCGGCACCCGTATCGTCGGCGACCGGCGGACGTCGCTCATCGTCGATCCGCCGGAGGGAGTCATCCCCTGGGTCCCGGAGAAGAAGGTTGAGAGCGACCGCGAGCAGGCCCGTTACGGCGTCGGTCCCTTCTACACCTATACGGACCTCGACACGGGCGAGCGCTGCATCACCGACGGCCTCCCCAACATGGTCCCGCTGCAGCCGTACAACATGAACATGCGCATCTTCCAGACCCCGGGACAGGTGGTCATGCTGCACGAGATGTACCACGAGCTGCGGGTCATCCCACTGGACGACCGTCCGCTGAACGGCATCCCGCAGTGGACCGGCGAGGCACGCGGGCGCTGGGAAGGCGAGACGCTGGTGGTCGAGACGGTCAACTTCATCGACCGGCCCGAGACCTACTGGAGTGCGCCCTGGCGGGCCGCGCGTCCCACCCTGCGGCTGGTCGAGCGATTCACGCGCGTCGGACCGGAGTCCATCGATTACACCTTCACGCTCGAAGATCCGACATCGTTCACACAACCCTGGACCGCGGCGGCGCCGATGACGACGGATCAGGCGTCGCGCGGTGTGACGGCAGGCGAGATCTGGGAGTACGCGTGCCACGAGGGCAACCACGCCATGATCAACATCCTGGGGGGCGCTCGAGCCGAGGAGGCCGAAGCGGCCGCCTCGACGGGCGCGCGCTAGCAGCCCGGCCTTCCGGGACACCAAGAGGAGGATGAGATGAGTCATCAATGCGCCGTCGCCGTGCGTTTCGTGGTTCTCGTCGCCTCCGTGGCGGCACTCGTCTGGTCGCCGGCGGCCGTCCAGGCCCAGGATGGGACGACGCCGCGCACCGGCTGGGGCGATCCGGACATTCAGGGGGTGTGGAACAACGCGACCCTGACACCGTTCCAGAGGCCCGAGGAGCTGGGCATGCAGGAGTTTCTGACGGAGGAAGAGGCTGCCGCCATCGCGCAGCGGCAGGTGGACCGGAACGCCGAGCTGTTCGACGCGCCGGCACGGAGGACCGAAGCGGGAGGCAATGTCGGGGCCTACAACAACTTCTGGATGGAGCGGGGCCGCGCGGTGGTGCCGACCCTACGGACGTCGGTCATCACCGATCCACCGAACGGGCGGCTACCGGCGGTGACGCCGGAAGTGGAACGCTGGCTCAACTCCGACGAGGCGGCCCGCCGGACGGCGATGCGGCGCGGCGACCTGCCGGTCGACTCTTACGAAACGCTCGACGGCGGCGACCGCTGCCTCTGGTACCGCGGCGTCCCGTCCTTCCCGACCGGCTACAACAACAACTACCTGATCGTGCAGAACCCGGATTACGTGCTGATCCTGCAGGAGCACATCCACGACGTCCGGTACATCCCGCTGGACGGGCGGCCTCACCTGCCGGCGTCAGTCCCGCAGTTCGCCGGCAGCTCCCGCGGCCGCTGGGAGGGCGACACGCTGGTCGTCGAGACGCGCAACTTCAACGACCACGCGTTCATTCGCAACTTCAACGCGGATCTCACGCCCGACCTGGTGGTGGAGGAACGGTTCACGCGCGTGTCCGAGGACGTCCTCGATTACGAGTTCACGGTCAACGATCCGAACGTCTGGACGCAGCCCTGGAAGGGTTCCCTCCCGATGTGGCTCAACCCGGAGCCGCTCTACGAGTACGCGTGCCACGAAGGGAACTACGGCCTTGAGAACATTCTCGCCGGCTCCCGCGCCGAGGAAGCGGCACAGGCCGGCAAGTAGCGAGACGCAGCGAAAAGGAGCGCATCATGCAGCGGACCATCTTCGTTGTCGCGGTCGCCACAGTGCTCGTGGCTGCCGCGCCGGCCGACGCCCAGAACGCTCTCCGCACCGCGTGGGGAGCTCCGAACCTGCAGGGGGTCTGGGATTTCCGGACCATCACGCCGCTGGAGCGCCCGGAAGAGTTGGGTGACCAGGAGTTCCTGACGGCCGAGGAGGCGGCGAGGGCGGAGCAGGAAGTGGTCGATCGAAACCAGGAACTGCTCGAGCGGGAGGCCGAACGGACCGAAGCGGCCGATCAGGTCGATCGCCGCGCCGACGGATCACCTGGTTTCTACAACAACTTCTGGCTCGACCGGGGCACCCGGACCATCGACACGCGCCGGACGTCGCTTGTCGTCGATCCGCCGAACGGCCGGCTGCCCGAGCTGTCGTCCCAGGGCAGGGAACGGGCCGAGGCGCGTCGCGACTACCGGCGCGAACACCCGGCCGACTCCTGGCGCGACCGGTCGGCTTACGACCGGTGCATTCTCGGCTTCAACGCCGGCCCGCCCATCACGCCAGGCGGCTACAACCAGAACATGCAGGTCTTCCAGACGCCAGATCACATCGCCCTCGTGACCGAGATGGTCCACACGCACCGCATCGTTCCGCTCGACGGCCGGCCCGCCCTCGGCGAGGACATACGGCAGTGGACGGGCGACTCGCGCGCGCACTGGGACGGCGACACGTTGGTCATCGAGACCAGGAACTTCAACGATCAGCGGGGCTGGCGCGGCACGACGCCCAACATGACGCTGGTCGAGCGCCTGACACGCGTCGACGAAGACACGCTGGACTACACGTACACGGTGACAGACCCGGAGACCTGGGTTTCGGCGTGGACGGCGTCCATCCCGATGCGGCTGGCGGACCAGCCGATGTACGAGTACGCCTGCCACGAGGGGAACTACAGCATGGAAGGGATCCTCGCCGGCGCCCGCATGGAAGAGGCGGAGGCGGCCGCGGGGCGGTAGGGAGCGAATGCTCATGATGCGGAAGCGGATGCTTCGAACTGTTTTCGCGACCGGCCTGGCCTTTGCAATCACCCTGGCCGCCGCCGCTCCGGCGGTGGCCCAGCGCGACAACTGGGCCCGGCCTTTCCCCGGTCACCGGGTCATCGGCAACCTGTATGCCGTCGGCACCTACGATCTGGCGGTGTTCCTCGTCACTTCCGAGGAGGGTCACTTCCTCATCAACACCGGCCTCGAGGATTCGACCGAACTGATCCGGCAGAACATCGAGTCGCTCGGTTTCGACTTCGAGGACATCAGAGTGCTCCTGCAGATGCAGGCGCACTGGGATCACACGGCGGCGCTGGCCGAGATCAAGGAGATCACCGGCGCGGAGATGTGGGCGACGGCCGACGACGCTCCCGTGCTGGAGGACGGCGGCTTCAGCGACCCGCACTTCGGCGGCGAGCAGTCGTTCCAGCCGGTCGAGGTGGACCGCATCATCGCCGACGGCGATGTCCTCGAGCTGGGGGCGGCGCGGCTGACCGTGGTGGAGATGCCGGGCCATACTGCAGGGAGTTCCGGCTACGCGATGACCGTCCACGAGGCGGGACGTGACTACGACGTCATCATCGCGAACATGGGGACCATCAACCCGGGCAAGCAACTCGTCGTCGATCCCACCTACCCGGGCGTCGCGGACGATTTCGCGGAGACGTTCCGCAAGCAGAAGGCCATGGACATCGACGTCTGGGTCGCCGCGCACGGCTCGCAATACAACCTCCACGACAAGTGGGCGCCGGGCAACCCCTACGACCCGAACACGTTCGTCGACCCCGACGGGTTCCGTCTCGCCGTGGAGCGGCTGGAGCAGGCCTATCTGGATCAGCTCGAGGAGGAACGCGGGGGCCGCTGAACACGCGAGCACACCAGTTGCCGGCGCGGTTAGCCGGGGAGACCGCGCAGCGCGTCAGGCGCTGAGTGGATGCCGCCAACGGAGGCCCGGGAAGCGGGCGAAATCGCTGTCCGTCGTGATCAGCTCACAACCGTGCTCGATTGCCAGCGCGGCAAGGTAGGCATCCGACACCAGAGGTCCTTCGATCTCCCGGCACAACTCGACGAAGATCTTCCAGTGCTGAGGCGTGGGCCGCGCCACAACGGCCCGCGGTTGTGTCGCGAGTCGCTGACAGAATGCGATGGCCGTTTCCATCGGCGTCGGGGGAGTGAAGATCCTTCCGTTCGTCACCAGACGGAGGAAACTGGCCAGTACGGTCTCCGACACGGCAAAGGGCTCCGGGGAATGCGTCAGCGCCCGCAACCAGGACGCGTAGCGCGCGTGCTCCGGAGAGTCTTCTCGATGCGCGTAGATCAGGACGTTGACGTCGGGTAACTGCACCGCCTAGCTGCCCGACCCGTACCGTTCTCTATCTTCCGCCTCCAGCAGCGCGGAGGCCTTGTCAATGTTGTGACGGGAAAACTCGCCGCCGGCTCCAAAGGTGATCAACTCGAACGGTTCTTCGTCTACCGTGTGAGTCGGCGCCCGCACAAACAGTCGCACTGCTTGCTCGATGAGCCGGCTGACGGATGTGCCTGACTCGGCCGCCCGCCGCTTCAGTTGCGCGAGGAGTTGCTCGTCCAGCGTGATCGTCGTCCGCATGATGTAGGATCATACTATGTCTGCATCATCGCATCACAACTGGCGGATCCCGCGGTGTGCCGCCAGGGGTTTCGGCATCTTGCCGCTGGCGCGATCCTGCGAATCGCGGCGGGCGGCTAACCGAAGCTCAGCCGGGTGCCGAGGAAGACCCGCCGCGGCGGCGTGAAGCGGATACCGTCGCCGAAGGCGTTGCCGCCGGCGCCGGCCAGCAGGTCCTGGTTGCGAATGGCGTCCTGACTGTCGAGCAGGTTGAAGACGTCCGCGAACAGCTCGAGGCGGGTGTCCGCGAGCCGATAGTTGTAGAGCAGGCGGACGTCGACAACCCCGAAGGACGGATTGCGCAGGCTTCCTACCGCGGTCGGCGAGAGCCAGCGGCGCGTGATCCCGGCGAACTCGAACTCCTCGCCGGTCTCGACGCGAACGGGCAAGTTGCGCCTGAAGGCCCGGAACGTGCGACTGGCCAGCGTCCCCGAATTCCAGCGCCAGTTGGCGCCAATCTGGAATCCGCCGGCCCAGTGGTACGACGTGCTCACCTTGAACAGGTGCGCGATCGAACCCGGCTGGTCTCCCCACTGGTTCGGAGCGCGCGGGTCGAGCCAGATCACATCGCCCTGGAAGTCGGCGTTCGAGTCCGAGTTGGTGTTGCCGGTCGCGTGGCCGTAGGTGTAAGCGGCCAGCGCCTGCCAGTTGGCCCGCAGCCGCTGGCGGAAGGTGAATTCGAGGCCTTGGTAGTCGCGCGCGCCGCCGGCGAGGGTCGCAATGACGAAGTTCGACTCGGGGAAGGTGTCGTAACCGAAGTAGTCGAGACCGAGGAAGAGCGAGTCCGGATGATCGACCCGCCCCGGGTAGTTCGTCGTTCCGTCGGAGCGGAACGCATAGAGGGCCATGTCGTAGTCCTCGATGATGTCCCGTGTCCGCCGTTTCGTATAGAGGGCCATGACGCTGCGGCCGCCGCCGAGGTCGGTTTCCCAGCTCACCTGGAAGTCGTCGGTCCATGGAGTCTTCGTGGTCGGCGCGAACAGCGCGTCGGCCTGCTGAGGCCCCCCGCGTACCCGGTAGGTCACCCACTGATCGTTGGCGTACACCTGCTCCTCGCGGATGGAACCGGTCAGAGTCCCCGCGAAATTCGTGAGGTTGTTGCGAATCGGGTCGTAGTACCTGCCGTAGTACGCGCTGATCCGTTGCCGTCCGTTCCCGGCCGGGTCGTACGACACACTGAGGCGGGGCGCGAACGTCCAGTCGAAGGTGAAGATGTTAACGCCGTCCGTGGCGAAATGCGCAAACCGCTCCGTGCGCACGCCGACATCGAACGACAGGTTGTCAGCAACGCTGAACGTATCCTGCAGGAAGAAGCTCAGCCCATCGGAACGGGTCTGCTGCAGGCCTAGTTCCGACTGGATCATCCGGTCGTAGTTGATCGCCCCGTCCGGGTTCCCGGCGGTGCTGGCGAACGCCAGGCCGGCGGCGAGTTCGTCCTGGGTGATCGTGCCGTCGCCGTCCAGATCGTAGAGCCCGTAGAACGACGCCCGGTCGGGAAGGCGGTCGACCGTGCGGATGAAGCCGGAGTAATCGCTGCTGTTGGTCGGGTCGAAGCGGGTATCGGAGAAGCTCCCCGCGAACAGCTCGGCCGCGGTGAGTCCCGCCAGCGGACCGGCCAGGGAGGTGTATAGCCCCCCGTCGAACACCGTGTCGCGCAGGTTTGCGTTCCGCATGAACTCCACGCCGCCATGGATGGCGTGGCGACCAGATTGCACCACGGCGGTGGCCTTGTAGCCCTCGGTGTCGCGCTGATCGAGGTCGTCGAGCCCGAAGCCGCCGAGCTGCTCGTCCTCGAGGGTGCGGATATCGGTGTCCCTGAAGACGATGCTGTTTCTGGGGCCGGAGAGCGCCGCGTAGTCGGACACCTCGCCGTTGTGCTTGCTGTAGGAGCCCTCCACGAGCAGGTTTCCGAACAGGCGCGTGTACTTCAGGTGGTAGTTGTTCCCCCCTTGAACGCGACTGCTGTCCCTCGCGTTCGTGACCTCGCGGTTGCGGCTGCCGCTGATGTCGGTCGGGTCATTCAGAAACGTGAACGTGATCGTCTCGTTCGTGTCCGGCGCCCAGGTTCCTCGGCCGTAGAGCTGGTGCTGTTTCTTCTGGACGGTGCGGATCACGTCGATTCCGTCGAGAGCAACCACGGTGTCGGTACGCCCGAGCCGGCGGTAGCTGGCAAAGAACCATGCCTCGTCCCTGATGACCGGGCCGCCGCCGGTGAGAGCCGTGTCGAACCGGGAGAACTCCTGATCGGAGGCGTTGCGGTTCTCGGCGACGAGGCCGTCGTTCTGGAAGAAGTAGTTGATCGAGCCGCTGAACTGGTTGGCGCCCGACTTCGTGATGACGCTCGAGAGCAGCCCGGGAGCACCGACGTACTCGGCCGGGATGCCCCCGGTCAGCACCTGTTGCTCCTGGATGATCTCGGTGTTGAGGTTGGCGCCGAACGTGCCGCTGACGCCATCGGTCACGTTGATGCCGTCAATGTAGTAGAAGTTGTCGCGCGAAACGCCTGCGTCGCCGCCGATGTCGCGGTAGTTGAGGCCCGACTTGGAGGCGGGGTTGCCGGGTGACTCCGGGTCGTCCGGCAGCACGCCGGGCACGAGTTGCAGGTAGCTCTGGTAGCTGCGGCCGGTCGGGACCGCCTCGGTCAGATCCAGGGTGATGTCTTCGGCGACGACCGCGCTGGTGACGTCGACGACCGGGGGCGCGGCGGTTACCACCACGGCCTCGGTCAGGTTGCCGACCTCCAGACTCACGGCGAGCGATGCGGTCTGGCCCGCGCGGACCAGGACGCCCGCCTGCCGGCTCGTTCGGAAGCCGGGCAACTCGACGGTCACGACATAGCGGGCCGACGGGTTCAGGGCGCGCAACTCGACCAGCCCTGCCGCGTCCGTGAATGCGACGCGCGTGGTGGCGGCATCATCCGCCGCCGCCGTGACGGTGGCGCCGGGGATAGAGAGGCCGGCCGGATCGCTGACGGCGACCCGAATCGAGCCGGTGGTCGTTACCTGCCCTTGAGCGGCGGCCGGGAACGTGGCGATCAGCAGCGCAAGCAGCGCCACCGCGCGGCCAGGAGCTTGCGCCGCAAGCACCCGCCAGGGCGCGCTAGCGGCGATCGTAGGGCGCCCCCGTGCCGGACGAGCCGACAAAGAACTGCGACCCGTCCGGCAGCGTGATGTCACGGGCGTTCGCCGTATTGGACCCGTTCTTGGCCCCAAAGCCGTCGATTACCAGTTCGGTGCCGACCGGGAGCGAGTTCTTGTTCAGGCCGCGGCGCATCAGCGCGTTGGGCGCGCCGCACTCTATGGCCCAGGTGGTCACCTCGCCGTCCTCTCCCTCCACGTCGATGTGGATCCAGGAATGCGGGTTGATCCACTCCGTCTTCGATACCGTGCCGCGCAGTTGCAGCGGCCGGTTCGCGTCGAACTCGGCCGAGAAGGCATGGTGCGCTCCGACCGGCGTCCCGGTTCCGATCAGCAGCGCGGCCGTCACGGCACCGACGCCGAGTGCGCAGAATGTCAGTCGCATCGCATGTCCCTCGCTTCCGCTGCAGCGTTGCCGCTATTTCGCTTCGACCCGGACCGAGTCGACGTCGACGCCGGTCATCAGTTCGAGGTTGCGCCCGTTGCCTTCGTGGCAGGCGTACTCGAAGAGCATGTGCCCTTCCGGCGCGCGGCGGAGTGCATTGAACTCGATGGTCCAGGGCTGGGTGAACACCTCCGGATCCTCAATGGTCGCGCGGTAGCTGATCGTGTCGGCGTCAACGAACGTGAACCGTTCGGTGACGCGCAGGTTGCCGCTGTGGAAGACGCCGTGGCCCGTGCTGAGCGTCCGGCCCGGCGCCCCCTCCGGTGGCGCGCCATGGCCGACCGGCCAGGTGTTGTCGGTGAAGTTGGTCGATTCGACGACCAGCGTGTTCCCCTCCCACCGGCCGCGCGGATTACCCATGCCGAGACGGATGTTGTCGGGCAGGGCCGACTGATCGCCATCGACCGGGATGTAGCGGAACAGGTGGTTCCACTCGTAGATCATCACGACATAGCCGGGGATCTGCAGGATCTGGTACGAGTTGTAGCCGACCGGCAGATGCACGCGCGGCAAGGCTGACGGCAGGCACTTCACGCGCGGGTCGAGGTGGGCCAACTCGTCCTGCCGCCGCATGATCTCGTCGCGCTGCTCGGCCGCCCAGGGCTGAAGGGGGACCCTGCCATCGGGCGGGTCGATGATCATCGGCCGTGAGACCCGCTCCGCGCGGGGAGGTGCGTTGGCGTCGTCCGCGAAGAAGCGGGAGAATGCGGCGCCCTGTCCGCGGTTTGCCCCCTCGGGCGGCGACCAGTCGTCACTGGCTGGCGTCTCGAGCGGTTGCCCCCCGCCCGGCAGGTAGTAGCCGCTGAAGTCCGGGTCGCCCCAGGGCGTGCGCGGCGGATCGAACTCGGTGCCGCCGCCTTGCTGCGCGGGCGCGCCCGCGGGAAGCCCCACCACGCCGGCCACTGCCAGCGCGCCGATCAGAACCGTGGTACGCCGGAACGTTGTGTTTGCACGCAGGTTCATGGTGCACCTCCCTCTGGTGCGGTCAGTTTCTGCAGGATGAAGTCGACGCAGTCGTAGTCGAGCAGTTGCAGCCGCTCTTCCAACCGGCGATAGAGCGGCATCCGCATCGTCCAGGGCCGGGTGAAGACCTCCGGATCCTCGATGGTCACTTCGTAGTCGATATGGGTCTCGCTGACGGGCGTATAGCGCTCGACGACATGCAACTGATTGCTGTGAAAGTTGCCCGCCGCGTCGAACCAGGTGAGTCCGTTGAAGTGGGTGGTGTCGACGACGAGCGTGTCGCCTTCCCAGTGGCCCCGCGAGTCGCCCAGCCAGAAGTCGTTCGGCAACGGATGGTCGCTGCCGTCGGTATAGATGATGCGGACGACGTGCTGGTATTCGTACGTGATGACGACGTGATCGGGCGTCTGCAGGATCCGGAACGGGAACGGCATGTAGGTGATGCGCGGCACGCCGGGCAGGTAGCACTTGCGGACGGGATCGTCCTGCAGCCGGTTGGCGTAGTTCTGCTCCTGCTGTTCGGCCGCCCATTCCTGGTAGGGGATTTCGTCGCCGACGACGACGCCGAGGCCGGCGGGGATGCCGTCCGACGCGTTGTGCGGGCGGATGTCCCACGACGCTGAATTGAGCGTCTGCCAGATGCCGTTCAGGTCGGGCTGTCCTTCCGGCGTCCGCGGTCCGTCGTAGGCGCTCTGGGTCGCGGCCGACCCGCCCGCGCCGCCGCTTCCCCCGGCGTTGAGCGAGTCGAGGTAGCCGACCACCTGCCGCACCTGGTCATCGGTGAGCTCGCGCCGCGAGATGGGTGGCATCTGGCCGTAGCCCTCGCGGACGACGGCCAGGACATAGTTCGTGTCGAAGCTGCCCGGCACAAGCGCTGGCGCGATATTTCCGCGCGCCCCCTCGCCATGGCATGCCTGGCAAACCTGCTGGTAGGGAACGCTGCCGGGGTGGTCCTGGGCGGTTGCCGGCGCCGGAAGGGCGCCTGCCAGAAGGATGCCGATCACCGCTGCCGAGAGGCGGAGGTCCATGGCCGCTATTGTATGCGTTGGTGCGCCGGCGTCCACGCCGGCTTTCACCACGGGCTGCCTAGGCTACCCGCCGATCAGTCGCCACTGGCCGCCACGCCCCGGATCACGGCGAGGGCGCGGTCGATGTCGTCCCGCGACACGTCGAGATGCGTGACGGCGCGGACGTACCCACCCGCGCCGCTCATCAGGACGCCGGCCGCCTTCAGCTTCGCCGCGAATTCGGCGGCGGTCATCCTGAGGCCGTCGACGGCGAAGAAGATCATGTTCGTTTCCGGTTCCGGCGTCCGCAGCGTGATGCTGGGAATCTCCGCCAATCCGGTCGCCAGGCGGCGCGCGTTCGCATGATCGTCGGCCAGCCGCTCGACGTGGTGATCCAGCGCGTACAGGCAGCCCGCCGCCGCGATCCCCGCCTGCCGCATCGCTCCTCCGAAGAGCTGCTTGAAGCGCCGCGCGGCCTGGATGAATTCCTTCGATCCGGCCAGCACCGCGCCAATCGGGGCTCCGAGTCCCTTCGTGAAGTCGATCCAGACCGAGTCGACGCAGGCCGCGAAGTCTGCCGCCGGCGCCCCGGCCGCCACCGACGCGTTCATCAGCCGCGCGCCGTCCATGTGCATCGCGATGCCGCGCCCGCGCACGGCGCCCGAGACCTCACGCAACGCGTCGAGCGGCCAGACCGCGCCGCCACCGAAGTTGTGGGTCTGCTCGACGCAAACCAGCGAGACGGGCTGGCCGTACGGTGTCGGCACCGTGGTCGCTCGGGCGATAGCGGCTTCGGCTTCGTCGGGGGTGAAGATCCCCCGGGCGGTCCGGATCGGTTCTATCGTCACCCCGGACGCCAGGGCCGACCCGCCCGATTCCGCGCGGACGATATGCGCCATCCAGTCGGCGACGATGGCGTCACCCGGTCGGGTGTGCGTCCGGATCGCCGTCAGGTTGCACATCGTGCCGGTCGGCATCCAGAGCGCCGCCTCCTTGCCGAGCAGGCCGGCGACGCGTTCCTGCAGGGCGAGGACGGTCGGGTCGGCGTTCTTCTGCTCGTCACCCACCTTGGCCGCGGCGATCGCGGCGCGCATTCCTTCCGTGGGGCGGGTCTCGGTATCACTGTAGAGGGAGACGACGCGGTTGGACATCAGCCTGCACGCCGGCATGCCGCAGGGTCCGGCGACGAGGCCAATGATACGCTCGATCTCGCAGCCAACCACGGACCCGCGCCGTCGCCCGACACGGATGTCAAGAATTCTCGACACACCGGATGGTGTCTAGTATTCTTTACACCATGTCAACTACAGCAGTCACTTCATCGGAATCGGGAGATTCCCCGGGTATGTCCTTCGAGCAGAAGAGCGTCTGGATTCAACTTGTCAGTCTCGTCGTCGGCTTGGGTGGCTATCTGGTCGTCGCCGGCCTCATGCTGTCGAACGGCGTCAGCGCCTTGCCGCCCTTCGTGCCGATCTTCGCCGTGGCGATCGTCCTCATCGTAGCCGTCAATATCGCAGGGCACGTCGTCGCCGCGATTACCAGCCGGTCGGACGAGGCCGACGAGCGCGATCGGCTCATCGCCTGTTGCGCAGAGAGCCGGTCGTCGTGGATCCTGGGCGTCGGAGTCATTGGCGCGATCATGGCGCTGATCCTGTCGGTCGGCGGCGTCTGGGTGGCGCACCTGCTCCTCATCTCGCTGTTCGGTTCCGAGGTGGCGAAGGACGTGTTGCAAATCGTCTACTACCGCCGGGGGATCTGAACGTGGCTCAGTCGGGGACGAGCATCCGCAACCAGATCCGGACCCTGCGGTTCCGCCACGGCGAGATGACGCAGCAGCAACTCGCCGATCGGGTCGGCGTCACCCGGCAGACCGTCAACGCTATCGAGGGCGGCAAGTACTCGCCGTCGCTCGAGGTCGCGTTCCGGATTGCCCACGTGTTCCGCAAGCCGCTCGAAGAAGTGTTTCAGTTCGTCGCCGCGTCCGGGTGACGGGGACGCCCGCCCCGCGAGCGCTAACTCATCGGGTTGCCGCTCGTCCGGAACTCGGTCGCATGGCGCGTCAGCTCTTCGCCGGTGGCGGCGTCGAACGCGTAGAGGTACGGGTCGCCGCCGCCGCGATCCCCGCCTGCCGCATCGCTCCTCCGAAGAGCTGCTTGAAGCGCCGCGCGGCCTGGATGAAGTCCTTCGACCCGGCCAGGACCGCGCCAATCGGGGCTCCCAGTCCCTTCGTGAAGTCGATCCAGACCGAGTCGACGCAGGCGGCGAAGTCCGCCGCCGGCACCCCGGCCGCCACCGACGCGTTCCTGCAGGGCAAGGACGGTCGGGTCGGCGTTCTTCTGCTCGTCACCCACCCTGGCCGCGGCGATGGCGGCGCGCATGGCGTCGGTGGGGCGGGTTTCCGTATCGCTGAAAAGGGAAATGACGGAGATGGACATATTGCAGCCTGATGTGACGCCAGCCTCCAGTCTACTTGCGCGGCGGCCATATAATTCGGCGGGACGATGTCGAACTCCCCGAGCCTGCAGCCGGTCGATGACGCAGGCGCGAGCCGGGTCGAGAAGGTGCGATGACGCAGCCCGCCGCCTACGATGCCATCGCCGATCGCTACCGCGAATCGAAGTGGCTGCTGTTCCGCCACTACGTAGAGCGATACACGCTCGTCGAGTTGCTGGGTGACCTGCGCGGCAGGACGGTGCTGGACCTGGCCTGTGGCGAGGGAGTCTACGCGCGCCAATTCAAGCGGTCCGGCGCAGCCGCCGTGACCGGCGTCGATCTCTCGCGGGAAATGGTCGCGCTGGCGGAGGCGGAGGAGCGCAGGGACCCGCTTGGCTGCCGCTATGTCTGCGAAGATGCCGCCACGTTCACGCCGCCGGCGCCGGTCGATATCGTGGTCGCGATCTATCTTCTCAACTACGCGCGAACCCGGCTCGCAATCAATCGGTTCTTCCGCGCGTGCTATCGCGCTCTGAGGTCTGGTGGCCGGCTCGTCGGATTCAACGACAACGTGCGGCGTCCGCCGCAGCCGGGAGCTTCACTGGCGAAGTACGGATTGGAAAGAACGTGTCCGCACCCTCCGAGCGAAGGCGACATCATCCAGTACCGGATCACGAATCACGACGGGCGGTCGTTTGAATTCGAGAACTACTATCTGGAACCCGCCACCTACACGGCGGCGGCGCGCGATGCCGGTTTCGACGATTTCCGCTGGGTCGATGCCCTGCTCGATCCGTCCGAGCACGGCGACCCGTACTGGGGCGAATTCATGGCCCAGGCGCCCCTGACGGCCTTCACCGCGTCGAAGCCCCGTTAGCCCGAAGCTCCTCTTCAGGGCTGCTCCACCGTAAGGCGACACAGCATCGTATTGTGCGTCTCGAGGTCGGCTCCCCAGATCAGACGCGCCTCGTCCCGCCACGCTATCGCATCGTAGCCACCTCGGGGTCTGACGGCGGCTTCGCTGTGCTCCACCGCCGACGGCCATTGGGCATCGTCGAATCCGGCCATGCGCCAGCCGTCAGGCTCTGGCATCGACTCGAACTGGCACGGGCCGGCGCCGGGTACCGGTTCGGCCTCGTCTTCGCAAGCGCGGTCGAGCGGCGCATCGTGAATCACCAGGCATCGCCAATCGCTATTCGTGACTGCGACCATCGCTCCGGTGGCAACATCCGTGAACTGCGCGATGAGCCCGCCATCGCCCATCTGCTGGTTGCTGCGGCCGATGTATTCCAGACCGGTATCGTCCTGCTTGAAGTCCTTGGCGACGATGTTCAATTGCAGGGGGTAGTCGGCGTTGAAGACAAACGCCTCGGCATTGAACGACCGCTCCGTCGTTATCGGAGTCGAGTCCTCGATGATCAGCCGTTCGCCGAGGTAGAAGGCGAACCAGTTGTCGGCCCAAACCTCGGCCTTGATCGACACGGCGCCCGGGGTCTCGACGACGATGACTTCGGGTGCCTGTGAACTGTCGCAACCGACCAGTGTCGCCACAAGAACAGCCAGCGTCCAGATTCTCGACATCGTAGTCGCCGTCAGGGCAGGGCAAAGGCGACGAGGCGGGCGTCGGGACCCGCGCCCGTCGCGATCAGGATGAACTGCCGCCCCGCGCGCGAGCGATACGTCATCGGGTTGCCGCTCGTGCGGAACTCGGTGGCGTGACGCGTCAGCTCCTCGCCGGTGGCGGCGTCGAACGCATAGAGATACGGGTCTCCCCCGCCCAGGAAGACGAGTCCGCCACCGGTCACCATCGGACCCATGGCCCCCGGCGTGCCGAGGCGCTCCGGCAGGTCGACGCCGCGCAGCAGAGGGTGCGACCGCATGACCCGGCTGCCCTCCCCGAACGGGACGCTCCAGGCGATGTCGCCAGCGTTGAGGTCGATGGCGACGAGCTTCGCGTAGGGCGGCTTGATGAGGGGAATCGGCCCGAGCTGGCTACGCTCGGCCGGCACGTAGCCATCCAGTCCACGAAAGATTCCCGCCGATCCGCCGCGCGGACAGTTGTTGGTGTATTCGACGTCGACATCCGGCACGTTCGGATCCGTGGCGCAGACCTGGTTGGGGGAGACCCCCTCCGAGGTGCGCACGTAGAGCCAGTTGGTCTCGTGATCGAGGGCGGCGCCGCCCCAGTTGGCTCCGCCGTCTACGCGCGGGCGTTGCAGCGTTCCGCGCATGCTGGGAGGCGTAAAGAGCGGACCGAGCCGAAAGGTCTGCATCTCCTCAGTGGCGATGCGGTGGATCTCCGGCGTCAGGTCGTTCGCGTCATCGAGCGAGACGCCCTGCGCCGCGAACGGAGGCGGCTTGGTCGGGAACGGTTGCGTCGGGTAGGCCACCTCGCCCGGCACGTCGGTCTCGGTGTCGACCGGGCGCTCCTCGATCGGCCAGACCGGCTCGCCCGTCACCCGGTCGAAGACGTAGGTGAAGCCTTGCTTAGAAACCTCCGCCACTGCGTCGATGGCCCGGCCGTCCACCTCGAGCGTCATCAGGTTGGGGGCCGACGTGAAGTCGTAGTCCCACAGCCCGTGGTGAACCGCCTGGAAATGCCACTGGCGCTCGCCGGTCCGCGCGTCGAGGCAGACGAGCGACTCGGCGAACAGGTTGGCCCCGAGCCGGTCGCCGCCCCAGTAGTCGCTGCTCGGTGTGCTGGTCGGGACGTAGAGGAGGCCCCGTTCGTCGTCGAGGGACATCAGTCCCCAGACATTGGCGTGCCCCGTGTAGCGCCACGATCCGTTCTCCCACGTGTCGGCGCCGAACGCGTCGTTCGACTGCGGCACCGTGTAGAAGACCCACCGCCGCTCGCCGGTGTGAACGTCGAACGCCTGCACCGAGCCGGGCGTGTCGAACCGTCGCTGGATGCGGTCGGGCACGCGGCTGCCGACGATCACGAGGTCCTCGAAGACAACCGGTGGCGACGTCTGATCGAACATGTCGGGGGTGACCGGGTTGGGGAAGTCCTCGGTCAATCGGATCTGACCATCCTCGCCGAACGTCGGAATCAACGCGCCGTCCGCCGCGTCGACGGCGTACAGCCTGTCGCGGCTGTTGATGAAGATCCGCATGGCGTCGCCCTCGCCCCAGACGGCGACCCCGCGGTGCTTGAAGCCGCCGGGAGGACTTCCCTCCGCGCCCCCGCGCCATGCTTCGGGGTCGAACGCCCAAAGCTGTTCGCCCGTCTCGGCGTCGAGCGCGACGACGCGCGTGTACATCGTCGAGACGTAGACGATGCCGTCGATCATCAGCGGCATTACCTCGAAGCTACCGGGGCGCGTGCCGAACTCCTGGTTCGGCAACTCGTTCGGCTCCCACGTCCAGGCAATCTCGAGCTGATCGACGTTGGCACGGTTGATGTCGGCAAGCGGGGAGTACTTTGACGCCGCCTGGTCCGCGCCGACGTAGGGCCATTCGACCATGTCGGCGTCCTGGGCCTGCATCGCGACCGCGGCGATGCCGACTGCGGCCGCCGTCGCCACCGCCAGTGCAGCGGCCGGGATGTCTGCTCTAGACGGAACGTGTCGCGCGACGTTCGTCAGCTGCATCGAAGTCTCCTTTTCTTGCCGGCCTGGAGGCCGGCGCACCAAGCCGGCGCACCAAACCGCGCACAGAGTGGCGCACCATGCCACGCGAGGCGCTACCGTGAATCGAAGCGGACCAGTTCCCGGTCGATCATGGCGATGGTGGGACGCCCCGAGGACGCCATGTTGCGGGCCAGCTCGGTCTGCAGGATCTCCAGGCCCACCTGCACGCCCTCCGCGCCGTAGGCGGTCAGGCCCCACATCGGGGGCCGCGCCACCATGACGGCGCTCGCCCCCAGGGCCAGCCCCTTCAGGACGTCCGTGCCGCGGCGGAAGCTGCCGTCCACGAGGACCGGCGCCTCGTCGCCCACGGCGTCCGAGATTCCCGGCAGGACGTCGATCGCGAGCGCGTTCCCCGTCGGCAGCATGCCGCCATGGTTCGAAACCACCAGGCCGCGCGCTCCCTGATCGAGAGCGGCGCGGGCGTCGTCCACTCGCATGATGCCCTTGGCGACCACCGGCACGTCGATCGCACTGCTGAGTCGCCCGATAGCGTCCCAATCGACTGGCGCCGGCTGACGGTCGATGTCCGCGCCGACGGTGACGCAGACGGCGCGGCAACCCGCCTCGACGGCGCGCGCAGCGTCGTCTTCGGCGCCGGGGTCGCCCGCGTAGATCTGGTACCAGACCGGCTCGCTGCTCGCCGCCACCACCTGATCGATGGGCTTGTCCGACTGCCGCGTCGCCACCATCACCGCCTTGGCGTCGGAGGCGCCGCGCGCCGTCGCCAACTCGCCGTCCGGGTGAAGGGCGGACTGGTTACCGACCGGGCCGACGATGATCGGCGCGAACATGTCGTAGTCGAAGAGGCGCGTCGTCAGGTCGAGCTCCATCGCGTAGACCATCAGCCGCTGCCGGAACGTCATCCGATCGAACGAGCCGCGGTCGCCCCCGGCAATCGTGTCGAACCGGTCCGGCGTGAGCTTCAGGCGCGCCATCGCCTCGAATTCCGGGACGTTCACCAGTTCGAGGACCGGCGCAAGCCGGTCGTTCGGCGGGGCGCCGCTCCAGGGTTCGCGCTGTGCGCCGGGGACTCCGGCCGACGGCGCGGCAGCGTCGGGTCCGGCGGTGGAGCCGGTCGCGGCAAGTCCGAGCCGGCGCAGCCAGTCGCGCCGGCTGCTTGCTGTCGGCCTGTGAGTCGTTCCGCGTTTTGCCATCCTCATCGTCGTGCTCGTCGTGGTTCTTGCACCAACCCTACGGGAAGTTGGTCTTCACGATGCTGCGGTCGATCCGGGCGATAGAGTCGACGCCGACCGCCGCCATCGCATGCCGCAGCTCGGCGTTCAGGATTTCCAGCACGCGCTGGGCGCCTGCTTCGCCGAACGCGCCGAGTCCCCACCGCAGCGCGCGGCCGAAGCAGACCGCGTCGGCCCCGAGCGCGAGCGCCTTGAGGGCGTCGCTGCCGCGCCGGAACCCGCTGTCGATGAGCACCGGCACGCGTCCGTCGACCGCCTCGACGACCTCCTCGAGCACCTCGAGGCTCGACGGACCGTAGTCGATTGCGCGTCCGCCGTGGTTGGAGACGACGATGCCGTCGACGCCCATTTCGAGGCATTTCAGCGCCCCCTCCGCGGTCAGGATGCCCTTGGCGAGCATCGGCACCTCGCACATCGGGCGGAGCTGATCGAAGAGCGACCACTCGTACCAGAGGCGCCCGGCGCTTACGCGGTAGGGGTTGGGCGGATTGTTCTGCCGGCGTCGCGTCACCGTGCGGGGCGTGCCCCCGAGGTGGCGGTCGTGCAGGTCGCGCTCGTAGTAGGACGCCTGCTGATCGATGGTCACGACGATGGTCTGGGCGCCCAGTTCCTGGGCTTCCGCCAACACCTTTTGGTTCGTCTCCGGATCCGGCGTCGCATAGCGCTGGAACCAGAGCGGCCCGTCCGACGTCTCCGCTATCCGCCGGAACGGGAAGTGCGACGCGTTGCTGACCATCATGGTCGTTCCCATCGTCGTCGCGGCGCGGTGCATGCCCACCTCGCCGTCCGGATGCAGGTCGCGCTGGAACGAGGTGGGCGCGATCATGATCGGACTCGGCATCCGGTGGCCGAACAGTTCCGTCGACGTGTCAACCGATTCCGGGTCAATGCCGCCCCGGCCGACGAGCTGCACCCAGTCCATCGCGTCGCGGTTGCGGTAGAGCGTGAACTCCGATTCGGTGCCGTGGGCCGTGTAGTCGTAGACCGACAGCGGGACGTTGGCGCGGAAGACCGGCTCGAAGTCGAAGACGTCGCGCATCTCGTCAAAGCCGAGGAACCGCCGGTGGGGCCCGAGCGGCCACGGGTCACGCTGAGCGTAAAGCACGGGCGACGCCGCCACGAACGACGCCATCCCGGCAATCGCCTTCCGACGCGACATGCCCCGGCGCCAGCGCTTCTCAATCTTCCCCACGGCTGCCTCCCGTCGTCCTGGCGAGTCGAACCCGTATCATATCGCGCCGCCGCGCCCTGCCCGTGATAGTGGCGGCCGCAGCGGCGGCGCATTGAAATGAGTACCGAGGAGATCCTCTCCTCGATTCACGAAGGCCATCGCTGGTGACCTGCTTTGTGCTGGACGCGTCCGTCGCCGCGGCATGGCTCTTCGATGACGAAGACAACCCGCGGGCGAACGCGGCCCTGGAGCGGCTCGAGACAGAGCTCGCGCTCGTGCCGCAGCTCTGGCACCTGGAAGTCAGGAGTGCCCTCATCGGCGCAGAACGCCGGGGACGCATGCGGGCAGATGAAGTCGACGAGTGTTTGCGCCGCATCGAAGAACTGCCGGTTGAGACGGACACGAAGCTCAATGTCGGCGTCTCGTTTGCGCTAGCGCGCGCCCATCGACTGTCCATCTACGACGCCACGTACCTTGAACTGGCCCTTCGGGCGGATGCACCGTTGGCGACGTTGGACAAGACACAGGCGGCGGCGGCGGTTGCCGAAGGGCGTATGTTGGTCGAAGCGCTCGACGGCCTCGTATAAGCACGCGGTCGCCGCACTTGAAGGCGCCTCCGTCAGCACCTCCCTAGCCGTCCTCGGACGTTCGAACTCGCACCGCCTCACACCGAGACTCTGTCTGCTTTCCTCTCTTTATGTATGCAATTATTAGCAGTAACATCTATACTGCATAATTTTAGGTGATATATGAGTGTTCCGATCAGGAAGTCCATGCCGTTTGCGGCGCGCCGGGCGCTGATGCAGCTCGGTGCGGACATCCGCGATGCACGCCGCCGCCGCCGCATCCCGACGGCCATGATGGCGGAGCGCGCCCTGATCAGCCGTTCAACGCTCCACAAGATCGAGCGGGGTGATCCGGGCGTCGCGCTCGGCGCAGTGGCGACGGTGCTGTTCGTCCTGGGGCTGTCGGACCGGATCGCCACGCTGGCCGACGCCGGACGCGACAGCGTAGGGCTGGACCTGGAGGCGGAACGCCTGCCGCAACGGATTCGCGCTCGCCGACGCCGCCCGTCGTCGCAGGAATAGCCGACGATGGAGCGGGAGATCTTTGTATCCGTCGATCTGCACGGCGCACCGGTCCTGGTGGGACGCCTGTGGTGCCGCTTCCGCGGCGGTCGCGAGAGCGCGACATTCGAGTACGACGCTGGATGGCTGGAGCATCCAGAACGCTTCGCTATCGATCCGGCGCTACCGCTGACTGCGGCGGCCGGACCGTTCCACACCGTGCGAGGCGTGGCGCTGTTCGGGGCCATGAGCGATTCGGCCCCGGACCGTTGGGGCCGGATGTTGTTGCGTCGCGCCGAGCGCCGCCGCGCGCGTCGGAACGATCTGGCGCCCCGAGGGTTGTCGGAGGCCGACGTGCTGCTGTCAGTCGACGACGAGGCCCGTCAGGGCGCGCTCCGTTTCGCCATCGAGCCGGAGGGGCCGTTCCTGGCTGCGCCCCAACCATCGCGAATGCCACCGCTCGTCGAGCTGCGGCGACTGGTCGCGAGCGCCGACCGGGTCACAGGCGACCGTGAGGACGATGAGGACCTGCGGCTGCTGATCGGCCCGGGCTCGTCACTGGGCGGTGCACGGCCCAAGGCGGCGGTACGATTGCCGGACGGTGCGCTTGCGATCGCCAAGTTCCCGCACACCGAGGACGATCGCAACGTCGTTCTCTGGGAAGCGGTGGCGCTCGCCCTCGCGGAACGCGCCGGCATCGAGGCGCCGTCCCGGCGGATCCAGAACGTCGGCGGCAAGACCGTCCTGATCGTCGACCGCTTCGACCGGCGCGGCGGCGAGCGGATACCGTTCCTTTCCGCGATGAGCCTGGTGGGAGCTGCGGATCGGGAGACGCACTCGTACCTGGAGATTGCGGATGCGCTGCGCCAGCATGGCGCCCGCCCGCGGCAGGATCTCGCGCAGTTGTGGCGGCGGATTGTCTTCAACGTGCTGATCTCGAACACCGACGACCACCTCCGCAACCACGGTTTCCTGCACGAAGGCCAACTCGGCTGGCGTCTCTCGCCGGTCTACGATCTCAACCCGACGCCAACGGACGTTCGGCCCCGCGTCCTCTCCACGTCGATCGGCTTCGACGATCCGGCCGCGTCGCTCGACTTGGCTCTCGAGACGGCGGAGTCGTACGGTCTTGAAGCGCCAACCGCCCGCGGGATCGCCGGAGAGGTAGGGGCTGCAGTCGCCGCATGGAAGCAGACGGCCGAGCGCCTCGGCGCCGCGCGCCGCGAAACAGACCGGCTAGCCTCGGCGTTCGAGAACGAAGATCTTGTCGCCGCCCTTGCGATGCGGTAGCGGCACGGTTGATGGCGTTCAGATCAACCCTGCCGCCCACAGGACGTAGACGACCGCCATCGAGACCACGCCGTTCACCAGCGTGACGCCGCCGTAGGACAGCAGGCCCGCCTTGAGGGTCATCTTCGAGAGCGACATGCAGACCCAGAAGTAGCTGGAGTTGACGTACTTGATGATGATGGAGCCGGCCGCGCCGGACAGCATCGTCGCCTCCGGGCTGAGTCCGAGGGTGCCCATCATCGGCGCCGCGACGCTGGCCGCGGTGATGACGCCGACGGTGGTCGAGCCGGTCACCATGTTGCCGGCGATGCCGAGGACGAACGGCAGGAAGATGGAGGGGACGCCGGTCGCGGCGACGGCTCCGGCGATGGCGTCGACGGCGGGCGTCTCGCGCAGGATCTGGCTCAGCGATCCGCCCAGGCCGGTCACCATGATGATCATGGCGGACGTGCGGAGCGCGTTCTCGATCCACTCGCTCGTCCGCGCCGCCCGCTGATTGGCGCGCGTGTTTCGGTAGGCGAGCAGCACGCCGATGCCGAGGGCGACGACCGGCCAGCCGAGGTAGAGCATCGCGCGATTGACGATGTGGCCGGCCGGAAGCGCGAACGCGGCGACGCTCTGCCCGGCGATGAGGGCGAGCGGAATGAGGATCGGCGCGTAGGCCCGCCACGTGGCGGGCAACTCGGCCTCGCGTCCCTGCTCGACGAACGACTGCCCGACGAACTCGCGCGACGGGGGTGATTCGATGTGGGGTCCGACGATCGATGCATACGCCCAGCCAGCGAGCGCCCCGACGAAGGTCGCTATCCCGCCGAACAGGATCACCTGGCCGATGTCGGCGCCGACCAGCGCGACGGCCGCGAGCGGCCCGGGCGTGGGCGGCACCATCGCGTGCGTGAGCTGCATGGCGCCTACGAGCCCGGTCGCCATCACGCTCATGTTCAGTCCGCTGTTGATCGCGGCGGAGTGGACGAGCGGGTTGAGGATGACGTAGCCGACGTCGGAGAAGATCGCGAGCCCGATTACGAAGCCGCTCAGCGTCAGCGCCAGCGGCATCCGCGCTTCGCCCACCCACCGGATCATCGAGATGGTGATCCGCTCGATGCCGCCGGTGTGTTTCAGCGCCTCGGCCAGTACCGAGCCCAGGACTATGACCACCGCGATGCTCTGAATCGTCCGGCCGAAACCCTGCTCGAATGCGTCGATGAACGCCTCCCGGTCAAGTCCCGGGACCAGCGCGAGCAGGACGATGGGCAGCAGCAGCGCGATGAAGACGTGCCAGCGAAAACGTGCGATCAGGAGAAAGAGCAGGGCGACGACGGCCAAGAGGCCGGCGATCGCGACCAGGGCGCTGTCGGTAATCATCGGGCCGTCGCCGATTGTACGGGCCCGGAGAGATTCCCGCTACAGGCGAAACAGCCGGTTCACCTTGACGACGAGACCGCGGTTGCGCAGCAGGGAGAAGCTGTCGAAGCGATCCGGGCGCAGGGGGTCGGTGTCGCGGTCTTCCGTGTAGACGACGAACAGCTCACTGCCCGGGCTGTACTCCCACCGCAGCCGGAGGTTGGTGCTGACGCTGTTCGTGGCGGAGTTGTACTGAATCAGCCCGCCGAAGAACATGCGGGGCGAGAACGTGTAGATGACCCGGGAGACGATCAGGCGGGTGTGGAACGAGCCGTACGGCGTGTCGATCCAGTTCTCCGACACGGTCGGTTCGATCGACAGCTCCGGCGTGACCGACAGACGGCCCTGGCTGAAGCCGACCGACCAGATGTTCCCGTTGAAGTACTCGCCGCCGCGTACCGTGACAATCCCCGTGAGGCGGCGCTGCGCCCCAATCTGGTAGGTCGCCTCGACATCACGGAACCCGTAGCCGCCCACCGGCAGCACGACGCCCGGCCCCGGCTCGAACGGGCGCACGAGGAACTCGTAGTTGTCCGCAAGGGTCATCCCCAACCGGTCGCTGGTCTCGAACTCCGTGTTGAAGCCCACCTGCGCCTGCTTCGTCTCCAGGATGCCGGTGTCGGCGGTCAGGATGTAGTCGTAGCTCGCTTCCAGCCGGAACTGCCGCACTGCCTCCAGTGACGCCGGGCGCGGACTGAAACGTCCCGCGAGGTACGATCGCCGGAAGTTGTCGCGCCGTAGAAAGCCGACCTCGGGAATGAAGTTGTCCTCGACGACGAGATGCTCGGCCGTGACGCCGTAGCGGTCCCCGGCGTACATGAACTGGCCCTGGTAGCTCACATCCCGCCCCTCGAAACCGGGCGTCTGGGTCCTGGCGACGTAGCCCACCACGCTCACGTTCTCGTAGAACGCGAGGGTGGCGTCGGCGCCGAACACGCGGTTTGCGCCGGCGCCCTCTCCGACAACCGAGACGGAACGGTTGGTAAACAGGCCGCCGACCGCACTGCGGCGCAGGATGTCGCGCTTTATCCGCACGACGGCGAAGTTCGTCGACTCGGCGCTGGTGCCCCCCTGGGAACCGGGCGACAAATGACCGGTCTGGATGTTCAGGGCGCCTACGTCGAAATCGCCCACCTTTCCCGTGACGCGTCCGCCGCCGACTATCGGCACCACTGCTCCGCCCTGAAGGCCGATCTGCCGCGAATAGAAGAGGGTCGGCGCATTGCCGATGCCGCGCGAGCTGCGCCCGCCGCCTCCGATCTGGCGCAGGGCGCTGGACCGCGAGCTCGGGCCGCCGCCGCGCGCGAACTCGAAGATTCCCCGGCCCTCGAGGAAGAACTCCCGTTTCTCGGGAAAGAACAGGCTGAAGCGGGTCAGATTCACCTGCTGCTCGTCCACTTCTACCTGCGCGAAGTCCGTGTTGTATGTGAAGTCGGCGGTCAGGTTCTGGGTGATCCCGTACTTCACGTCCACACCGGCGTCGCCGTTCCACGCGGTGGGCGGGCTGGCGCTGACGTCGGTCGTGGTCCCGCCGATGGTGTACGGCTTGATTTCCAGGTTGGTGCCCGCCGCAGGCAGTTCCAGGCCCACCAGCATCGCCGCGTCGGATAGGCGGAAGAGGCCGCGGCGCCCGGCCGAGATGGGCACCGGCGTCAGGTATGAGCGTTCGTTCTTCCGCCGCACCATGCGGCGGAACTGGATGCCCCAGACCGGCTCGGGCCCGGGACGGTAGCGCACCGACTTGAAGGGAATCTCCATCTCCACAGTCCAGCCGCCGTCGAAGCGTCCCGTGCGCACGTCCCACACCGGGTTCCAGTCGCCGTTCGGATTGCCCTCGTTGGTGATCTGGAAGTCGCCGAGTGCGCCGAGCGGGTTGGTGTAGAAGGCGACTCCGTTGCGGCGGTCGTTGAACGTGTCGAAGGCGACCCAGAACGTGTCATTCTCGCGGAGTTGCGGCGTGTCGCGCTGCATTTCGTTCGCCACCCACGCGGATGGCGGAGCCGAGTCCCAGAGACGGGCGCTTATGTAGATGTTGGTCGCGTCGAACAGAACCCAGGCCTCCGTCTTCTCGCTGGCCGGTGCGCCCTCGTTCGGTTCCTGCTGGATGAAGTCGTCGAGGGCGGGGACGGTTTCGTAGGCCGGTTCGTCGAGGACGCCGTCCAGGCGGATGCCGGTGGCCAGCCTGACGGCGCGCACGGTGGCCCGTGCCTGTTCGTCCCGGGCGATGACGGCGGGCGGCGCCGGCGGGCCCGGGCGGTCGGCGACGCCGGACGGAGCGGATCCGGTCGCCGCGCCGGCTACCGTGGTCACGGCCTCACGCGGATCGGGCGTGCCCGGTTCAAGCTCGGATGTTTGCGCCAGCGCGGCAGCAGCCGGTGTGAGTAGCGCCGCGATACACGCGACCCCAAGACGGCCCAGCCGCCTCCGGGGACCGCAGCCAGTAGTCACCGTGCTCCGGCGGCCGCCGCTTCGGCTTCCCGTTCCTCGGCGCGATGGCCGGCGAGAATGCCCTCCATGCCGATGTTCCCTTCGTGGCAGGCATATTCGAATAGGGCTTCGTCCTTGCGCGACAGGGGAATCATCGCCGTCCAGTTGCCTGCGTACGTGCCCGGATCCTCGACCGTGAACTCGTGCTGGAGCGTGTCGGGGCCGACTCGGGTGAAGCGCTCGACCAGGCGCAACTGTTGCGCGGAGCCGCGCGTCCGCTGGTAGAGGGCGGCTGGCGACTCGCTCCGGGGCGAGAAGTTCGTGGTTTCGACCACCAGCGTGTCGCCCTCCCAGCGCCCGCGGGCGTCGCCGTGCCACTGCCGGATGGCGTCGTCCACGTGCGGAGGTCCATCCAGGGGGATGATGCGGGCGTCGTGGATCATCTCGTGCAGGAAGACGACGTGCCCCGGAGTCTGGATGATCTGGTAGTAGGTGTTGTACCCGGCGAACAGGTTGGGCATGCCGAAGGTGATGCAGCGCTCCTGCAGCCGGCGGTCGGTCCAGGATGACGCCGGATTGTCGGCGAGATGGGCGATTCGGGCCTCGCGCTGCCGCTGCGCCTCCGGCGTGAACGGCGGCAGGCGCCCGTTCGGGGGATCGATCACCAGCGAGGTCCGGTTGTCGAAATCCCGATCCACCAGCCAGAACTGGTTGTAGTTGCCGGTGGCGGCGTCACGCGACGAGAACGAGTCCTGATCGCCGAGGGCAGCGACGAACACGCTGTCTGCGAACGCCGCATCGCTCTCGCCGCTCGCGAAGAGCTCCGCGTAGCGCGCTTGCACGCGAGCCAGCTCCTCGTCCGTCAGCTCCGCCTTGTCGCCCAGAATCTCCGGGCGCTCCAGCGGCGTGGCGGTGTTGTTGGCCCAAACGCCCTGCAGGTCCGGCTGGCCGTCCAGCGTGCGCGGAACGGTCCACGACTCCGGCTGGGATGACTGTGCCTCGACCGGCGGAGCGGCGCCCGGCCCCGGCGCGGCCACCGTGAGCAACGTCACCGCCAGAACTCGCGCCATGCATGATTGGTTCATCTTCCGTCTCCCGTTTGAATCCCAGGGTGGCGTGATCATCAGCCGCCCGATCTCGGGACGAATTTCTGCACCCGTCCGCTGAGTTGCGCGACGAACACCTCGCCGTTCTGCGAGACGGTCATGCCATGGCCGCCGTAGCCGTCCGGCAGCTCCGTGAGGATCGTGCCGTCCAGCTCACGCAGCGCGCCGCCCGCCCAGATCCGCTGGTCGTCGGTGACGAAGAGCGCCTGGACGCCGGTCAGGTCGGTCCACTCGTCGAGGAACGTTCCCTCCGAGTCGAAGACCTGCACGCGGCGGTTGTCGCGGTCGACGGCGAAGACACGACCGTCGCGCGCCACCGCGATACCGTGCGGGAGGCCGAACTCGCCGGGCCCGGTGCCGCGCGATCCCCATTCCGCCTTGTACGTGCCATCCTTCGTGAACCGGACGATGCGCGCGTTGCCGTAGCCGTCGCTCACGAAGAGATCGCCGTCGGGTCCGAACGCGATGTCGGTCGGCAGGTTGAACGTGTCCGGCCCGTCACCCGGGACCTCCGGCGTCCCCAGTTGCATCAGCAGTTCGCCGGTCGGACTCAGCTTGTGGATGACGTGCCCCGGCGCGTCGACGACCCAGACATTTCCGTCCGGGTCGACGCGGATCGCGTGGGCTCCGCAGTGCTGGCAGCCGGCCGCCCCGTAGACCGCCGAGTAGCCGGAAGCACCCGGCGCGCGGTCTTCCGGCGGGACGCCCGCCACCTTGCCGTGGCTGAACAATCCGTCGCCCCAGGCGCGGACGAACGTGCCGTCCGGCGCGAACTCCAGAATGGGATGGCGCTGCCGTTGCAGCATCAGGATGTTCCCGTTGGCGCCGGTCGCCACCGCCACCACCTGCCCGAAGTTCCAGACCGTCGGCGAATCGGCTGCCGTCGTCGCCGCAATCGGCCACTCCACCTCGGTGTAGGCCGCCGCTGATTCGCCGGCCGGCGTAGCACATCCCGCCGCCAGTCCGAACAGCGCGAACGCGACGGCCGCCCGTCCGGCGTAGCGCCAGTCTGGTCGCATCTTCAGTCCCTCCAGTCTTGGGAGGATCCACGTGTGACCCGGATTGTACTCCCGCGACCCCGGCCTGTAGAATGGCGGCTGGAAGCGCGCGCGACACGGTCATCGACGCCATGCCCTGGATTCAAACCGTCAGACCCGAGGCGGCCTCAGGCCGCCTCGCCAAGAGCTACCGCGCCGGGGTGGAGCGGGCCGGGCGCGTGTTCGGCATCGTACGGACGATGAGCCTGCAGCCGGCGGTGCTGGACGCCTCGATGGGACTCTACGTGGCCATCATGAAGCAGCCTGGCGAACTGTCTCTCGCGCAGCGAGAGATGCTGGCCACGGTGGTGAGCCGGGCCAACGACTGCCACTATTGAATGCTGCAGCACGCAGACGATCTCCGGGTCGAGATCGCACGAGGGGGTGGCGACGCGGGAGTGGCGGACGCCGTGCTCGCGGACTGGCGTAAGGCCCCGCTCGAGCCGGTCGACTCGGCGCTGTGCGCCTACGCCGAGAAGCTCACGCGGGACCCCGCGGCGATGACCGAGGCGGACCTGGAGCCTCTACGAGCGGCCGGCCTTGGCGACCGAGCGATCCACCACGCGATACAGGTCGTTTCTTTCTTCAACTACATCAACCGCGTCGCCGACGCGGTGCACGTCGAACTTGAGCCGGAGATGCCGTCGTACCCGGACGGTTCGCGGTAGAGATAACCACATCCAGACCGCCTTGGGCGAGCGAAGGTCCAATTGACGGCGGAAGCGCGATGAGCAGCAGGGGCGGGCGCCGCCAGACCGGGCTTCGCTACCAGGCTGACGAGACTCCTCCCGTGCGTCTCACGATGGGTCTGGGGCTTCAGCTCGCCGTGCTCACGGTGGCCATCCCGGTCTTGATCCCGACCGCGGTCATGCGAATCGCCGGTGCTCCAGAGGACTATCTGTCCTGGGCAGCGTTTGCCGCCGTCGCGATCTCCGGCGCGGGCACTGCGCTGCAAGCAGTCCGGTGGCGCAGGATCGGTGCCGGCCAGGTGCTCGTGATGGGCACCTCTGGCGCGTTCATCGGCGTCAGCATCGTAGCGATTGCAGAGGCCGGCCCGGCACTCTTCGCCACCCTCGTCGTCTGTTCCGCGCTCTTGCAACTCCTCGTATCCGAGCGGCTCGCGCTTTTCCGGAAGCTTCTCACACCGGCTGTTTCCGGCACGGTGATCATGCTGGTGCCCGTCACGGTCGTGCCTATCGTGTTCGGGATGCTCGAGGACGTACCGGAGGGCAGCCCTGCCTACGTCGGGCCCGTGATCGCACTCGCCACGACCACCGCCATCGTCGGCGCTTCGTTGAAGGGAAGCCCCGCACTCCGTATCTGGTCACCGATCATCGGCATTGTCGCGGGTACGGCGGTGGCGGGCTTCTTCGGCGTGTACGATGTGGATCGCATCGCCGCGGCCCCCTGGTTCGGACTGACCGAGTGGCGGGCGCCGGGATTCGATCTCGATTTCGGTCCGCCGTTCTGGGCGTTCCTTCCGGCCTTCCTCTTGGCGGCGCTGATCGGCTCGATCCGCACGATGAGCAGCTGCATCGCAATGCAGCGTGTGTCCTGGCGTAGCCGGCGGCCCGTGGACTTCCGGTCCGTGCAGGGCTCCGTCACGGTCGACGGTATGAGCAACTTGCTCGCCGGGTTGGCCGGAACAGTGCCGAACACGACCTACTCCCTGGCCGCTCCGCTCGTCGAGGTCACGGGGGTCGCGTCCAGGGCGATCGGGGTCGCCACCGGAGCCATCTTCCTTGCGCTGGTTTGCCTGCCCAAGGCGCTCGCAGTGGTGCTGGCCGTACCAGGTCCGGTCGTGGGCGCCTACCTCATCGTTCTGATGGCGATCCTCTTCGTAATCGGCATGAGCATGGCGCTGCAGGAAGGGATGGACTACCGCAAGGTGTTGATCGTCGGCGTCTCCTTCTGGCTCGGCGTCGGTTTCCAGAATGATCTGATCTACCCTGAGCTGGTCTCGGATCTCGCTGGCGGGATCCTGAGCAACGGGTTGACTGCCGGTGGCCTTGCCGCCATCCTCATGACCTGGCTGGTGGAAGCCACCGGACCGCGCCCCCACCGCATGGAAACAGAATGCGCCGTTTCCGCGCTCCCGGAAATCCGGGAGTTCTTGAAGGCGTTCGCCGCCCGCAACCGCTGGAGCGGAGCGATGGCGGACCGCCTGGACGCGGTCGCCGAGGAGACGTTGCTGACCCTTCTCCAGCAGTTTGAGGACGGTGAGACGCACGACCGGCCGCGCCGCCTCCGGCTCTCATCATCCAGGGGGGAGGGCGGGGCGACGCTGGAGTTTGTCGTGGCACCGAGCGGCGAGAACATTCAGGAACGACTCGCGCTCCTTGGGGACGTGAACGATCAGGGTCGGTCCGAGCGGGACGTCTCGATCCGGTTGTTGCAGCACCTGGCCTCTTCCGTGCGGCATCAACAGTACCACGACGCTGATATCGTGACCGTCCAGGTCAAGGAACGGGTGGCAGACAGTTAGGGAACGGACTCGCGCGCTTCATGGGCGACGCCGGCCGCAAAACGCTCGTTGCTCAGGTCTTCCAGCCGCCATTGGACCGCCGGCGTGTCGGGAAACCGGAACAGGCCCGTCGCCGCGCCGCGGCGCATCGCGGCTGGGATCTCGAACCGGGACATCTGCAGCGACAGTCCAAGCCCGCGCGCCTTGATCAGCGCTTCCTTCAGCGTCCAGAGTCCAAAAAACAGGTGAAGCCTGCGGCGGCCGCGTGCGGTGAGAAGCTCAGCCTGCTCGTCCGGCCCCAACACCGTCGCGATCAACCCGTCGAGGTCTCGCCGCTCCACGCGCTCTTCCACGTCCACACCCAGACGGCCGTTGGCCGCAAACGCGATAAGTCCATGCTCGCCGCTGTGGCTGACGTTGAAGCTGATGGGCGCCGGTCTTCCGTGCACCAGGGCGAAGGGCTTTCCGTGACTAGAGGCGCCGAACGACAGCTCTTCGTTTCGGCAGCCGAGTTGGCTACGGAGCACGGCGCGAAGCGCCGCGCGGCACAGGGTGAATCGCCGTCTCGAACCGTCGTGCGTGAAACGCCGCCAACGCCCCCGTTCCTCCTCGTCGAGCGCCGTCATCGCCGCCGCTTCACGTGCGGCGTGGGGCGTCAAATCGACATGCGCCACGGTAACGGCGCGGGCCTTCCTGAACGGTCGCCACCAAGGCTGGACATTGGACACAGTCAGATGGCGTGCGGCGCTCGACCCCGACTGAAACCACGCGCATTGTTGCAACCGGTTCGCGTCGTGTCAACACATTGCAAAGCGGCTGTTCTGCCACAGCCTGCTAGACTGGCGCCCTATGGCGATGGGAACGCCGACCTGCACTCTGGGCTGAGCAACCATGAACGGCGCCATCGCCTGGCTCGCCCGCAATTCCGTCGCGGCCAATCTCCTGATGGTCCTGATCGTGGCGAGCGGGCTGATCGGCGTTTCGACCGTCACCCAGGAGGTCTATCCCGATCTCGCACTCGACAGCATCAGCATCGAAGTTCCCTATCTCGGCGCTGGGCCGGAAGAAGTCGAGGAGGGCGTCGTCTCACGCATCGAGGAGGCGATCCAGGGCGTTGACGGGGTCAAGGAGATCCGGTCCGTCGCGTCGGAAGGCACCGCGTCGGTCACCGTCGAGCTGGAAACCGGTGCGGACACCCGCCGGGTGGTCGACGAAGTCAAGAACAACGTCGACGCCATCACTACCTTTCCGATCGAGACCGAGAGGCCGATCATCCGTGAGCTGATCGCTCGCAACCAGGTTGCCGACATCATCGTCTCCGGCAGTGCCGACGCGTTCGTCCTGAAGGAAGCCGCCGAGCGGGTGCGCGATGAGCTTTCGGCCCTGCCCGAGATCTCGCAGGTCGACGTGGTAAGCGCCCCGCCCTATGAGATCTCCATCGAGGTGTCCGAGGTCGCGCTACGTCGCCATGGGTTGACCTTCGACAGCTTCGCGGATGCCGTCCGCCGGTCGTCGCTCGACCTGCCCGGAGGCTCCGTACGGACCGAGGGCGGCGAGATCCTGCTGCGCACCACCGGTCAGGCCTACCGGGGCCACGAATACGAGAATCTCGTGCTCTGGACAAGATCCGACGGCAGCCGGCTGGAGCTGGGCGACATTGCAACCGTCGTCGACGGTTTTGCCGAGACCGACCAATCCGCCCGATTCAACGGGGATGCCGCTGTCATGGTGTCGGTCTTCCGAAGCGGCGAACAGAGCGCGCTCGACATCTCGTCCGCCGTACACCGCTACGTCGAGAACCGGCCGGCGAGTCTGCCGCACGGGATCAACCTGACCGTCTGGCAGGATCAGTCCGCACTGCTTCGGGATCGGCTCTCGGTCATGCTCCGCAATGGCGCCATGGGGTTCGTCCTCGTCGTCATAGTCCTGGCGTTGTTCTTGGACCTGCGGCTGGCCTGCTGGGTCAGTCTCGGGATTCCGCTCTCGTTCCTCGGCGCGATAGCCCTCCTGCCGGTGCTGAACGTATCGATCAACATGATCTCGATTTTCGCCTTCATCCTCGTGCTCGGCGTGCTGGTCGACGATGCGATCATCGTCGGGGAGAACATCTTCCGGCATCAGGAAGAACCAGGAAACGGACTGCGGAGCGCCATCGAGGGAGCAAGAGAGGTCGCCAAGCCCGTGACCTTTGCCGTCCTGACCACCGTGACGGCCTTCCTGCCTTTGCTCTTCATCCCCGGTGCGTTCGGCCAGATGTTCGAGGTCATTCCCCTTATCGTCGCGCCGTGCCTGCTGTTCTCCCTGCTCGAATCACTCGGCATCCTGCCGGCCCACCTCGCCCACACCGGCGCGCGGGCCCGTCGCGGCCCGCTCCACGGGCTCCAGCGGATCGTGCGCAGGAGCATGGAGATTGCCGCGACGGTCTACCGGACGCCGGTGCTCCGGACCGCCCTCCGCTGGCGGTACGCCACCGCCGCGGTCGGCGTCTCGATCCTGGTGCTGGCCGCCGGCATGGTGCTGGGCGGCTGGACCGCTTTCAGCTTTCGCACGGCGATGGAGGCCGATTACATAACGGCGTCCGTCACGATGCCGCAAGGCGCTCCCGCCGAAGCGACTTCGCAGGCCATCGCCGCGCTCGAGGCAGGCGCCGCGCGCCTGCGGACCCGTCTGATGACCGAGACCGGAATCGACCATCTCGGGCACGTGTCCACGATTGTCGGCGACCAGCCGACGCTGGCGGGAAACGCGAGCCCGCTTTCGGGCGGGGATGCCACAATCGTGGCCGGGGCGCACCTTGGCGAGATCACGGTCGAGCTGGCGCCGCCGGATGACCGGATCTACACCAGCGAGCGGCTCGGGCTCCTGTGGCGCGAGGCGGCCGGGCCCATCCCGGAAGCTGTCGCCATCGATTTCAGCACCTCGCTCGTCAACACGGGGGCCGACATCGACCTCGAGCTGACCGGATCGGATGTCGGCCGCCTGCGCGCCGCCGCCGAGGCGGTCAAGCGCCGGCTGGCCGAGTACGCCGGCGTCTACGGCGTCCGCGATTCGTTCCGCGCCGGCAAACGGGAGATGCAACTCGGCATCAAGCCGGCCGCGGAGACTCTCGGCCTGACGCTGCAGGATCTGGGGCGCCAGGTCCGTCAGGGGTTCTACGGCGAGGAAGTCCAGCGCATCCAGCGCGGCCGCGACGACATCCGTGTCATGGTCCGCTATCCCCGCGACCAGCGCCGATCGCTCGGCGATCTGGAGCACATGCGCATCCGGACGCCGGCCGGCGGCGAGGTGCCCTTCAGCTACGTGGCGCGGGTGGAACCGCAAAGCGGTTTCTCGTCCATCAGGCGCGTCAACCGCAACCGCACGGTCAACGTGACCGCGGGAGTCGATCCGCGAGCGGCGTCAACCGCGCAGATCGTCGCCGACTTGAGTGAGCGCATCCTGCCGGCCGTAATGGCGGAGCACCCGGGGGTGTCGTACGCTTTCGCAGGCCAGCAGGCCGATCAGGCGGAGGTCATCGGCGGCCTGCAGCGCGGGTTCATGCTCGCCATGCTCGCGATCTTTGCCCTGCTGGCCGTTCCGTTGCGGTCGTACCTGCAACCGCTCGTCATCATGGCCGCCATCCCGTTCGGAGTTGCGGGCGCCATCCTGGGCCACGTGTTGATGAACCTCGACTTCTCCACGTCGTCGTTACTGGGTTGCGTCGCGCTGTCTGGAATCGTGGTGAACGACAGCCTGGTGATGATCGACGGCATCAATCGGGCGCGGGACCGGCAATCCGCGTCAGCGCGCCATGCCGGTGACGCAGCGGGACCTCAGGATCCGCGCGGGTTGACCTCGACGGGTCTCGACCTCGCAATCCTCGCAGCGGCGGGCACGCGCTTCCGTCCGATCCTCATCACCTCGTTGACCACGTTCGCCGGACTCGCCCCCATGATGTTCGATCGGAGCGGGCAGGCTGCTTTCTTCGTGCCGATGGCGGTCTCGTTGGGATTCGGAGTGCTCTTCGCGACGTTCATCACCCTGATTCTCGTGCCGGTCGGCTGTCTGATTCTCGACGACCTGCAACGGACATTGGGGCGGCTCGGACCCGGCGCATAGAAGGCCGCGGAGCCGACAGCAATGAGCCACCCTCGACCGGACTGGAACCACCTGCTCCAACGCGCCCGGGCCGTGGGCGTGACGTTCGGTGTGTCAAGAAACTCGCGCGTTTCAACCAGCCCGGCCACCGCGCCACCGGCAACCGCCGCCGGTGCACGCCAGGGGCCGGCTGGGACTACGTCCACGTCTACATCGATGACCACTCCCCGCGTCGGCGCCCTCTCGAAGAACGGGCGAGTCCGACACCCAAACCCGGCGGGGCGAGCTCGGGAAGTCCGGGCGGCGTCAGCCCTTATGCGAATCCACCAGGGCGGCGAGATCGCGAAGCGTTTCCACTCCGTCGCAATCGCCAACGTTCAGCGATGTCACGTTGAACTCTTTACTCACCACCTTCAGGAAGGCGACGAGGTCAATGGACGACACTCCAGTTTCGGCCAGATTGCTGTTGGCTTCGGGTGATGGGTCGATACCGAGATGCTCGTGAGCAAGATCTACCAAACGTTGCTCGGTGGTCGTCGTGGTCATGGTTCCTCCTAAAAGCGAATTGGTTATTAATATCACAGGTCCCGAGGATCGTGTCGCCAAGGACACGTCGGATCCGCGAATCCCGAATGCGGGCGCAAGCGAGATCCCGGGGCCCTGAAGGGCGGGCGGCGGCCGATCGGCTCCCGCCCTACGCCGGAGGCTGCTCCCGCCGCACCATCCGACGGTTCCGATCGCTGAAGTAAGCGCAAGTGGAGATAAGGTCGCCGTCCGCCGCTCCGGCTTCCGCGATCTCAATGTGCTGACGCGTGATTGGCCTGTACGGGAAAAGTCCTTTCCCGTACCTTTGAACGGGATACTCGAGGTTCTGCGCCCGCCGCAGGTCGTAGCGCGATCCCGCATCGACAAAACGCAACACGTAGGCTGCGCGGCTGGCGAGTTCGCCGTCCCCGAGCATTACGCTCCTATGAACAACCGTCTTGTTGAACAGCAGCGCGTCGCCGGGCTCGAAATCGTCTTCGACCCGGTGATTCTCAAGTATGTCACCGATGGCCGGTGAATTGAGAATCCCCCCACGCATGGCGAAATACTCGTTCACGCTCGTCCTGACCCCCGCCCGATCCTTGGCCCTGAGCGTCGAGACAACCGCCGGTTCGATTTGGTCAAACACAAACTCACCGGATACGACGTGCTGGGGGACATATGCCATTCCTCCGTGCTGGCCCTTCGTGTCCACCGAATGCAGCGGCGCCCACAATGTGCATCCGAACTCCTCTGCGAATTGGTACCCGAAACTCTGCGCGCCGACATGCCACGGGAATCCCTTGCTGACCCCCCTTTCGATTTCGAAGCACAGTTCGAACGTGAGAAAGAGATCGCGTTCTACCAGGTCCGTGAGCGCGTTCCGAAAGTAGCGCCGTTCCAGCAGCTGGAAGATGGCGTCCTTGTTGCTCTCGAAGTCATATTTGGCGCGTTTGAACTGTGAATCCGCCTTGAAGTTGTCAACTGTGCCCCGACGCAGTTCGACTTCGACCCGATCAAGCAGGGCTTCGATAACTTCAGCGTTCAAGAATCCCGCCAGTTTGACGAACCCGTCACGCTGGAACTGCGCCTTCTGCTCCGGAGTAATCCGAAACTCATGATCGAAGGGATGTCGGTTCATACCTTGTTCTCCTCGTGTTCTGTCGGGGCCAGGGCGCGGGTGCCGTCGCGGGCGTCGCGATTGTCGAGCGGCAGGAAGTGGCAGTGCGAGACGATGAGTTCGAGCTTGTCGCCGACCTGGTAAATCCGGCTCGGGTCCTCGTAGCGGATGGTGCCGAACTCATCGGAGCCCGAGGTGTAGCTCATCCCGCTCTCGCCTTTCACGATCGGCCGCACTACCATCGACGCCGGCGCCAAGGTTGCCAAGCGGACCGAAAACTTCGCGATCCCGCCCGTCACCCTCGGCTAGTTCCGTGATTAGCGGGGAGACACCCGGTCATTCCGTCATGATATCATTCACCCGTGAAGCGCCTGCAGATTCAGTTAGACGAAGCCACCTGCGACGCTCTGCGGAGTTAACGCGGCGGCTCTTGACATCGAATGGGTGGGCGCCCGTCTCCATCGTCAGGCGCTGGCGCGGGCACAGTCGCGAAACGCGCTCCAACCTGGTGAGTGTGTCGCGCGGTATGGCGTTCGCCATCTTCGCCCCGTGCTCTCGGCAGGAGACGATGAGGAGCAAGCCATGACGCGACATTCCTTCGATCATGGGTTTCGCATTACGCCCGCACAAAAGAAACAGTTCGAGCGCGACGGGTTCGTCAAATTGCCCGGATTCCTGAATGCCAACGTAGTCGAAATGTTGCTTCATCGGGTAGACGCCGAAATGGGCCGAGACGCGGAGAAGACCACGGCGCATTCGCTCCTCAAGCGGGTCACGTATGACCATAAGGGCGACAAAGGCGACATCTTCGAGCTTTTGGAACGGCCTTACGTCCGGCGGGCTTTGACGGATCTAGTGGAACGGGATCTTTTCTTCACTTTCGAGCTGTTCGAAGTCGAAAAGAACGTCAGCCCAGGGCAGCCGTGGCAGGTCGGCGTTCAGAGTTTCGGCTATCAGTTCGCGAGAGAGTTCGGTTGCAACATATGGGCGCCACTTCATCCTGTGAATGCAAAGGGGCAGCGGGGGGGGGTGGCTTGCGTCCCTCGGCCGGTCATTTCGGGGGAGTGGGTCTTTGAAATGGAAGCTGCGGTGGTATCGACGCTCAAGGCCAGGGAGGAAGCGGGAGTCAAGACGAGCCTGGCGGATTATTTCGAACTCCGTCACGGCATCCTCAATTCACCGGTCATGCTTGAGATAATGGAGAACCACCAGGTCGAGGACGACTTCGAACCCGGTGACGTCCTCGTGTTTCACAAGATGGTCGTCCACAAGAGCATCAGGCTTGAGGAAGGAGAGCTTTCCCGGCGGGCGGCCCACGTGCTGCGCTTTATCGATGCGGGATCACACTACGACCTGCAGCGGGCGCAAGACCTCGACTATCCGATTCGACAGTACCGGAAGGAACTGCTCCCGTACAAGCCCATCGCGCGTCAGCACATCGAACTCGCCGAAGCGGGCGCAGTGCACGGCGACCTCCTGGCGGAGAGCGCTTACTTCAGCGACCGTGGACGTCGGATGATCCGGCGCAAGCGGCCTTCGGGTATGGGGTAGGGCTCCCGAGCGATTCGCATGGCGATAGCAGGAAACATGGGACCATGGTTCCCAGCGCGGTCCAACCAGGGAATGGGGGTCGGACCCGGAGGTGCGGGGCGAGTCGGGAGGTCTCTACGCGGTTCTGACGCCGGAGCGAGGCTTCGGGAGCGCATAGACCGGGGCCTCGCCGCTTCAACGTGTCCCTTGACCGGAGGGTCCCGACCCAATCCACTTGTTGACGCTCTCGTGAAAGAACAGAACGAGTTGTTCCTCCTGGCCGAGCATGTGGGTGTCGTTGACACCATTATGAAGATTCCTCTGCACTTTCTCAGCCATCGCAAAATCCTCGTCACCGATCACCACGCCGCCGTAAATGAATCGATTCCTGAGGGATTGCTGGCCCGATTCGCCGCCGTATCGATCGGGCAAATAGACCAACTCGTATGAATACAGCGTCCTGTCCGGCGCGACAGGAAAGAACCTCAGCATCGAAAAAGCGTGCTCATTAATGATAATTATCGTATTAGGGAACAGAAAATAGAGAAGCTGCACGAAATCCAACAGATTGGTCTCTTCCTTCGGCATCCGGACCGAATCCATCAAGTGGGCCTTCGCCGCCAGGATGCGCAGATGTGCGCCTTCCGCGTCATGATCCAGAAACCCGCCATACCCCTTGGCAAGGGTGTTCCGGTGCACGGCGGCGACGTGATATCCCTCCAGGTTCAACTGGATCAGCAGCTTCCAGTTGGCTTTCTTCTCGGTCACGGTTTTCTTGTACCGCACGTAACGGTCCAGCGCGAAGTGTTCAAAGTCCTCCGAGAAACACCCCAGGTCTTCGATCGGAGCGAGCGGGCCGTCCTCTTTCGGGTGTACCCAAACGAGTCCCGTGCTCTCTGTTACCGGGAGCTCCTTCAGACCGAGGTCCTGCTTGTTGATGCCAGGGAAAGCGAATGCACACGGCATGCCGCTCAGCGCGCCGTCCAACCCGTAGGTCCAGCCGTGGAATGGGCACACGAACGCGCGCAATGGTTCATCTCTCTCTCTCTCCACCAACGGCGCGCCGCGGTGGCGGCAGGTGTTCATGAAAGCCCGCAGGACACCGTCGTTCCCCCGAACGACGACATAGGGTTGGTGGTTCCAGTCGCTGAGCATGTATTGCCCGGGCTTGCGTACTCTGTCCACGTGGCCGGCGACGAAGGGGCAATCCGAAAAGACGGTTTCGAGTTCCCGGTCGAGAATCTCCTGGTTCGTATAGGGGTCCAGAGACAGATGTGAGATTCCTCCGTTAGCCCGTTGGTCCCGGCCTCGCTTCCGAAGCTCCACCATCCTGTCGAGCAGTGCCATCTGGACATCATGTTTCATCGTTTCGTCCCCATACAGTAAACGTTTCAACAGCCGGAATCGGCGATCAGGAATCCGCCGATCTTGCCGTTCGCACGGGGTCCCCACTCGGCGTAAGCGCAACGGCGCCTCGCGACGGGGCAGAGGCGCGACATGACGATGGTCCGCCGCCAGAACCCGGCTTCTCCACGATGGCCGGTTGGCCCAGCCCACCCTCCGGTGGAGCACGAGCCGCGCCACGGTCGACGGCCCGTGCGACACGTTGCGGTGACGGATCCGCTGATCCGAATCATGCTCGTCTCTATCGTCTGGACCGAACACAACCTTCTGACCACGCTCCGATGTTATTGTCGCAAGTAATTCCGGGTCAATTCGTAAACGGCAAAGGCCCGGTCCTCTTCCGGCGGTACGCCAGCGAGTTTTCCAAGCCCCAGGGAGCACGCGATGGCGCCACCTTGGAGCAGTTGCGGTCGGGAGCCGATTTCGGCGCCGGACGTCCGACCAGCTGAACCCTCAAATCCTAGCGCCAGTACCCGATTGCCACGTGCCATGGGCCTTACAACGCGTTGACATGGATATCTCAGTCCGGATAGCGTCGCCGTGCGGCGTGATTGAGCAAGGAGCAAGCGGGCCGGCTGGGGGCGGTGTCTGGATGGATGCAGTTCTCGTGAAGCGCCCTGTGGAGGCGGTGCGGACGGAATCGATTCCGGTTCCTTGCATCCATGGTCCTTCCTGACCAGAATCGATCTTCATCCATGGCGACCGAGGCGGTGTGGGAGGTGCCCGAACCACTTTCGACGTGTGAAGTCCGTCTGGACGCCGAAACCGTCACCACCGTGCGCCAACACGGCAATCCGTCGGGGCCGAGGGTCTTCGTGAGCCACGCCAGCGGTCTGGCGACGGATCTCTATTATCCGTACTGGTCGCTGCTCGCGGACGATTACGACCTGATGGTCTACGACCTCAGGAATCACGGCTGGAACAGTGTCGGCCCCCAGTGGAAGCACAATGTCCCGACACTGATTCACGACCATGACACCATTCTGGAGGCCATCGACCGCGTCTATGGAAGCAAGCTGACCGTCGGGGTCTTTCATTCGCTCACCACGATTGTCGCGCTCCTCTCCGTCAACAAGTTCTATTCGGCGTTGGTTCTGTTCGATCCGCCCTTGACCAGGGCCGGCATGAGTCAACGAGAGCAGCTGGAAGCCGCTGAGCGCACGGCCGCCGCGTATCGGCAGCGGGCCCATCGCTTCAGGAAGCGCGAGGATTTCGTCGAGCTCCTACGGATGTTCCCAATGTTCCGGCGAAGCGTTCCCGGCGTGCGCGAGCTCATGGCGCGGACCACGCTTCGTCGGTCCGCAAGTGGCGAGGGCTATGAGCTTCGCTGCCCTCCCGAGTACGAAGCGCAACTAATGCTCTACTGCCGAAGCTTCTTCCCGCTGCTGGATCTCGATCTGCTCGAGTGCCCGACGAAATTCATCGGCGCCGACCCCACGATCCCGCATGCGTATCTGCCGGCCCTGGACCCGCGGCTCGCCTCGCTGGTGGACTACGACTTCATCCCGGAAGCAACGCACATGCTGCCACTGGAAAAACCAGAGGAGTGCGCTGCCCTGACACGCGAGTTCCTGGAGCGGCACGGCCTCGCGTAGCGCCGGTTCGGCCGGCGCCCCGGAGGACTCGCCAGCGGGGGATCAACCCCGAGCGGCGGGCCGCCCCGGCTTCGTGAGCCAGAATCGCCGGCGCTCGAAGGGATAGCCCGGAACGGACACACGCCGCCGCGTCTCGCCCGCGAAAAGCCCCGCGAAGGAAACGCCGAGCCCCGTTTGGTAGGCCCTGGCGACCGCGTCCACGAAGCCCCCGTCGGAACTTCCTGCCGCTACCGTTTCCTCGCCATCCGATGGCCGCGGCAAGCTGGACACCACGGTCGGGGCCGCGGCGGCGTCAACTGCATTTCCCCCTGTCTGGGCCTGCGGCGGCGGCAGCACCGCGCCAGGGCCGATCTCGATGACGACCTCTACGCCCAATTCGGCGAAGGTTCCCGCGCAGCCGCCGGTTTCCTGCGGATCGCCGGTCGCTTGCTGACGCCAGTAAGCGTCATCCATGGCTTGATCCGGGTCGACCACCCGCCCGGTGTGGCTGTTCACGAGGATCGCCGATGGCTGGCCAATCGCGCCACCCTCCGGCGCCCCCTCGGGATCGCCCCCGGCCGTCGCAAGGCGTAATCCGTCCTCCAGGCTGAACAACCCGGCGACCTGCGCTGCCGCGATCTCGCCGGCGCCGTTCCCGGCTATCACGCTCGGACGGATGCCGACACTCTCCCAAAGCGCCGCCAGCGCGCACGCGAGCGAATAGGTGGCAGGGCGCGCCCACGTGGAATCGTCGCGAAGTCCGGCTGAGGCGGCACGGCCGAACATCGCGTCGAGTAGCGACTCCCCCCGGTCGTCGCCGAGCACTGCGTTGCACCGATCGAGCACCGCGCGCACGACCGGCTCGCACTCGTAGAGCGCCGCGCCCATGCCGGTCCACCGGTTCCCCTCGCCGGCGCAGGTGAATGCCACCTTGGTTGCCATCCTGGGGCCACGTCCCTCTACCGCTCCTGTGTGCTCGGTGAGAGCCTGCCGCAGCGATGCCGCGTCCTTGAACACCACCCCCGCACGATGGCCGAAGTGGCTGCGGCCGATGGCGGCTGTCCACGCCATGTCCGAGAGCAGGGGGGCGGACGCGGCGCTCTCCGCCGACAATGCGTCGGCATGTTCGTCGAGCCATGAGAGATACCGTCCCGCCAGCGCCCGGAGCGCCTCGTCGGACTTGGCCGAGAGCGGCAGCAACCGCGTGCGGCGCGCCGAGAGACCGTCCCCGGTCGGCTGCAGACCGGCGACCGGCTCCGGAAGGGTCGCGGCGACGCGCAGTGCAGCTCCCGCGTGCGAATGCCCTCGATCGGCCTCGGGCGAAGCGCCATTCGTCGGCCCGTATCCCTCCAGCACGACGTGTGCGTTCACGCCCGAAATCCCGAATGCACTGACCCCGGCCCGCGGCGGCCGGTCGGGGTCCTGAGGCCAATCCTCGGCCTCCGCCATCACACGCACCGGCAGAGTTTCCCAATCGACGAGCGTACTCGGGTTCTTGAAGTGAAGGCTGCGCGGGACTACGCCCTGCTTCATCGCCAGCACGGCCTTGATCAGGCCGGCAATGCCGGCCGCCGCCTCCAGGTGGCCGATGTTGGTCTTGACGGAGCCCATCAGCAGCGGGCGGTCCGCCGCGCGTCCTTTGCCGTAAACCGCCGACGCCGCTTTCACCTCGATCGGGTCACCGAACGCGGAGCCGCCGCCGTAGGCCTCCAGGTAGTCCACCTCGGACGGCGCGATGCCGGCCTGTGCGAGTGCCCGCTCTATCAATCGCTCCTGCGCCGGGCCGCTCGGTACCGTTGCGCCGGCGCTCGCGCCATTCTGATTGAAGGCCGAGCCGCGGATGACCGCCCAGATCCGATCGCCGTCGGACTCCGCCTCGCTCAGCCGCTTCAGGACGACCATCCCGCAGCCTTCGCCGCGCACGAAGCCGTCTGCGGAGTCATCGAAGCTCTTGCATCGACCCTCCTGCGACAGGAGCCGCAAGTCCGCCATCTCTCGGGTGATGCCGGCCGAGAGAACCGCACTCGTACCGCCGACCAGGGCCAGGTCCGACTCCCCGAGGCGCAGGCCCGTGACCGCCTGATGCACGGCGATCAATGACGAGGCGCAGTTGAGCTCCAACGGCACCGTCGGCCCCTCCAGGCCGAGCTGGAAGGCGACCCGCCCGACCGTCATGCTCGCGGCGGTGCTCAGGTAGCCGACGCCGTAGTCGCCGCCTCGCATCAGGTCCCGGTATTCGCTGGCCGCCACGCCGGCATACACCCCGGTGCGGCTGCCCCGCAGTCGGTCAGGATCGATGCCCGCGTCCTCGAGCGCTTGCCAGGCTGTCTCCAGCAGCATCCGCTGTTGCGGGTCCATCAGCCGCGCCTCGATGGGCGTGATGCGGAAGAACGCGGCATCGAAGGCGTCGATCCCATCCACGAAACCGGCCCGGCGGTAGGCGCCGTACTGGGCGGGCAGGTTCTCGACGAAATCCTGCCAGGGGCCCGGCTCCGGGCGTTCGTCGGTCACCGCGTCGGCCCCCGCTTCGAGCTGCCGCCAGAAAGCCGGCAGGTTCGGCGCGCCCGGGAAGCGACAAGCCATGCCGACGATGGCGATGCCCTCCGGACTGCTCCCGTCATCGTACCGTGCAACAGGGCCAGGCGCCGCCGCCGGCGCCGGTTGCTGCGCGGCGGCATCTACGCCGCCGATCTCGGCGAGCTCTCCCGCCAGGTGGGCAGCGAGGGCGGCGATGTCGGGATAGTCGAACACGACGGTGTTCGGCGCCGTGTACTCGGCAGACAACGCCCGATTCAGCCGGTTACGCAACTCCACCGCCATCAGGGAGTCCATCCCCAGGTCGAAGAACCCCACCGAAGGCGCCGGCTTCGACGGAAGCCGCAACACCGCCTGCACCTCGCGCTGCAGGAACGTCACCAGCAGCTCCTCGCGCGTCGCGGCGGGTGCCTCGCGCAGCCGGGAAAGCAGGTCTTCCGGGGATTCGGAGACGTCGGAATCGGCGTCGTCGGCGGTGGACAGAAGGTCCTCGAACAGCGGTGGGTGGACCTCGAGGGATTCCCCGAACACCGCCCAGTCCCTCGCGACGACCACGGCCGTTGCCGGGTCCTCACGCACAACGTGCTCGAACGCCCTGAGACCCTGTTGCGGGTTGATCCAGTCAATCCCAGTCCTGGCGATTCGCGTGGAGATCCGCTCCCGCTGTTCCTCCGCCTCGCCGATCTCCGACCATGCGCCCCAGGCGATGGCCTGTCCGGGGAGTCCCAGTGCGCGGCGGTGCCCGGCGAGCTGATCGAGGAACGCGTTTGCCGCCGCGTGATTCGACTGGCCCGGGCTGCCGAAAACTCCTGCCACGCTCGAGAACAGGACGAACATGTCCAGATCCCGGTCCACGGTCGCCCGGTGCAGGTGCCAGGCGCCGAGCACCTTCGGCCACAGCACCGTCTCGAACTGCTCCCAGCTCTGGTTCCCCAGGGCGCCGTCCGACAGGACACCGACGCTGTGGATCACGCCGCCGAGCGCGGGCAGCTCGCGGTCCATCCTCGCCAACATGCCGTCCAGCGCGGCGGGATCCGTCACGTCTGCCAACTCGACCCGTACCGTGGCTCCGCGTGTCCTCAGCGCGCCGATCGCTTCTTCCGCCTCGGGATCCGGCGGCCGGCGCCCGTTGAGCACGATCGTCCCCGCGCCCTGGTCCACGAGCCAGCCGGCCACGGCGCATCCGATCCCACCCAACCCTCCGGTCACCAGGTACGTGCGATCCGCCCGCAGGCGACCGCTGGCAAGTGGTGAATTGGTGAAGACGATCTTCCCGATATGCCGGCCGTCGCGCATGAACTCGATGGCCGGCACCGCCTCGGCCAGCGGCCATCGGGTATGGACGAGCGGTTTCAGCTCTCCCGCCTCCAGGCGCGCCATCACGTCCTTCAGCAGCGCTCGCGGCCACGCCGGCTGATCCTCCTTCAGAACATCCAGCTTCACGATGGAATAGGCGACGTCCGGCCGCACCTCCGCCATCTCCTCCTCGCTCAGGATGTCGCGCGCCGCCAGCTCCACAAACCGGCCTCCCTGGGCCAGGCACGACAGAGTCGCCTCGATGAAGCCTTCCGCGGTCAGGCTGTTCAGCACCAGGTCGACGCCTGCGCCTCCCGTCGCTTCCAGGATCTCCTGGCCGAACGCCGTCGAACGGCTGTCGAATACGTGCTCCACTCCGAGCGATCGGAGATACGCCTGCTTTGGCGCGCTCGCGGTTGCAAGGACCTCCGCGCCGGCGGCTTGCGCCAACTGGATGGCGGCCAGGCCGACACCGCCCGCGCCGGCGTGAATCAGCACCCGGTCGCCAGCCTTCAATCCCGCGAGTTCGAAGGACAACGCGGCCGATACGAATACGGTCGGCATCGAGGCGAGCGCCGAGGCCGACATGTTCGGCGGCGCGGGCACCACCAGCTCCTCACGCGTCACCGCCTCCGGCCCGAACGTACCGCGCTTGCCGCGCCTCAGACCGACCACGCGATCGCCCACGGAGACGGTCGACACCTCGGAGCCGATCTCCGCCACCCGCCCGCACATCTCCGTGCCCAGCAGCTTCTCCTCGATCAGGCCGAGCGACGCGAACACGTCCCAGAAGTTCAGCCCGGCGGCCTCCACCGCCACCCGGACCTCTCTCGGCCCCAACCGCGGGCGCTCCACCGGCAGGATCTCGAGCGCACCGCTCGCGCCGACCCCGACGACCCAGCCCGGCCCCTCCGGAAGGGCGAGACGCCGCGTCTCCGAACCGGCCCGGACCACACGGGCCACGCGTCGTCGTCCGTTACGGTGCACGATGTGGGTTTCCGGGTCGGGATAGAGCAGCTCACGCGCCAGATCGGCCGGCGCCGCCGTCGCTTCGAGATCGAGATCGACCATCCGGGCTTGCAGTTGGGACGCTTCCCGGGCCGCCACTTTTCCGAGTCCCCAGAGAGTCGCGCCCGCCAACTGTCCGCCGCGCTCGCGCTCCAGCACCTGCGCGCCACGGGTGACGAACCACACGCCGTTTGCCGGGGTCATGTCGGTGTCGACCGCCGCCTGCGTCAGCGCCAGCGCGCTCGCCGTCGCCTGCCGCACGTCCTTCGCCATCTCCTCGGTGGACGCCTCCGTCCCGTGACCGTCCAGCGCGACGAGATGTACGATGCCGGCGAGCGGAACGTCGTCCGGCAGATCATTCAGGAGCGAGCACCATGACTCGCGACGCTCCATTTCGACGAACGCCTCGACGATTCCTGGCGCGCCATCTGCCGATGCGCCGCCAGCCTGCCCGTCGCAGCCGGCCAGCACCACCGTCTGGTTGTGCCCCGCCAGCTCTTCGGCGAGCTCTGCCGCGGCGCCGCCCCGGTCCGCGGCAAGCACCCACAGGCCCGGTCGTTCCGTCACCTCCGCCGGTCCACGAGCCACAATCACGCCCCGGTCCGGCATCTCGCCGGATCCCGACTTGCCCAGTCCCAGGACCTCCACCTCCTCGAATCCCACGGCGCCCAGGGCCTGCCGCCAAACCTCCGGTCCCGCCAGGGCGTAGCGGGGGCGGCAGTCGTCGGAGAACCGCCACCAGCCGTCGAGCTGTCCGAAGGTCATGTCCAGCCAGTCCTGACCGCACAGGTTCTCAAGTGCGACCAACTGCCCCGACGGCGCCAGCAACTCGCCGCAGTGCGCGAGCGTCTGTTCCAGATAACGTGTCGCGTGCAGCACGTTGGACGCGATCAGCAGGTCGTAGCCGTGCGAGTCGAAGCCCTGGGCGACGGGATCCTTCTCGATGTCCAGCGCCCGGTACTCGATGCACCCGCCGCCGTCCCCGAGGCGCCCCTCCGCCTCCGCAAAGAAGCCGGCCGAGATGTCCGTGAAGGTGTAGTCGAACCGTCCTTCCGGGAGCTCCGGCAGGACCGAGAGGGTCGCCGACCCGGTACCTGCCCCTACCTCGATCACCCGGAGGCGTCGTCCGTCTGGCAGTCCCGCCAGGAGCGTTCTCACCGCATCCGCCAGCATCTTGTTGGCCGCGCGCCAGACCGGCGCCTTGATGTACAGATCGGCGGCGCTCGGCTCCCCACTGCCGAACAGCAGCGTCAGCGGATCCTCCTGGCCGCGGAGCACGTCCGCCAGGGCGCTGGCGCTCCGGTGGAGGATTCCAATCTCGTTCGAAGCGTACGAGTAGCGTTGGCTCAGCGATGCGACGAACGCCTCGGGGTCTTCCGGGATCTCCACCGGCACCGAATCGCCGGACCCCACCGCCACCGCAAGGTCGTCACCCGCCGTCTCCAGCACGCCCCCCCGGGCAAGGATGTCCAGCATCCGGCGAAACATCTTTCCGTGCTCGGGCAGGATCCGCAGGCGTTGGCGTAGGCCTTCCGCGTCCACCGCCTCGCCCCCCGTCCGTACCCAACCGAGCTTGTCCACGGCCGACAGCGCATAGCGTCGACACAAACGCTCCAGCTCTTGCATCAAGGCGGGTCTGACCGACGCGTCGACCCCTTCGGCCGCCAGGTACTGCGAGAAGCCGTCCGTTTCGGCAGCAACCCTCGACGGGCTCGGGAGAAAATCGGCCGGCAGCATTCCGGCCGCGGGAGCCCGATCGCGCCAGACGACGTCGTACAGCAGATCGTCGAATCCTCCACCTGTCGAGAGCAGCGCGGCGCGTGTCGCCCGCTTCACGGTGTATCCGCTCAATTCACCGAGCAGTACCCCGTCGGGGGCGTAGATGCGCATGTCTCCGCTCACGACCTCGGGTGGCTCGGCCGCCTCCGCGCCGGCCTCTCGGTCACTTGCGAAATCCCGCAGCGACACGTGGCAAATCACCCGCTCCGGCAACCGCCCCGCGAGCCACAGGCGCTCCCACGCGAAAGGCAGATACGTGGCGCCGCTGTCCGCGGTTCCCGCCGGTTCGCGCGCCGCCGCCATCACCTGGAAACAACCGTCGAGGAGGAGCGGATGCACGTCGAATCGGCTCCGGGCGACTCCCGGAGGGAGCGCGATCTCGCCCAACGCTTCTCCGGTCCGGGACCAGAGCGCTTGCAACGTGCGGAACGACGGACCGAGATCGATCCCGACCGCGGCCTTGGAACGGTAGTAGGCCGGCAGGTCTTCCGGCGACAGATACGCCTTCAGTCCTTCCGGATTCAGCGGCGGGGCCCCTTGCGGCGCGCCGGCGCCCGGGCTTGTCGCAATCCGTCCCTCTGCGTGCAGCGTCCACCCCTCGCTGGTGTCGCCTCGGCTGAGGACCTGGACACCGCGCGACGAGCCCTCCCCGGCACCATCGAGCAGAATCTGTATTCGCAGGCCCTTTTCGCCTGCGCCGCCATTCTCCTGAGGGAAGACCATTGCGCTCTGCATCTGGAAGTCCTCGACAACCGCCGATCCGGTCCCCTCGGCAAGGGAGGCGGATGCGGCCATGGCCCCGTAGAGCGCGCCCGGCACTACGAGCTGGCCGAACACCCGGTGGTCGCTCAGCCAGGCCGGATCGGACGGGAACACCTCCGTCTCGAACGCAATCTCGCCGCGTGCGGACTCGTGCCGGTCGCCCAGCAATGGGTGGCCGGCGCTGGGCCGTCGCCGCTTCGCCGCCTCGACCCAGTAACGCTCGCGCTGGAAGGGATAGCCGGGCAGCGCGATGCGGCGCCGCGCTTCGCCCGCGAAAAGCCCCTCGAATCGAATCGGGAGCCCGGCCTCGTACGCGTGAGCGACCGCGACGACGAAGGCGTCGTCCGTCTCCGCCGTCGGGACATCGGACGGCGGCTGCCTGAGGCTCGAGACGATCGCCGGCGGCCGGCCGCCTGCCGCCGACTCCGGCCAGGCGAGGGCCGTCATCGGCCCGAGCACCGCATGGGGTCCGATCTCCACGACGGCGTTCACTCCCAGCTCCGCCAGCGTCTCGACGCATGCGCGGAACGCGACCGGATCCCGAGCCTGCCGGCGCCAGTACGCCGCGGCGAGCAACGTGTCCGGCTCCACCACCCGGCCGGTCAAATTGCTCACCAGGGTGGTCGTCGGAGGAGCGAACGCCATGTCTCCGAGCGCCGCTTCCAGGTCGTCCAGGGCGGGTTCCATCATGGCGCTGTGGTAGGCGGGGCTCTTTCTCAGCCGCCTGACCCGGATCGCTTCCGCCTCGAAGTGATCCGTGATGGACTCGATCGCCTCCACCGGACCGCTCACCACCTGGTGCGCCCCGTTGTCCGCGGCGATGCTCAGACCCAAGCCTCGGGTCCCAGCGCTGTGCTCCTCCAGCGCCGCTACCACCCGGGACGGCGGCGCGAACACCGCGGCCATCGCTCCCTCTCCGGGCAGCGCTCCGATGAGCGCGCCCCGTGCCGCCGCGAACCGCAGTCCTTCCTCCAGACCGAACACCCCGGCGGTATGGGCCGCCGCGATCTCTCCCAGGCTGTGTCCGAGAACCACCTCCGGGCGCACCCCCAAGCTCGACCATAGCGCGGTAAGCGCGCACTCCAGCGCGTAGATCGCCGGCTGCTTCCACATCGGGTCGTCCAGGTCTCCAGCCGCACCGTTCCGGCCGAACATCACGTCCAGCAGCGAGGCGCCGTCTCGCTCTTCTCGAAGCAGCGCATCGCACCGGTCCAGCACCGCCCTCACCGTCGGCTGGCTCGCGTAGAGCGTCTCGCCCATCCCCACCCACTGGCAGCCCTGTCCGGTGTAGAGGAAGGCCACCCTCCCCGCTTCGCGCGGCTCGGGTCCTTCATTTCCCTCGGCAAGCGGGCGCAAGCGCTCCCGAAGCGACTCGGCGTCGCGGAACGCCAACCCTGCGCGGTGGCTGAAATGGGCTCGCCCAACACCGGCGGTCCACGCCATGTCGGAAAGCAACGGATCGGTGGCGGCGCTTTCGGAGGCAAGCGCCTCGGCCCGGTCGTCGAGCCACGACAGATAGCGTGCCGCCAGCTCGCGAAGTGCCTTCTCCGTCTTGCCTGACAGGGGCAACAGGCGCGTCTCCGGCGCAGGAAGTTCCTTCTTGAAGCCAGGAAGGTCTGCGACGGACTCCGGCAGGGAAACGGAAACCGAGTATGGAGGACCCGCGGCCGACAGCCGCTCGGGCGCAGCTTGAGGGACCTTCTCCGAGGCGTCGTAAGACTGCAACACGACGTGCGCGTTGGTGCCCGACCAGCCGAACCCGCTGACGCCCGCCGTCGGGGGACGATGGGGCTCGAAGGGCCACTTCATCGCCTCGGACGTGATCCGCACAGGCAACCGGTCCCAGTCCATCTGAGGATTCGGGTTTCGAAAATGCAGGTGTCTGGGAATCACCCCGCAGTTCATGGCCAGCACCGTCTTGATCAGTCCCGCGACGCCCGCCGCCGATTCGAGGTGGCCGATGTTGGTCTTGACCGAGCCGATCAACAGGGGCCGGTCCGCGGCGCGTTCCTTGCCGTATGCCGTCCCCGCCGCTTGCAATTCGATCGGGTCTCCGACCTCCGTTCCCGTCCCGTGGGCCTCCAGGTAGTCCACGTCCGCGGGCCGGACTCCGGCGTGTGACAGCGCCGCCTCGATTACCCGTTCCTGTGCCGCGCCGTTCGGCACTGTCAGTCCGGGACTCGCTCCGTCCTGGTTGAGGGCGGACCCACGGATCACCGCCCAGATGCGCTCGCCGTCCGCCTCCGCGTCGGTGAGCCGCTTCAGCACCACGATCCCGCAACCCTCACCCCGTACGTATCCGTTCGCCGAGGCGTCGAACGTCTTGCACTTGCCGTCCGGGGCCAGCATGCCGGCGTTGCCGCGCAGCTCCAGCAACCGGCCGGAGAGGATCGTGTTGACCCCGCCCGCAAGCGCCAGATCCGCCTCCCCCCGCTGCAGCCCGGACACTGCCTGATGGATCGCCACCAGCGACGAGGAACAGGCAGTGTCCACGGCTATCGCCGGTCCTTCGAGACCCAACGCGAAGGCGACCCGGCCGATGGCGGTGTTGAAGGAAGTTCCGGCGACCGCGTAGAGGCTCTCGGCGGGCTCGGCCGCATCGCTGGCGCCCAGGATGAGACTGCGGTATTCGTTGTTGCTGATTCCGGCGTAAACGCCGGTGCGGCTTCCCTTCAGCCCGTCCGGATCGATTCCCGCGTCCTCAAGCGCCTGCCAGCTCGTCTCCAGCATCATGCGTTGCTGCGGATCGAGGAGCTGCGCCTCCACCGGCGAGATTCGGAAGAACGAAGCGTCGAACTGGTCGATGTCGGAGACGAAAGCGCAGAACCGGCACGCTTCGTTCTGAACATCGGCGTTCGGAAACAGCTCACCCATGCGGCCGACGCTGGAGCCCGGAACTCCTTCGGTAACCGCGTTTCCGCCGGCCTCGAGCAGTCGCCAGAAGGCCGGAATGCCGTTCGCGCCGGGGAACCGGCAGGCCATGCCGACGATGGCAATCGGCTCCTGCCGCCGGGAATGGTTACGGTTGCTATCGCTGGGAATGCGAGGCGGGCCCTTCCGGAAACCGGTGGATCCGGTCTTCATCGATTCCTCCGTCTGCGAATGAGGGTATCACGGAGAGGCATCTTCACCCGACATCACGTGTTGCCTTCGGACCCCGATGCCTCGGGCGCCGTTCTATTTTCTGGCACGGAGAGGAGGCCGTCGTGGGACGTTCCGCAACGAAATCTGAGAGCAGCAAGCGGGATGCGAGGACCAAGCTCGCCGAGCACCGCCTGAGCGTGTTGGAGTTGGCCCGGGAGCTAGGGAACGTCGCCGAGGCGTGCCGCCAGCGCGGACTGGATCGGACGAGCTACGAGGGGAAGCGGCGCTTCCAGACCCACGGGTTCGAGGGTCTGAAGGACCTGCCGCCGATCCACAAGAGCCATCCCCAGACGACGCCGCCGGAAACGGTGGAGCGGATCAAGGAACTGGCGCTGAAGCACCCGGCGTATGGTTGCAACCGTCTTGAAGCGATGCCGTCGCTGGAGGGCCGGCGGGTGTCGTAGATCACGATCCAGAAGATCCTCAACGACAACGGTCTGGGCGCGCGGCATGACCGGTTCCTGCATGTCCCCAAGCAGCCCGAGGCCGCGGTGGCGGTATTACACGGCATCGAGCATCGTCTGCTACGAGAGCGTCGAGGCCCTAGAGGAACCACACCAGACAAGAATGACGTTTACATATACATTTCGGGTCTTTATCATGAATTCAGTTGTTATTCTTCCGATAGATGGCTTTGAGCCTTACTATCATCGGCATGGCAACGAGAGCCACTTGAACGGTCCTGACGAACTGAAACGCGAGAACGCGGCACTACGTGACCGCATCTCCGCGCTCAGCGCGGCCATCCTGCGGATCAGCGCGAGCCTCGATGTCCACACCGTGCTGCGGGAAGTCGTCGACAGCGCCTGCGCGCTGATTGGCGCCCGCTACGGCGTGATCACGACCGTCGACGACGCCGGGCAGCCCCAGGAGTTCGTCACTTCCGGCTTCACGCCGGAGGAGCGCCAGGAGTTGGTCGACTGGCCCGAGGGGCCGCAGCTCTTCGCGCACTTCAAGAGCCTGACGGGCGCGGTTCGGCTCAACGACCTGCACGCCTACGTCCGGTCGCTGGGCTTCGCTCCGGACCTGATGCGCGAGAAAACCCTGGCCGGCACGCCCATGCGCCACCACGGGGCGCATGTCGGTAGCTTCTTCCTCAACGGGAAGCAGGGCGGGCCGGAGTTCACGCGCGAGGACGAAGAGATCCTGGTCCTGTTCGCCTCGCAGGCGGCGGCGGCGATAACCAACGCCCGCAAGCACCGCGACGAGCAGCGGGCGCGGGCCGATCTGGAGGCCCTGGTCGACACCTCGCCGGTGGGCGTCGCGGTCTTCGACGCCCGGACCGGCCATCCGGTGTTGTTCAACCGGGAGGCGAAGCGGATCGTGGGCAGCCTGGCCGCGCCTGACCGCCCGCCGGAGGAGCTGTTGGGGGTGCTGATCTGCCGGCGCGCCGATGGCCGGGAGGTGGCCCTCGACGAGTTCCCGCTGGCGGAGCAGTGGACCGATCCCGAGACGGTGCGTGCCGAGGAAATGGTGCTCTCGGTCCCCGACGGCCGGAGCGTCCGGACGCTGGTCAACGCTACGCCGATCCGCTCGGCGGATGGTGCGGTCGAATCGATGATCGTTACCCTGCAGGACCTGGCGCCGCTTGAGGAGCTGGAGCATCTGCGGGCCGAGTTCCTCAGCATGGTGAGCCACGAGCTGCGGGTCCCGCTCACCTCGATCATGGGCTCGACGGCCGCCGCGCTGGGCGCCGCACCGCCCGACCCGGCCGAGACGCGCCAGTTCTTCCGGATCATCGACGAGCAGGCCGACCACATGCGTGGCTTGATCAACGACCTGCTGGACGCGGGGCGCATCGAGACGGGCACGCTGACGATCGCTCCCGCGGCAACGGAGGTGGCCGGCCTGGTGGACGAGGCCAGGACCACGTACCTCAGCGGCGGCGGCCGGCACCCGCTGGAGATCGACCTGCCGGCCGACCTGCCGCAGGTGATGGCCGACAGACAGCGCATCGTCCAGGTTCTCAACAACCTGCTGTCGAACGCGGCGCGGCACGCTCCCTCCTCGTCGCCCATCCGGGTCGCGGCCGAGCGGGACGGCGTCTACGTGGCGGTCTCGGTCTCCGACGAAGGCCGGGGCGTGCCGGCGGACCGGCTGCCGCTGCTGTTCCGGAAGCGCGGTGGCTTCGCTGCGGCCGATCCGGCGCGCGGGTCCGGAGGGCTCGGCCTCGGCATCTGCAAGGGACTGGTGGAGGCCCACGGGGGCCGCATCTGGGCCGAGAGCGAAGGCTCGGGGCTAGGCACGCGCTTCTCGTTCACGATCCCGGTGGCCGACGAGGCGGCTGCCGCCACCCCGGCCGGCTCCGGTGCGGACGCTTCGCCGCCGGACGACGGCCGGACGCGCGTCCTGGTTCTCGACGACGACCCGCAGACGCTGCGCTCGGTTCGGGACGCGCTCACGGCGGCCGGCTACTCCCCCGTCGTGACGGGCGACCCGGAGGAGCTGGCTCGGCTCGTCGAGACGAAGCAGCCTCAACTGGTCCTGCTCGACCTGAAGCTGCCGGGGGCGGACGGCATCGAGCTGATGCACCGCGTCCCCGAGCTGGCCGAGTTGCCGGTCATCTTCATCTCAGGCTACGGCCGCGACGAGACCATCGCGCGGGCCTTGCAGGCCGGCGCCGCCGACTACATCGTCAAGCCCTTCTCGCCGACGGAGCTGACGGCCCGGGTGCGGGCGACGTTGCGGCGGCTCGGCGACGTGGAGCCGTTCCGGCTCGGCGACCTCGCCATCCACTACGAGGAGCGCCGGGTGACGGTCGCGGGCCGCACGGTGCGGCTGACGGCCACCGAGTACGAGCTGCTGCGCGCGCTGTCGCTCAACCCGCGACGGGTCCACACCTACGACGCGCTGCTGGGCCAGGTGTGGCGCGGCAAGAAAAAAGCCAACGTGCCGCGGTTGCGCGCCTACGTGAAAAGGCTCCGCCACAAGCTGGGCGATGACGCGGAGCGGCCAGCCTACATCGTGACCGAGCGCCGGGTCGGCTACCGCATGGCCCGGCCGGACGACCCGTGACGGCCTCGTAACGCGTCCCGGAATCCGGGGTGCAAGAACCAGACCCTCTGTTGGCTACTCAGGCAGGGCGAGTCGCCTAATTCTCACAAGTGACTATAAATAAGAGACTTACTTAAGCCCCGCCGGTTGTGATTCCCCCGTCCATTACCACACTCCGCGCGGGAATCCAGAGCAACATTCGAGCCGTCCGCGAACCGCTCCGAACCTCGGCAGGTCCATTGCCCGCCGCCGTTCAGAGCCAGCAGCTGCCGCAGAACCTCGTCGTCGGAGATGTCCGCCGACCAACCGTACGCGGCGGCCACGGCCGCGTCAAGAGCCTCGTGCGCATCAGCGAGCCACTGAGGACGGGCGTTGTAGGGGCTCGTCAGCGTGCGCTTCTCCCGGGGAACGAGCCGCTTCGGGTATCCAGGAACCGGCTCGTCGACCCAAGTCGACCCATTCCGGCGGATTCAGCCAGTGGTCGCGCAACTCGACGAGCCGTTGAGCTTCCAGGGCTTCCGACGTGACAATCCAGCACCGGAGGGTACACTTGAGTCGAGGCGCCACGGTCGGTGCGGCGACAGTCTTTGGCATCCGCACTGTCAGTCGAAACCCTGGACGAGGTGCAGACGCTCTTATGGTCGGATGGGGGCATCCGGCAATCTGTTGGAGAGGGTGATGGAGATGTACGAGATTGATGTCTCGGCTTCGGCGACTGACAGCCGAGAGTTCGGCATCATCAAGGACGCCGTACTGGATCGGTATCGTCGGCTCTCGCGACACGCGCCGCGAGAGGATGCACAATACAGGCGCGACGCACCGCCGCGAGAGGTCGCGGCGAGCGCGTACACGCCGATCATCACAAGTCACACGCAAGTTGTCACCAGCGCCTTCAGGTCCGAGTTGTTCGCGTCTGGTTTCGCGCTGGTTCGACCGACGTTGGAGGCGCTGCTGAAACAGTCAATGGTTGGCGCCTACGAGGGCGACGACGATGGTTGGAAGCGAATAGTAGGCAGTCGGCTCCGCATTACGCGCAAGAGTCTGAAAGAGCTAGCAACCAGCCGAGGATGGCCGGACTTGAGTACGCTGTGGGTCGGGCTCTCGCCGTGGCTTAATGACTTTGTGCACGGAGGCCACGGGCAGCTGTTAAGCAACAGCACCCAGTCCCGTGAGCCTACCTATCCGGCCGACTGGTTCTGGACCGCCATGTTCGTCTCGACGGTAGCCATGCTTGCGACATCGGCGTGGTTTTGGGCGCACGTGGGCCATGACGAACGGTGGCAACCGATACTGGACGACATGAGGTCGGAGGACTGGGGAACCCTCACGATTGGTCGCAACGGGCAAATCGTGAGGATCATTGGACCGCGCCGCTAGTCGATCCGCGCGGAGCCTCCTCGGGGTTCCGCTAGTCCGTTTTCACGGAAACTGGATCTGCTACCGTCACGGCGATCGGAGCCACCGTGATGCCCGTTGTTATGTCGTCAAGCGTGCTAGCGATTTGCTCTAGCGCCGTCGCTTGACGGTCCAAGAGGCTGTTCTGCTCGCCCAGCAGCTCTATGATCTGCGCTAACGCCCTCTCGGTGTCCCTGCTGGCTATGGGTCTTTCTGCAGATGCCACGTTGACGCTCCTCTTCTCGTTGCCTGGGGTAGACGCGGTTGGGATTCTGCCCCCGAACCACTTGGTTCGCCTACCCTCGGAGCCCGTGGTGAAATCCTGCGTAGCACCGAGAGCGGCGAGGCGCACGCCCGACAGGGCGCGACGAGGGAGCATATTGGCCATATGTGACCGAGGAGCAACGCCGTTCGGGCGGGATGCATCGCCGCTCGAATGTAGCGGGGGGTTTCACCACGGGCTCCTAGAACGGCAGCTCCTCCTCCACCGTGGGCGTCTGCTGGCGCTGCCTGATGGCTATCAATTCATCGCGCAAGAGGACGCGTAGAACGACCAGAACGGCATCTGTATCTATTCCGTGGTCGTACGCGACTGCACGAACGCGATCCTTGTAGACTTCGTCTAACTCTTGCGAAACATAGGTCTTTGCGAATTCGTCGATTCTGTAGTCTTCCGTCAGTTCCTTCACTTGATTAGCGAGCGTGCGGGCCGTCCTGACAGCCCAATCACCAGCCTGCAGAGCCTTGGCCAACTCCCTTCCGAACGGGGTCACCTTCAGCGGGCTCTTGCTTTCCACCGTACGTGGCGGGGGAAGTCTGTCGAAGATGCCGTCGAGCTTGGACCGGATCTCGTCCATGAAGGCGGTGACGGCGCCCCGGTGCTCGTCCACCTTGCCCATCCAGTGCGCCAAGTACAGCAGCCCTCCAACGACGGGAACTGCCAGCGCGACTAGGGTGGGAATCAACCACTCAGGCATGACTATCCTCAATAGTAGACTATTGTCTTGGTGCCGGTCGTGCAACCGCGTAGTCAAGTGCCGTACACGTCTCGTCCAGCGCCTCGCTGACGAAACAGCATTGAGAACAGTGTTTCGGCCAAAGGCAAGACACGGTCTGCTTCGCTGGCGTTGACACCAGCGTTGGCGTCATCGCAGCACGTCCTAGTGACCGGTGCCGACGGCCGGCGTTACGCGGCGGCGACGGCGACCGCGATCCGGTCTGAGAATCCCCGCCGCCAGTAGTCCTCCAAGCATCGTCCGGCCTGCCGCACGGTCGGGTGCCGGTGCCCGCAGCATCCGCACTGCTGCCCGAGCGTCGTGTACACGTCCGGTTGCTTCGTCACTGTCGCCCTCCTGGCTCAGGTTTCCTCGTCGGTTGGCCTCACTCCCGAACGAGCCGCAAACTTCGTGCCAACCGGCGTACTCCGTTCCGGTCGATACGCAGTCGTCCGTTGCCGTACGGGCGGGAACGAGTAGTAATAAACTATTATTAATAAATAGTTTACGGTCTTTCTTGTGTGCTACACTCGGCCCTCGCCGTGCCCGGCGAAACCGCGCAATACCGCCTCGGAACACCCGGGCCGGACAACTGGAGATGCACACATGACCACGAGACTTCTCACGCTCCGCGACGTGACGGGGATGACCGCCCTGTCCCGCTCGGCCGTCTACGCCCTGATGGCCGAGTCCCGCTTTCCGAAGCCGATCCGCATCGGCAGCCGGGCGGTCCGCTGGGTCGAGCAGGAGGTGCTCGACTTCATCGCCAGCCGTCCCCGAGCTGGTTCGGATCGACCCGCCGCATAGCCGAGACGCCATCGTCTTCACGACCGGCAGCCACGAGGAACCGGCGGTGACGAAGAGCGACGGACGACCTGCGGTCGTCGCTGGCTCATGGTCCGTTAGGAGCCATGAGCCAGCAGACCCGATGTGCTACATCGGACTGGCGAGGGGACGCTGCGCGCCCCCTTCGAACCCCCGCCGTTGCGCCGCCCGGCCGTGCCGGTTGGCGGTTCGCTCGGTCCCCGGGACCTGCGCCGTTCCGGCCCCTGGCCGGGGCCGCCATATGCTTGCGGGCGCGGTCGCGCGGGCCAGCCCTGTGGCGGGTGTCCCCTCACCGTTGCCGCTGGTATCATCTCGTGGCAGGCCGTCGCTGAGCGAGCGAGTTCCCCGCGTCTGGCGCCACCAATCGCGCTCCGCTGACAAGAGACCGACCCGTGACCGAAGGCAAGTTGACCAAGGCTGCGCTCGTCGAGGAGGTGGCCCAGGTGGCCGATGTTCCGCAGAAGGCCGCCGAGTCCGTCGTCGAGACCGTGCTCGGCAGCATCGTCGAGTCGCTCCGCCGTGGGGAGAAGGTTGAACTCCGCGGCTTCGGCAGCTTTCGCCTTCGCCGCCGTGCTCCGCGCCTCGGCCGCAACCCCAGGTCCGGCGAGTCGGTGCACGTGCCGTCGAAGCGCGTCGCCTACTTCAAGGCGGGCAAGGAGCTGAAGGCGTCGGTCAACGGGCAGCCGGCACGACCCGTACCGCCGCCGATGTCCGAGTAGGCCGGTGTCGAACCGCAATCCCGTCTCGTCGTCGCCTGCATCACATACCACCGACGCCTAATTCGCCGCGCCAGCGTGTGATTCAGTCAGCGCCCCTCGATCACAGCCCGAATCACATCCCGCCGGCCCGATCGGCGCACCGGATCGTCCAGTCTTTGCTGGACGGATCACGCCTTCGGCAAAGAAGCGGGCGGACCCAATTGCGCCGCCCGTAGTGCCGGGAGCGACCCCTCCAAGACCCGCGGTCTTGCGGCGCAATGGGTGTTCCCGAGTCACACCCATCGCGCAGGGGTCGCTCCCGGCGAATTGTTCCTTCCAGGAAGGCTGTCGGCGCCGTCGTCAAGGTCGCATCCGGCGCCGTTCCCGTGACGCTGACCGAGCGCACGGCGGCCCCGGTGGCGCCGCCGGTCGCCGCCGTGGCCACGTCGCCGATCCGGAGGTCGTTGTTCCATGTTCCAACCAGGAGCGACTTGACATCGCCGCGCCAGCGCTGGCTGGAGCACGAGCGGGTGAAGATCGAGACGGCGGCCGAGCGTCAGCTGAAGGTGCATGGCGAGAACTTGTGCTCGGACGGGGACGCATTGGCTGTGGAACGACCATCGAGCGGCAGTGCCGCTAGTCTGGGGCATGCGGCCCCATGGCGATTCGCGGGATGGCGCGTTCAGAACCGGTACTTCAGGTTGAGACTGACGCCCCAGAACCGGCTGGCGTCCGTCGTCATCCGGTACAGGATGGTCTCGCCCCGTCCGACGCTCGACTCGTGGCTGCGAAGCTGGTTCCAGGGCAGCGGCTCGCTCGTGAACTCGCCGAAATCCACCCAGCGGAACCTCACGCCCAGCGTCACCGGTGCCCGGAGCTGGTAGTCCACCCCCGCGAGCAGTTGGTAGCCGGCCAGGACGTCGGTGAGCCGTGCGTCGCCGATCGTGGTCGTGCCGGCGATCTTGGCGCGCAGGAGCGGATCGGCAAACGTCGAGATCCGTTCAGGGTCATCGTTGCGCTTCCACACGGACTCGTAGTCGAGCGATGCCCGCTCGATGCCGAACCCGGCGCCGAGGTACGGCGTCCAGGCTGCCGACGCCCCGAAGTCGTAGTACGCGTTCACGAAGGCGCCGTGCGACCGCCAGTCGTCGACGCCGCCAACCGCCAGCTCGATCTCCTGCTCCCCCTTGTCCAGCGTCACGTCGTCGAAGATGTCGATGTCTGACTGATCGCCATAGATCGTTACGCGGTGGAAGTACTCGCCTTCGAGCCGGACAGGTCCCCAGTCGTAGCCGAGCGCGACGCCCGCCCGGAAGCCGGCGCCCCCGTCGAACTCGTTGGTCCACGCCGTGAGCGGTGGAGCGGCGTCGCACTCGCCGGCGGCCTCGACGCCGAGCGGGTTGATGATCAGGTCACACTTCGTGCCCCAGTCGTTGTCCGACCCGTGCACGGTGAGGGGCGGTGCAAGGCTTGTCCCCAGGTCCATCTCGATATACGGCCCGGTCTGGCCCCGGGCGTCGTTGGCGCATACGGTCAAGACTGTCATCGCCGTGACAAGTCCGAATCGCCGGTGCATCGCTGTCTCCGTGGCCGGCTTCGGTATCGGCCGCTGCGTCCCGGCGGCTGCTCGGGAAACTGCCTCCAAGGATAGTCGAGCCGGTCAAGCCGACCGAGATGGACCTCCGCGCACGTCTGCGGCGGAGTGCCCTGCCGACTCCGATCTCATCGGTGGAGCGGGGCGGCCTGCCGACATCCTCCGTCCAGGTACTCGGCCCAATCGTCCATGAGCCGCCGCCGACGCTCGAACAGGTCCGACCGCGCGTAGGCGGCCTCGACCTTGTTTTGGACGACGTGAGCCAGCGCGGCCTCAATGACCTCGCGCGGGTGGTCCGTCTCCTCCGCCGCCCAGTCCCGGAAGCTGGAGCGGAAGCCATGCGCCACGGCGGCGATCCGATGGTACTGGAGCATCTTCGGCAGCGTCGACGCCGAGATCGCCTTGCCGCTCCGCATGGGAAACACGAGCGGGCCGCCGTCGCCGAGCGCCCGCGCCGCCTCGAGGATTTCGAGCGCCCTCCCGCACAGCGGGACCCGGTGCTCCCGCTTCGCCTTCATCCGCAGCGCCGGGACGGTCCACACGCGGCCGGCCGTGTCCATCTCGTCCCACGTCGCAAGCCTAACCTCCGCCGACCGAGCGGCCGTGAGCACGAGAAACTCGAACGCCAGCTTGACGGCGGGCTGCCCGGACTTCGACGTCCGCACGGTCTCGATGGCCGCGGCCACGTCCTTGTGGGGCAGCGCCAGCCGGTGCGTCACGATGTCGTTCTGCGGGCCGAGCACCGGCAGCACGCGGTCGCATGGGTTGTCGTTCCGCATATCGAGCGCGATCGCCCACTCGATCACCGACCGGATGCGCTGGCGCACCGCCCTGGCCGTCTCCGCCTTGACGTGCCAGATGGGAGTGAGGATCTCCAGCACGTCGGCCGTGCTGACCTCGGAGACGGGCCGGCGACCGATGCGCGGGAAGGCGTACCGCTCCATGCTGTTCCACCAGGTCTGCGCGTGCCACCGGCCGCGCCAGCCGCCGCGCTTCTGCTCCAATACGCGCTCGGCGGCCTCGGCGAAGGTGGGAACGCCGTCAGCGCGGCGTTTCTCGGAGAGCGGGTCGCCGCCGGAGCGCGCCAGCTTGCGGTTGGCCAGGGCCAGCTCGCGGGCCTCGGCCAGTGTGACGAGCCCGGCGGCGCCGAGTCCGAGTTCGCGGCGGCGTCCTCGGATGACGATCCGCTGGACCCAGCTTCGCGTTCCGGTGGGCTGGACGAACAGGTACAACCCGTTCCCGTCCGCGTGCCGTCCCGGCGGTGCGGACCGGACGAAGGCGGCCGAGAGCGCCCTTTCGGGATGGCGTCCTCGGCGCTTGGTTCTGCGGCGTGCAGGGGTGGTTTCGGCTACAACATCCATTCCCCCATTATATGCAGGAATGAAGCGGATTTCGCGCCGCGTTCTGACCGCTTCGGATCGCGCGTGTAAGTAATAAATTACTACTAGTCAGTAGTTTACGATGCCACCTGCACAACGCTGGACCTTGGCGGATACCTATTGGTCATTCAGGCAGGGCGAAGACGAAGATGGCGTTCCCGGCTCTGGGGTTGCGCATCTCCGGCAGCAGATCGGTCGGAATGACACTGGTCCAGCTCGAACCGCCGAGCGGACCGCCGGCCCCGAACGCGATGTACTGCTTGCCGTCGACCGCATAGCTGATCGGGTAGCCGTTCGACATGGTGGAGAGCCGGCTCTGCCAGAGCTGATCGCCGGTCGCCGCGTCGTAGGCGAAGATGTAGCGTTCCCAGTCGCCGATGAAGACGAGGCCGCCGGCCGTGGTGAGCGTGGCGGTGTTGTACGGCGCGCGACGGCGGTGGTGCCAGAGCGTGTCGCCGGTCCGGATGTCCATGGCCCGGACCTCACCCAACTGATCGGGGGCGTCGGGATGGAAGTGGTTCTGCCGGCCCCGCACGCCGCCGGTGCCGCCGCCCCCGTCACGCCGCTCCACCGGACCGAACGCGGCGGTCTCGCACTGCAGGTTGATCGGGACGTAGAGCGCTGCGGTGTCCGGGTGGTAGGCCATCGCCCGCAACGACTTGAAGCCACCCGTGCTCGGGCAGAAGAAGAGCTCCTCGCCGACGTCCACGACGACGCCGTCGCGGTAGGTGAGCTCACCCGTCTCGCGGTTCAGATCCATCAGGTTCTGGTAGCCGAGGTCGGTCGCGTTGATGTAGTCGCCGGTTACGCGGTCGAGCTGCCAGAGAATCCCCAGCTTGCCCATGCTGTAGACCGAAGGCTGTCCGTCCACGTCGATCAGGATTCGCTCGAACGTCTCGTCCATGTCGTGGCTGTCGCCCGGGATGTGCTGGTAGTACCACTGCATCTCGCCGGTAGCCGGGTCGAGAGCCAGCGTCGAGTTGCTGTAGAGCGCATCGCCGTCGGTGCCGCGGGCGTCGCGCGTCCAGGGCTTCGCCTGCGACGTGCCGTAGTAGACGAGGCGGTTGACCGGGTCGTAGCTCCCCGGGATCCAGGCGTCGGCGCCGGCGCGGAACAGGAGCGGTAGGTCGCCCCACGAGTCGCCGCCCCGCTCGCCCGGGCGAGCGATGGTGGACGTTCGCCAGAGAATCTGTCCGGTCCGCCCGTCGACACCGACGATGTAGCAGGTGTCCTCGCGGAACCGCTCGCATCCCCGCAGGCCGGCAACGACGACGCCGTCCGCGACGACCGGGCCGCTCGAGAAGCCGTAGCCGTCATGGTCGGGGGCGACGTCGGTGTCCCACCGGACGGCGCCGGTGCGTGCGTCCAGGCCGACGATGTGCGCATCGACAGTGTTCAGCAGGATCAGGTCCTCGTAGATGGCTAGGCTCCGCATCTGCGCCGCCGGGCGGAGCCGCTCGTCCATTTCGCGGCGGTATTCCCAGATGAAGTCACCAGTGGCGGCGTCGAGCGCCTGCACGACGTTCCCGGGATTGGCGATGTACATCACGCCGTCACGGACGATCGGTGTCGTCTGCGAAACTCCCGGCTCGAGGCCCCAGGACCAGGCGAGTTGCAGGTCGCCGACGTTGTCGCGCGTAATCTCGTCGAGCGGGCTGTAGCCCCAGCCGTCGAGCGTGCGCCGCCAGTTGACCCAGTCGCCCGCGTCCGGGTTCTGCAGCACGGCATCGGTGACCGGTCGGACATCGGCCGCCTGCTGCGCCACGCCCGCCGTTCCCGCCGCGACCAGCGCCGCGCCGATGAGCAGGCCGAAGCGGAGGGGTGACCGGGTAGTACGTCGACGCGCGTTGGCAAACGGCATGTGAGTCTCCCTGTGCCTCACGATACTACAGGCCTGCCGGTTTGGTGATTCAATGGGAGGCACAGGAGCGCCTTCGGCACGCGAAGCGTCGCGCCGCCAGGCGCGCGACCATCGCGAGAGCGCCGGCGCCGGGAGGAAGTGGATGACGGTCTTGCTTACAGGAGGGACGGGATTCATCGGGTCGCGCCTGAAGACGCGGCTCGAGGAGCTGGGACACACGGTCCGTGTCGTGAGCCGCGGCCCGGGCGGCGACGTCACCTGGGATCCGGACGCCATTCGCGAGGCGGTAAGTGCGAGCGACGCGGTCCTCCACCTGGCTGGCGAGAACGTGATCGGCCGGCGGTGGACCGCTCGCCAGAAGGAGCGGTTACGCGAGAGCCGGGTGGACACCACGCAGCTTCTGGCCCAGGCGGTCGCCGACGCCGGGCCCGCCGTGTTCGTCACGGCGTCGGCAATCGGCTACTACGGCTTCAGTACCTTCCGCCGGTTCACGGAGCGCGATGGCGCGGGCGACGATTTTCTGGCCCAGCTCAGCGTCGAATGGGAGGCGGCGCGGCAACCCGCAATCGACGCCGGGGTACGGACCGCGACGATCCGGATCGGCGTCGTGCAGCATCCGGGCGGCGGGGCGCTGGGGAAGATGTTGCTGCCCTTCCGGCTGGGTGTCGGCGGACCGGTCGGGAGCGGGGAGCAGTGGATCTCCTGGATCCACATGGACGATCTGCTGGCGATGTTCGAATGGGCGATCGCGAACGATCAGGTTAGCGGCGTCTACAACGGCACGGCGCCGAATCCCGCGACGAACCTGGCGTTCTCGAGGGCGCTCGGACGCGTGTTGCGCCGCCCGGCCATCCTGCCCGCGCCGTCGTTTGCGCTGCGTCTCGCGCTGGGTGAGGCGGCGGAGCTGCTGGTACAGGGGCAGCATGTGCTGCCCGAACGCGCGCTGGCGGAGGGATTCGAGTTCCGGTTCCCGGAGGTTGAGCCAGCCCTGCGGGACCTGCTGTCGTAGTCTGAAGGTCTTCGGAGGCGCCGGTCTACGTCCCATGGAAGCCCACGGAAGTCTGCTACGGCTCACTCGGAAGAACGGCGCGCCAGCTCAGCTTCTGCGGCGTATTCCTCTTGGTGCCTCCAGCGACAGCGGGGGAGTTGACGAGTCGTTCCTACAGGACTTGCTCTACCGGTACCCGCAGACGCTGCCAATCGCCGCCATCGATGCAGCGTACGCCGACCCCGTCCCAATCTGCCGCGAACTATCCACGCGAGCCGGCCGCGTGGACGCGCTATATGTCAACGCTCTCGGCAGGTTGACCCTCGCCGAATTCAAGCTGTGGCGCAACCCTCAGGCGCGCCGCGAAGTGATAGGCCAAATCCTCGACTACACGAAGGAACTTGCCTCGTGGAGGTACGAAGACCTGCAGCGCGAAGTGTCTAAGGCCCTCGGGACTGACGGGAACACTCTCTACGAACTGGTGAGCAAGCACGAGCCGGGATTGAATGAGGCCGATTTCGTAGACAACGTGACACGGCACCTGAAGCGTGGCGAGTTCCTGTTGCTGATCATCGGTGACGGCATCCGTGAAGGCGTGGAGAACATCGTGGACTTCGTCCAGCGCTACACGGGCTTGCACTTCAATCTGGCTCTGGTGGAGGCCGCTCTGTACCGTGACGGCACCGATCACCTCGTCGTCCAGCCCCGCGTTCTTGCCCGGACCGAAATAGTGCACCGAATCGTCATCGACGAGGCAACCGGCCGTCGCGTCGGTCCAGATCCGGATCCCGATCCTCTCCCCTATGAAGAGCAGAATCTCCAGTTCTGGACCAGGATGCTAGAGGGTTACGCGTTCAAGGCCGTTGACGTGGAGGTCCCGGCGCCGAGCAAGGAATCGACAATCTACCTGAAGGTGCCGAATTCCGGTTTCGGCGATTGGGGTCTCTCATTCGGCGCATACCTGTACCGTAAGTCGCCGACGATTGGTTGCTACGTTACCTGCCGCAAGGACATTCCTTCTGCCGTTCGCGTATACAAGGAACTTGAGACGTTGTTCGAGGAGTTCCGACAGGAGATTGGGAGCGATCTGATTCGGTGGGGCAACAGCGCGGGCCGCCCGAGAATTGGATTCAGGCGCAACACCGGGTTGGCTTTTCTGGCGGCAAGTGAGGACCCTGCCAGCCTCGACGATGCCGTCGCGTGGATGCGAGAACATCTGGACCGCCTCGTTACGGGTCTCTATCCGCGCTTGCAGCATATGCTCTCCGGGAGGAGTTGACGCAACGTATCCAGTAGGGCAGTGCCGCCCTCGAATACTGCTTGACCGCTTCAACGCTCAGCTACGGGTAGATGATGAACTCGAGCAGGTTACCGTCCGGGTCGCGGATATAGCGGCTGGTGCCGGTGTCGAGGCCACCGTTGCGGCCGCCCTGGCGAGGCGCCGGACCTTCGATTACGACGGCGCCCACCCGTTCGAGCGCCTGCTCCAGCGCGGCGGCGCTCCCGCCCCAGACGAAGCAGAAGTCGCCGCACGGCGGCACCGCCTCCGGCGCGCGCAGCGTGAACGTGCCGCTCTCCCAGATCTCGGGGCGATGGAAGTTGATCTTGCTATCGCCGAAGTGGACCGAGACGATCCGTTCGCCTTCCATCAGCTCGAAACCCAGCCCGCGGTAGAAGTCGACCATCGCCGCAGTGTTCCGCATCGGCACCGCGACATGATCGAACCGGACGAGATCGGGCGATGCCTGCGCGGTAACAGTGCGCCCGGCGGCCCCCAGTCCCGCCCCGGTGGCGGCGAGCGCCGCGCTGGCGCGCGCCGTCTGCTTCAGGAACCGCCGTCTGTCTTGCGTCGTGCCCATGGTCCCTCCGTCCGGCGGCGCCGGACGCCTCCGTGCGCCCTTGTGGGCGCGCCTGTCGTTAGTCCATCCGGCGCATCTCGAGCGCCGAACCGCCCTGATGCAACACCAGCGCCTCGATCTGCCCGCCGCTGACGCGGAACGAGATGCGCGCGTTGCTGTCGCGGTAGAAGAAATCGGTTTCGGATTCGGGAAAGATCGCCACCGCTTCCTGGTCGGTCAACTGCGCCAGCAGGTGGTCGCCATCGCGGGTGATGGTGATAGCGAAGCCGGGCTGCTCCTCGTACTGGCCGACGTAGCGCTCAAGCGTCGCCTTGGGCAGCGCGGCGGCCGGACGGGTAGCGGGGTCGATCCCGACATCCGACGCAATGCGGTCGGCGCGCCGGCCGAACCCCTGCTGCTCGAAGATCAGGTGATCCACTTCCCGCGTGTCCTGGCGGATGCCGAACCGGATGCGAAGGCCTGACTCTACTTCGATGAACTCGGTCTCGGACCTGGGGATCAGCAGCCGCTGTCCCCGGGTGGGCGCCCGGACGTAGAGCCGGTCCCGGTCGACGAGGATGGTGAGGACGTAGTGCTCCGACAGCGCGTACTGGCCGACGTAGCGCTCCAGCAGCAGCGGGTCGACGTGGATCGCCTGCGCCCGGGCGACCGCCGGCAAACAGAGGGCGAACGCGACGGCCACCAGGACTGCCACCACGACTGCCGTCGTTACGGCACGACCCTTATTAAGCAATGGAGCCATATATGACAATATGAGCCTCTCGACGCCGCCGCCAGTATTAAATAACTAAGCCCTATGTTTAATGCTCCCCGGCGTTTGTGCGCGCGTCAGTACCGGAAGAGGTACGACAACTTCCCGAAGACCGCGCGGTTGGTTCGCTCGAACCGATCGTGCGGGAACCGCAGCTCGTCGATCAGCCGCCCCTGCCGGTAGCGATCATCGTAGCCCAGGTACGCGACCGTCCCGGCGTTGATGCGATAGGTGAACAGAACGTTGTTGCCGAGGGTGCGGGCCAGCGTGTTGTGCTCGGCGATGTACCGGACCAGCATCCGCGTCGTGAACTGGTACGTGCTCCGGAACCGGTAGATCTGCACGTTGTAGACGTCCGTCCCCGCGAGCGGATTGAAGAACTTGTTGTAGATGCCGGTCAGTTCCGCCCGCCAGCGTGATGTAGGGCGGCCGGAGATCAGGAAGTTCGCTGACGTGAGGCGGCCGCGGTACGGGCTCGTCTCGTCGTAGAAGATGCCGTCACCGACGTTGAAGCCGCCGACCACGGAGAGCAGGCGGGCGCTGATGACGCCGAATGCGCCGTATCCCGTCTTCCGGAAGTCGACTTCGCCGAAACGCTCGAGGTCGCGGTTGGCGTTGGCCGTGATCGAGATGTTCCGCTGGAACGAGAAGCTCGTCGTGGTCTGGATCTGCTCGTCCTGGAGGACGCCCGAGTGGTCGAACAGCCGGAGGTAGGTGAGGGACGGCCCCCACGTGATGAGCGTCGACTCGGGCCACCAGCGGTAGCTCACGGTCGTGCTCGCCTGCCGCAGGTTCACGCGCGGCAGGAAACCGGTCTGCGTCCAGAAGTCGGGGTCGATGTCGCTGTACGAAGCGTTGTAGCCGAAGTTCCGGCCCTGCCGGATGAAGTCCGCCTCGAACGCGGGGGCCGTCGTCTCGCCGAATTCCCGATCGCGCGTCGATGAGTTGACGGCGAGAAAACTGAACCGGTGGGTCCGGCCCAGGCGGAACCGGCCGTCGATCCCGCCGACGCGGTTGTAGTCGTCGCCGAACTGGCGCGACGTCATGATGGCGCCGAGATACGACTCCGGGTAGAGGTCGTAACGCGCCCGGCCCACCACCGTCTGCGCCGTCGTGCCGTACCGCGGATCGCCGGCGTCATCGAGCCGGCCCGCCGCTTCGTCATCCGCGACGACCACGCCGAGGGTCGTGTTCCCCACCTTGCCGGTCAGCTTCCCGCCGAAGCGGGGATCGACGACGGTGCGCGTGTGCATCAGGTTGAGCGTCGTCGCGGTCTGGAAGATCTCCTGTCCTTCCAGGAAGAATGGACGCTGCTCCGGATAGAAGAGGGCGAAGCGCTGGTTCGTTTCGATCTGCGGCTGATCCGACTCGATCTGCGAGAAGTCCGGGTTGTAGGTGAAGTCGGCGGTCAGGTTGGGGGTGAGCCCGTACTTGACGCTGACGCCCAGGTCGCCGAACGGATCCGGGACGTTGAATGCGCCGGTGTTCGTGTCGAGCGAGCCCAACTGGGCGCCGGTCAGTTCCGGCAGGATCTCCAGGTTGCGGCTCCGCGACAGCTCGCGCAGGCCGTCCAGGATGCCGAACTGCGTGAGCTGCCCGGCGACGCCGCGCGAGATCGGCGACCACGCCTGCGCCTCGGACTTGCCCCGGATGACACGCGTTATCTGAAAGCCCCACCGGTGGGTCTCTGCGGCGGCGCGCTGGGGGTAGCGGAGGCTCTTGAACGGGATTGCCATCTCCGCCGTCCAGCCGTCCTCGACCACGCGGCCGCTGGTCGTGAAGAGCGCGTTCCACGAATCGTCTCCCCGGATGCCGAACTGGCCCGAGTTGCTCAACCCGCTCCCGCCGCTGCTGCGGGAGGTGCCGCTCGCGCTGCGGCTCGACGAACGCGACATCATGCTGCGGCTGCGCGACGCGCCGCGGCTCCCGTCCGCGTTGACGAGCGAATCGCTCTGCACGCCGTAGCCGTTCACCTCGAACTGATACGCGCGCTGCTGATCGAGGAACGGATCGAAGAGGATGGCCATCCGGTCGTCGCCGCGTATCTCGTCGCGGTCGGCCCGGTTGGCGCGCATCATTCCCGGGTCGGAGTAGTGGGCGTAGAAGGCGAAGTAGAGGTTGTCGCGGTCATACGCCATCCACACCTCGGTCTCTTCCGTGCCCGGCGCGCCTTCGATGGGCGCCACCTGCACGAATTCCGTGATGTGGGTGGCCGTCTCCCAGACGGAATCGTCCAGGCGGCCGTCGATTTGGGGCGCCTGCGCGGCGAATCCGATGGTGGCTGCCCGCTGGACGTTCGGGGCTGCCGCGAAGCCGCCGAGGCCGCCGCCGGAGCGCGTTCGGCCCGCCGTCCGCTGCCTGTCGCGCCCGGCCTGGTTCCCGCCATCGCCGCTCCCCGTCCCGCGGTTGCCGGGCGCCCCGGGCAGCTCCAGGACCCCCGTGACGGCGTTTCCGTCCCGTTCGGCGAAGCCTTCCCCTTCGGCCGGAGGCGCGGTGGCGCGCCGGCCGCCGCCGCCCAGCGCGCCGGGCGGCCGAGATCGAATGGCGCCGCCGCCGCGACCGACCGGGGCGCTGCCGCGCTCCGCCGGCGTCTCGCCGCGCGCTCTCGGGGCGTCGCGCCGTTCGGCGACGACGTTCCCCCCGCCGGGCAAGAGTTCCCCGATCCGCGTGGCGAGCTCGTCCTGGGCCTGGAACAGGTCGTCCAGCGGCGCGTCGATCTTCGCCGTCCCGTGCACGATACCCGCCGCGACGTCGAACAGGCGTGCCGTGATGCGGATTTCGCCGCCGAGCAACTGGTAGCCCCCCAGGACCAGCCACCGCGCGCCGAGAACCCGGCTGGCGGCCACCGCCGCGTCCTCGGGCGGGGGGGGCGACGCGGCCGGGTCGAGCGCGTTCCGCAACGCGGCATCGTCGGCCACCGTAACGCCCAGTCCCCAGAGATCGGTAGCGAGTGCTTCCGTGATGCCGTCGCTGATCCAGTCGTCCGCCGGCTCCTGACTGACGTTCGCGAAGGGGGCGATGGCGACGGGGCCCGGTGTCTGCGCCCCGGCCGGCGCGCCGGCGCAGACGACCAGCCATACGCACGCTACCGTCGCGAGCCGCCGCAGGTATCGCGGCGCGCACGACCGCCGCCCTTCTCCGTCCTTCATGGAAGCCACTAATCATACGGCAACCGCCGTTTCGGGCGGCGCTACAATACGTTCGATGGCACTCCCCTGGGCGGCGCGCGCCGCGGCCCTGGCTCTGGTGTTGGTCGTTGCCGCGCCGACCGCCGGCGCGATCCAGACCGACACGTGGGAGCCGCTCGTCACCACGCGCGGGACCCGTGCGTTCGACGTCGAGTACGAGCTCTGGTACTACGTCAATGTCGTCTTCGAGTCCGAGGTCGAGGCGACGGCGGACGGCTACGAGTACCGTTATCGGCTCACCAACAAGGGCGACACGCAGGTGCGCGTGGAGTGGCGCAGCCTCGAGGAGAGCGCGTTCCTCGACCAGGTGGACAGCGTCGAGGAACTGCGGATGGGGCTCATCGAGCCGGGCGCCGTCACCAACTGGCTGGTCCTGACCAGCAGCGCGCCTCCCGAAGTGGTCGAGCGCCCGGCCCGCATGTTCGGCAGCGCGCCGTCCGGCAACGAGGCGGTGCAGTTCGCCGGCCCCGCGCCCGCCTACGTCCCGGCGGCGGAGTAATCCACGCGGCCCGCCTGCCTTTGTTCCGACCAGAGTTCGGACCCCGACCAGATGTCGGGAAACCCGGTCACGTCGTTGTCCTGATCGGGGACTAGTCCTGCCAGTGAGTCGGGGAAGGTCTCAAAGTAGATGATGAAGATCACGCGCCGAATCTCTCCGTAGTCCGTCACGGAGTAGAAGTGCAGTCGGCCACCCAAGAGCTGGGCGGCGCCCTGCACCTGCAGTTCGATATTCCGGAAGATCGCGTCGTAGTGCTCCCGGCGCACATCCACCAGATTCACGCCGTAGAAAGGTGGCTCCAGCGACGGCATCTCCCGAGCAAAACGCTCGCCCCACCGAGGCATGTCGGGGCTGATCTTTGGAAGAGGCTGGAAAGCCGACGGAAACTCTCGATGGGAAGACTCTGGCGAGGGCACGCGACCAATGTACCTGATAGGCTGCCGGCAGGTGAAGCTCGCCGCGGTCCAGTTCGCGGGGTCGTCCGCCCCGCCGGCCGGTCCAGTATAGACGGCCCGCGCCGGCCAGGGGCAGAGGGGCCGCTCGTTGTCGACAACGCCGTCCGTCGCGTGCGTGGCGATGAGCGCGTCGGGCGCCTCGCCGCGTTCGACCCAGGCGACGAGCGGCGCCAGGCGGTCCCATGTATCCGGACCCCGTCCGCCCCGGCAATGGCCCATGCCGGGCGCCATGAACAGCCGCGCCCGCTCCTGGGCCGCCGCCAGGTCGCCCCCGAAGGTGGTCTCGACCATCTCCTCGTAGTACGTGACGGTGGGCTGCGGCACCACCAGCGCGTCGGCCCACCCGTGGTAGAGGATTAGCTTCCCGTCCTCCTGCCGCAGAAAGCGCGTCAGGTCGGGATCCACGGCGTCCGTGATCGCCTTCATGACGTCGCCCTTCCCGTCCGTGACGTCGTTGATATCGAACTCCCACCATGCCCATTCAGGTGGCGTCGCGTTCCGGTCCGGCGGCGTGGAAACATCGACCATGTCGGCCGGAGCGACGCCGGGGTCCTCGTCGTAGAAGAGGTAGTTGAGGTGGTCGCCGCCGAGACCCACCGCCCCCGGCGCAAAGTTGTTCACCGGATACGGAATGAACAGCCGCGGCCACTGGAGTTCCGAGCCGAGAGGCTTGCCCGCGTAGATCGGTTCGCCGTGGCGGTCGCGCGGCCCGGCATGAAAGTCGCGGACCGTCTGCATCTGCGCGCGCGTAAAGCACTCGTCGCCGTCGATGTCGTCGATGCACCGGTGCGGCGCGAGGTCGCGGTCCGGATCGAAGTCGCAGCCGAGCGGATCGTCGATCACGCCGTCGGCGACGCCGTCGTTGCGGTCGCACGCGGACAGCACCGCGTCGGCCAGGATCTCCACCTTCCGGACGCTGTCGAACCGGCCGTCGCCGTCGGTGTCGAAGCCGAGCGCGCCGGCGAAGTCGTCGCGGAACATCCGCTGCAGCAGCCAGACCCGCACCGCGTTCATGTCCTGGTAGTGGTTCGCCGGCGCGCCCGCCACGATCCCGTCGAAGTCGCCGGGGTAGCGCTGCGCCTCCATCAACCCCTGCCGCCCGCCGGTGGAGCAGCCCTCGAAGTACGAGTACTCCGGCTCGGCGTCGTAGTAGGCGCGCACGAGCGTCTTGCCCGCCATGGCGGTCAGGTGGACGGCCCGATAGCCGAAGTCGATCTCGGCCTGCCGGTTGTTCCAGGCGAACGACGAGCCGGGCTCCGCGCCGTTGTCGTGGCCGGTGTTGCTGTTGGCGACGGCGTAGCCTTCGGCCACCCGGTGGTCGGCGAAGTCGAGGTCGCCGTCCTTGCCGCCGTCCCCCCACTTCAAGAAACGGCCGTTCCAGTTGCGCGGCAGCGGTAACTGCGCGTGGAAGTGGATGGCGGGAGGCAGGATGCCCCGCACGTAGCAATAGGGCTCGCCGGCGCCCGTCTCCGTCACGCCGGCGTGCGTGATCGTCAGGTTTCGAATCTGCTGCAGCGCCTCGCAGCCGGCCCGCTCGTCCGGCGTGGGCGCCGCCGTCTGAGCCGTTGTCGGTGCCGCGCCGGTCGCGGCAGCCAGCAGCCCCGACAGAACGAACGCGGTTGACGCGACGCCGAGCCGGGCCGTCAGCCGGTGGTTTCCGCACATGGCATCCTCCGTCCGTCAGAAACTGATCACGAGCGCGGTCCTCAGTATCGTATCCAGCCCGTCCTTGCGGAGTCGGCCTGTGCCCAGATCCACGGTAAGGCCGCCGTTGACGACGGTCTCGAACAGTTCGTCGCCGCTGGACGGTATGCCGTCCGGATCGCGCAGCGCGATGCGCGCGACGATCGCGGCCTCCTCCAGGGCCGGCTGGTGCTCGTAGAGCCACTGCAGGCTGACGCGGAGCGAAAGGTGATCCGTCATCGCGACGGAAGCGCCGCTGGCCGTGTTGAGCGAGTAGTCGGAGCGATCCGTCATGTTGACGTTCATCGTCAGGGCGCCGTCGAGCGTCGTGATCGTTCCGAGTTGCTGCCGGTAGTCGCCGTTGATGCGGAGGCCGGCGAACCGGTTCGCCTTGAAGCCGTCCGTCTCCTCCTCCTCGCGGGTCGTGTAGCTGAACCCGTAGGCGGTGGACAGGGCAAGCGATTCCCGATCGGCCCAGGTGTTGCCGACGCCGGCGAAGATCATGTTTCGGTTGCGGATGCCGGCGTCCCGGTTGCGGTCCCAGCTCGCCCCGGCGTGCCAGAGGAAGCGCTCGCCGAGCTCGCGGTCGTAGCGGCCCTCCAGGAAGTACTGCTCGACATCCGGATCGAGGGGCGGACGGACCACCACCGTCTCGAAGTTCTCGGGCGTTCCCCCTAGCGGGAAGCGGACGCCGGGCGGGAGCGTGAGGTAGCGCTCGTCGCCGGTGCGCGAGCGGACGCCATCGAAGCGCAGCCGCAGGCGGTGGGCCGCTCCGCGGACCCGCAGGGTGTTCGAGAAGCCGAGGGTCTGGGTCTCGGCGTTGCCGCCGGTCCGGACCACGCTCAATTCGGTGGCGTTGTCCCAGCCGGGGTTATCGTCGTCGTCCGTATCGGCGCCGGGGGTCTGGGCGGCCAGTTGCGCCGGCCACAGCACCATCGCGAGGAGCGCGGCGCGCCGTACCCAGTCAGCCGTGGTCGCACGGCCGACGCCGCTGCCGCGCAGTTCGGGGACCTCCAGGTGCCGCCCGGTCGCGCCTATCGGGCGGGGACGTCGCCCGCGCCGCCGAAGAACTTCCCGTCGACGCACTGATCCGAACGGCAGTTGTTCTGGAAGGGGGAGCCGAGCGCGACCAGGAGGTCGGCGGTCTCCGGTTTCGGGATGAAGAAGCGCGACGGCCCGAACGCCATGTCGGCGGGCGAGTTGCCGTCGCGCGTCAACGCGTCGATGCGCGCGCCCTGCTCGACGAGGTAGCGGGCCATTTCCGAGTCGCCGCGGCCGGCCGCGCCGTGCAGGGCCGTGTAGCCGCGGCTGTCGGTCGCGTTGACGTCGTTCCCCAGCTCGAGGCAGTAGCGGATCGCCTCCATGAACGAGTCGGGCGCGTTCTGCGTGAAGTTGCCCACCCAGCCGACGCCCGCCGCCACCATCAGGGGCGTCGCGCCGGCGTCGGTCGCCAGGTTGGGATCGGCCCCCGCCTCGACGAGAATGCGCATCGCTTCGACGTCGGTCGAGTGCGCGGCCCGCCAGAAGGGGGTCGATCCGGCGAAGTCCACCCAGCCGCGGTCGTGCGACGTCGGGCTGAACCAGAGCTTGCGGAGGAGCCGGGCGTTCGGGTCGGCGCCCGCCGCGAGCAGGTTGCGCATCAGGTCGAGCGAGTCCACCCCTTCCTGATCCGTCGGCGGATTCGGCGCCCACGAGATCGGCGCGTGCCGCATGTTGACGGTCGCGTAGAGCGGCCCCAGGCCGTCGAGGTTGACCAGGTTCGTGTCGGCGCCGCGATCGAGCAGGTACTGGGCGACGTCGTAGTGACCGTTGCCGATGGCGATCACCATCGGGCTGCTGCCGTCGCCGCCGCTGACGCGGTCCACGTCGGCGCCCGATTCGACCAGCGCGCGGACCGCGTCGAGATGGCCCTCGCGCGCCGCGAAGAGCAACGGCGTCAGCCCGCCCATCACCGAGCTGCCCCCCGGGACGCGGCGACGCCGATTGGGAATCGGATTGCCGTACTCGTCCAGGCGGTCCTCGATCATCGAAACGACGAACGACATCAACCCGGTCAGCGCGCCGTGCCGGACGAGGGCGCGGATCGCGTCCGCGCGGTCTTCCCACGCCGCGAACATCAGCGCGGTCTGGCCGTTCTCGTTCTCGCGCGCGTTGACCCAGGCGCCGCGTTCGGCGAGGAGGTCGATTGCCTCGACGCTGCCCGCCATGGCGGCCGCCATCAGCGGGGTCGCGCCGGTGGCGGTCGGGATGTTGACATCTGCTTCGGTCGTGAGCAGCCGGTCGAGCATCGCCGCACTGCCGTTGCTGGCGGCCAGCCAGAGCGGCGTGATCGCGCCGACGCGGGTTCGGGCCATCACGTTGGCGTCGGCGCCGAGCAGCAGCTCGGCGATCTCGTGGTCGTCGTTGAACGCCGCCCAGTGGAGCGCGGTCATGCCGTCTCCCTGCGGGGCGTTGAGTCGGGCGCGTTCGGCGATCAGAGTGCGGACGCGCTCGACGTCGCCGTCCCGGGCGGCGTCGGCGAGGGGGGAGTCGGACGCGGCGGCCGGCGAGGCGGTGGTTGCGAGCAGGAAGAGGGCGGCGAGAAGAATGCCGGCGTGGACGCCGGCGCAGCGGCCGTAGACGCCGGCGCACCGGCCCGGATGCCGTGGACGCCGGCGCACCAGTGATCTCATCGCTAGAGGTCCAGCTCGCCGGTGCTGTCGCCGATGCTGTCGGCGTCGACTCCCAGCCGGCGGAGCACCGTCAGCAGCGCGTTTGCCATCGGGGTGCCGTCGGCGCAGAGCAGGTGGTGATTCCCCTTGAACTGGCCGTTCGCGTGGCCAGCGAGGAACAGCGGCACCCGCAGGTGGTTGTGGACGCTGCCGTCTCCCATCGGGCTGCCGTAGAGGACCAGCGACTGGTCGAGCAGGTTGCCGTCGCCGTCGGGCGTTTCCTTCAGCCGCTGAATGAAATGCGCCACCTGGTCGACGTGGAACGCGTTCAGCTTCGCGAACTCCGCCAGCCGGTCGGGCCGGTTGCCGTGGTGCGACAGCGAATGGAACGGGGTCTCGATGCCCGCCTCGGTGAAGACGCGCGAGCTGACGTCGCGCCCCATCTTGAACGCGGCGACCCGCGTCGTGTCCGTCATGAACGCGAGCACCTGCAGGTCGAACATCAGGTTGACGTGGTCGGTCCAACTGTCGGGCACGCCGATCGGCGAGGCCGGCAGCTCGCGCACGACGGCGGACGCGTTGGTCGCTTCCACGCGCTGAATGCGGCGTTCGATCTCGCGGACGTCTTCGAGATAGTCGTCCAGGCGAGCCCGGTCGGTGGCCCCGAGGCCCATCTCGAGGTCGTCGATCTTGTCCAGGATGGAGTCGAGGATGGAGGCGTTCGCGCGGCGCCGCGCCTCGCGTTGCTCCGGCGTCGCCCCGTCGCCGAACAGCCGTTCGAAGGCGACGCGCGGGTCGCGCTCCATCGGGAGCGGGGTGGTCGGCGACGACCACGAAATCGTGTTGGCGTAGACGCAACTGTAGCCGTAGCCGCAGGCCCCGGTCAGGGAGCCGACGTCCTCGATGCAGAGCTGAAGCGACGGCAGCGGCGTCTCTTGGCCGAAAGCCTGCGCGTAGATCTGATCCGCCGACGTGGCGTTGTAGATGTCCGCCCCCTCGGTCATCTTCGCGTGCGCGCACGTGAGGAAGGCGGCCGACGACCGCGTGTGGTCCGCCCCCGCCTCGGCTTCGGTCTGCGCCGTCGCCGGGGCGATGTCTGTGTGGCTGACGACGGTCAGGTAGTCGCGGTGCGGCTCTAGCGACCGGAGGATCGGCGTCATCTCGAAGTCCTTGCCGACCGTCTTGGGCGACCAGTAGTGGAGGCGCGTGCCGTCGCCGGTGCTGCCCGCGCTGCCGTGCACCATCTCGATGGCGGCGAACCGGGTGCGGGGCGCGGCGGCGGTGCGGCGCGTGGCCGCCATCGCCGGGGCCATCGCGTCGAGGAACGGCAGGGCGAGCGATACGCCCATTCCCCGCAGCACGGTGCGGCGCGACAGGTGATTACCGGTGATGTACATGCCGCGATCTCCCTCCCAGGACGCTCGGATCAGTGCATCCTACGGCTGAATCGCCGCCCCGGCAACTTCCGCGTCCACGCGCCGCATCGTGAAGGGCGGGCTGGTGACGATCTCCATGACGAACGTCGAGAACCGGTGCTCGTCCGCCGCCGCCTGCCGAACCACCTCCCGGACCGCCGGCATGTCGGTCGGTTCCAGGATCCGCCCGAGCGCGAACATCAGCAGGTTGCGCGTGAAGTTGGTGACGAAGCTCTCTTCATGGCGCTCGATAAAGCGGCGGATGTCGGCCGGACCGGCGACCGCGGTGCCGTCGAACAGCACGTCGCTCGGATTGATCGGCTCACCGCCGTCGCGCGTCCGCCATGCGCCGGTCGGGTCGAAGTTCTCGAGGGCGAAGCCGACCGGGTCCATGATGCGATGGCACGACGCGCAGGCGGGGCTGGCCCGGTGCGCGGCGAGCCGCTCGCGCATCGTCGCGGGCTCTTCGCCGTGCTCGTTCTCGTCGAGCGGCGGGATGTCCGCCGGGGGGCGGGGCGGCGGCGCGCCCAGCAGCACGTCGAGTACCCAGGCGCCCCGGATTACCGGTGACGTCCGGTTGGCGAGCGACGTGAGGCTCAGGATGCTGGCATGGCCGAGGAGGCCGCGGCGCGCGTCGTCGGTCACCGGGACGCGGCGGAACCGGTTACCGATGACGTTCGGCACGCCGTAGTGCTCGGCCAGGCGCTGATCGACGAAGGTGTAGTCGGCGCCGATCAGGTCCGTCACGCCGCGGTTCTCGCGGACGATGCTGTCGAACAGCATCTCCGTCTCGCGCCGCATCGACGCGCTCAGGTTCAGGTCCCAGTCCGGATAGAGGAAGACGTCCGGATGCACGTCCTGCAGGTTCTGCAGCCGCAGCCAGTGCGACGCGAAGTTGGTCGAGAGCGATTCGGCGCGCGGGTCGGCCAGCATCCGCTCCACCTGCGCCTCGAGCACGTCGCGGTCCGACAGCCGTCCGTCCGCCGCCACGTCGATCAGCGCTTCGTCCGGAAGGCTGCTCCAGAGGAAGAACGACAGTCGCGCCGCCAGTTCCAGGTCGGTCAGCCGGTGGTTCTCGCCCGGCGCGACTCCCGGCGGGGTCCGCTCGAAACGGAACAGGAACTCGGGGTCGGCGAGAATCGCCTGCAGCCCCATCCGGAGGCCCGCCTCGTGGTCGCCGGCGGCGCGTCCCTCGTCGTAGAAGCGCAGCAGGCGCGTGCGATCGCCGTCGGTGAGCGGTCGGCGGAAGGCGCGGCGGGCCACGCGCGAGAGGATCTCGTCCGCGCACGCCGTTTCCTCGTCGGGCGCGCCGGCGCGCGGCCGGCACGTCAGAAGCCGCAGGCGGATCGGCGTCTCGCTGACCCCGGTCACGTCGTACGGCCCGTCGATGCCCAGGTTCCGGAGGTGCGGCAGCCCCGTCAGCCCGGGGAAATGCCCGGTCGACAGGTCGGCCAGGGCCTGATCGAACGGCATCACGAAGTCCTGCACGGGGCCGGCGGCGCGCTGAATGAACGCGGCGGAGATCTGCTGCGGGCCGGCGCGGATCGGGATCGGCTCGGTCCGGAGCACGTCGGTCGTCCGCAGCTTGCGGTCGAGGTCCAGCAGGGCCACCCGCTCGCCGTTCACCGCGATCTCAATCTGTTCTCCTTCGGCCGGGATGTTGTCGCCGAAGAACGCGCCGATGCTGGCGAAGTAGAACGACAGCCGGAAGACGTACTCGCCGTCGGCGGGGAAGTTGTGGGTGACGGCGACGCCGCCGCGGGTGCCGAACGGCGTGCCGGGGACGTGCCGCATCTGCGAGAACGCCTGTGGGACGACGTAGGTGTCGACCGACGGCGTGGCGTCCGGGTCGCCCACCGTCATCCGGGCGATCCGGCCGGCGGCGGTCAGATAGCTCTCGAGCAGCGTCGGCGAGACGGTCAGGACGTCGGACATGTTGTCGTAGCCCTGGCTCATGTCGTCGGGCGGCAGGAGCGACGTCGCGTCGATCTCCAGCCCGAACAGGTCGCGGACCGCGTTGGCGTACTCGGTCCGGTTCAGCCGGTGGAGGATGGGCCGCCCCGGGTTGGGCGCCGCCGCCGCGGCACGGTCCAGGCGTGTCTCGAGCTGATCGATGAACGCGGCGAGGACGGGCGTCTCCGGGCGCGGGCGGCCCTCGGGCGGCATCATGCCGGTCCGCAGCTTGAGGATTACCTGCTCGAACGTGGCGGGGTCGAGCTCCGGATGCTCCGGATCGACCCCCTCGAGGGTCAGGCCCCCGGTGCGGGCCTGGTCGTTATGGCAGGCGGCGCAGTACTGCCGCAACAAGGCGCGCCCGTCCACTTCCGCCCCCGACGGTAGTGCGTCGGCCGGCGCTTGGGCGCTGGCCGGCGCCTGTCCGGACGGCGCCTGCGCGGCCGTCGCCTCCGCGGCGGTGGCCGGCGTGGCGATCAGGAGCGCGGCGACGACTGGCCAGACCGCAGGTCGGGGCACGGCTTCTGCCGGAACGCCTACCGGAGCGCGGGGTCGGGGCGCCCCATCAGTTCGGTGAAGCTCGCGCCTTCCTTCGGGACGAACTTCTGCGTGAGGCCCTGGATGTTGTCGACCGCGTAGAAGTTCCGGTCCGCGTCGACCGAGAACTGGTGCAGCTCGCGGAACAGCCCCTGCCCCTCGCCGCCGAGATCGAAGGCGAACTGCGGGTTGCCGTTCCAGTCCAGCTTGATCAACTGCGTTTCCTGGTTGTCGGCGATCCAGACCTCGTAGCCGCTCGCATAGATGTCGTTCGGGAACTCGAAGCCCGGCCAGGCCGCGACGGGCGAGATGTTCGGGTGATACCAGACGGAGCGCGTCGTCTCGTTGAACACCTGGATCCGGTCGTTGTTCCGGTCCGCGACATAGATGCGGCCGATGCTGTCCGTCGCCACCGCGTGCACGGCGTCGAACTGGCCGCGCTCGATGCCCATCGTCCCCCACGTGGTGACGAAGTTCCCCTCGGCGTCGAACTTCACGACGCGCGAGTTGTCGGAGTCGGCGACGAAGATCGAGCCGTCCTCGAGGAACGCGATGTCCTGGGGCCGGTTGAAGTTGTTCTCGCCGTCACCCGCCCCTTCCTCGCCGATCGTCATGACCAGCTCGGAGCCATCGTTCGTGAACGCGTGCACCTGGTGGTTGGTCTCGTCCACCACCCAGACCTTCCGGTCGGGATCGAACGGGTTGATCTTCACCTTGTGGGGGCCGGCGCCGCCCTCCCACATCTCGTCCCACTGCGTCCACGACTCGATCATGTTGCCGTCGCCGTCGACGACGAAGATGGAGTTGCGCCAGACGCGGTCATCGCCCGCTTCGAGCGCGTTCATGCCGATCGATCCGACGAAGCCGGCGAAACCGGGCGGCACCGGATCGGGCAGGCGGATCTCGCCCCGCTGCACGATGAAGATTCGGTCCGGCGATTCCGCGAAAACGCCGGTATGCGACCCGAACGCGTGTCCGGCCGGCGCGAACGGCTTCAGCCAGCCCTCGACCACGTCGTACGGGCTCGGTCCGAGCGGCAACTGCAGCACGAACACGTCCTGAAGCATCGCCGGACGGCCGAGGAGGCCGGACGCGATCACCAGGCCCATCACCAGTCCACTTACAAGCAGCGACTTCCGCATGGTTACCTCTCCCTGAAACCTCTCCCGCGCTCCACCCTTGCGGCGCGGACCCTAAAATATACCTTCATGACGCTCATTTTTGAACAGGTCCGGACCGGGGGCGACCGGAACTTCGGCTACCTGCTCGGCGACCGGGACGCCGGCGCGGCGGTTCTCATCGACCCGTCCCCGGAGCCAACCGCGCTGGCGGAGCGTGCGGCGGCGCAGGGCCTCGCGGTGACGCACATCGTCAACACGCACGGCCATCCGGACCACACCGGCGGCAACGCGGAGGCGCTGCGCCTGACCGGCGCACCGGCCGTCGCCGCGCACCCCGACTGCCCGATTGGCCCGTCCGTCCCGCTCCCGGACGGCGCCAGCCTGCCTGTCGGCTCGTTCGTCCTCGAATGCCTTCACGTGCCCGGTCATTGCGCCGACCACCTGACCCTGTACGAGCCGACGCGCCGCCTGCTCTTCACGGGAGACCTGATCTTCGTCGGCAAGGTGGGGGGCACGAAGACCGCTGCCGACGCGGCGGCCGAGTGGGACAGCCTCCGTCGCGTGCTGGAACACTATCCCGACGAGGCGACCATCTGGCCCGGCCACGACTACGGCGTCCGGCCCAGCTCCACGCTCGCCCTGGAGAAGGAGACCAACCCCTTCCTGCGCTGCCGGGACTTCGACGCCTTTCGGGCGCTCAAGCAGGACTGGCCGCAGTACAAGGCCCAGCTCGGGCTGAAGTAAGTTCAAGGGGACGAAGAACCTTTCGATCAGCCGGCCCTAAACCTTTCAATCTGCCGAGCCTGAACGTCAAGGCGGCCGCAACGGTGACGCCAGCAGATTTTCGCGGACTGCGCAAGCTGGTGGCCGCCGCGGGCGACCGCTTCGCGCAGGGCGTGGTCCTCTACGATGGCGAAGTGAGCGCCAGCTTCGGTGATCGCCTGTACGCGGTGCCGATTCGCCGCCTATGGGAAACGCCGTGAGTCTCCTCAGCAGGCAACCTCCTCTTGCTCGGCGCCCTTGCCGTCGAGGAGGCGCGCGATGTTGCGAGATGTCGACGCCGTGGCTATTGTCTCGGGATGCGCTGGCGAATCCTGTGGGTGCTCGTTCTGGGAGCCCACCTGGTCGGCGCAGCACCGGTCGCCGCGCAGAGTGCCGGCGACCCCGACGTAGAGGCGATTGTGCAACGCATCCAGGCCTCCGTCGAACACTTCTATTCGCGGGCGCTGCACGTGCTGGCGGACGTTCGAGTTCGCGTGCGGTCGATGGCGCGGGGCTTTCGCGACACCGGTTTTCCGAGAAGCCTCCTGTACGAGATGCGAGTCGAGTGGGCGGAGGGGGTGGACACTGCGTCGCCCGAGCCGGTCGTGAGGCGACGACTTCTGGAAGCCAATGGCCGGCCGGCGGAGCCGGAGGACGAGCCCGAGTGCGCCGACCCTGAGCCGTTCTCGGAAGAACCCCTCGCCATCTTCCTCCCCGCGAGGCGCAACGACTTCGTGTTCGACTGGTTCGGGCGCGATCGCGAAGCTGGCCGGGAAACGGACGTCATCGAGTATCGGCTGCGGCGCCACGAAGACCCAACCATCGAGTGGGAAGGCAACTGCGTCAGCGTCGATCTGCCTGGGCACACTCGCGGAAGGGTCTGGGCCGACGCGGAAAGCGGAGACGTGCTGCGCGTGGACGAGCGCCTGAGCGGCATGTTCGAGTTTCGCGTGCCGCGCGAGCAGCGTCGCCGGGGCGGGCCGGCGACGATGATCATCGAGAGCTCCACCAGCACGGTCCGCTACCGCCGGGTGGCGTTCTCCGACCCGGACGAAACGCTGTTGCTGCCCTCGTCGATGGAGTCGATGACGGTCTGGCGGAACGCCGGCGTCACCCGGCAGTTCATCACTCATGAGATCTCGAACTACCGGCGGTTCATCACGGGCGCCCGCGTGATTGGGGCTCAGCGGCGGCCCTGACCGCGCGACCGGTCAGCTTCGGCTGACGGGGCGGTCGTCGGGATCGCAGAGGTCGCTCCGGACTCGTACGGTCGGGTGCCGCGAGCGGCCATCAGCCGGCGGCGCCCGGCTTCAGGCGGTACTCCCCGGTAGCGGGATCCTGCTCGCGGTACGTGGCGTGACAGGCGTTGCAGGTCGTTTCAATCTCCCGGGCCTGGCGAGCGGCGGCAGTGCCGTCGACGGATTCCTGCGAGAGGGCGGTGTCGAGGCTGTCCAGCTTCGTGACGGCGTCGCGGACCCACTGCATGGCGTCCTCGCGGTCGCGCTGCCGCCAGAACGTGATGGTCGTCGCGAGCTGTTCTCGCGCGCGGACGAAGCGCTCCTTGGCGGCGGCGTAGTCGGCCGCGTCGAGGGCGCGGACGCCGGCATCGAAGTTGGGGCCGACCGTCTCCATCGTGCCGGCCAGATGGTCGGCGGTGTACTCGGGGTAGGGGTTCTGGGCGTGCAGGGTGGTGGCAGCCAGTAGCGCCAGGAGTAGTGCGGCCGCGCTCATGCCGGCGTGGACGCCGGCGGACCTCTTGATGCCGGCCTGGAGGCCGGCGGACCTCTTGATGCCGGCCTGGAGGCCGGCGGACCCGCCGACGCACCTGCCGGCGCACCGGCCAGGGCACCGCGTACGCCGGCGCGCCATGGGTTCTAGACGGTGAGGCGCGGCAGGTTGCCGGTACCGTCGCCAAACGTCTCCTGCGGGACGCCCAGCATCTCGAGGATCGTCATGTGCAGGTTGGCGAGCGGCGTGTCGTCGGCGTAGCGGATGTAGCGCCCGCCGTGGATGCCGGCCGCCTTGCCGCCGACGAGCGCGATCGGCAGATCATCGTGGAAGTGCGTGTTGCTGTCGCTGATGCCGGTGCCGTAGAGGAAGAGGGTCGAGTCGAGCATCGAGCCGTCGCCCTCCTGCAGGTTGGCCATCTTCTCCACGAGGTAGGCGAACTGCGCGAACTGGTGCTGGTTGATCTTGTGGAGCCGCTCCAGTTTGGCCGGCTCGTCCTGATGGTGTGACAGCGGGTGGTGCGAGTCGGGGACGCCGATCTCCGGATAGGCGCGGCCGCTCACCTCGCGGGCGAGCATGAACGTCGAGATGCGCGTCAGGTCGGTCTGATAGGCGAGGGCGAGCAGGTCCATCATCAACCGCGCATGCTCGGCATAGTCGTTCGGGACGCCGACCGGCTGATCCACGACCGGTAGCTCCCGCGCGCTCTGATCCTCCGCCATCTGGATACGGCGCTCGACGTCGCGCAGGGCGTCGGTGTACTCGTCCAGCTTGACCCGGTCGCCCGGGCCGATGACGCGCTCCAGATCCTTCAGCTCGCTTCCGACCGCGTCCAGGATGCTCCGGTCGCGCCGCAGGCGCTCCATCCGGGCGGCGGGGTCGGTGCTGCCGCTCGTCCCGAACAGCCGCTCGAAGACTGCGCGCGGATCGTTCTCGATCGGCAGCGGCGTCGTCGGCGTCCGCCACGCGATGGTGTTGGTGTAGGCGCAGCTCGCGCCCCCGTCGCAGTTGCCGACCATGGCGTTCGACTCGATGCCGAGCTCCAGCGAGGCGATCTGGGTTTCCTTCGACAGCTCGCGCGCGGCGAGCTGATCCATCGAAACGGCGGCGAAGACGTCGGCCCCGCTCGTGATCTTGAACGGTACGCAGGTGAGGAAGGTGCCGGCGGAGCGGGCGTGGTCGCCGCCGCCCTTCACCAGGTTGGCGGCTTCGTCGTCGAGCCCGCCGCACAGCAGGACGCGGTCCTTGAACGGCTGCAGCGAGGAGAGGGTCGGCGGCAACTCGTCGATCGGTCCCTCCGTCTTGGGGAACCAGTACGGCATCGACATGCCGTTCGGCACGTAGAAGACGCCGAAGCGGCGGATCGGCGCGGCCGCGGTGCGCTGCAGCGCGGTGAGCGCCGGGACCATCCCGTCGAGCAGGGGCAGCGCGATCGTCGCGCCGAGTCCGCGCAGCACGGTGCGTCGTGGCAGGTGCGTCTTCGTGATGAACATCGTTCTGGCTCCTCGCTCTCGATCCCCTACGGCTGATCGGCCGCCACCGCGTTGTCGCGGTTGGCATCCGGAGCGCGCCGCATCCGGAACTGATCGCTTGCGACCACCGCCTCCACGAGCGACGACCAGCGGTCTCCCTCGCGTTCCAACTGGTCCGAGATCCGCCGGAGCAGCGGCTGATCGGTGTATAGCACGCCTCGTCCGATCGCGTAGATAAGCAGCTTCTCCGCGACCGTCCGGACGAATTCCCGGTCGCCCTCCGCCAGCAGCGCCTCGCGCAGCGCTCGCGGACTGTCGATGGTGTGGCCGGACAACTCGATGGTCGCATTGATCGGCGCGCCGCCGTCGCTCTCGCGCCAGCGGCCGATGGCGTCGAAGTGCTCCATGGCGAAGCCGAGCGGATCCATCCGCCGGTGGCAGCTTGCACAGACCGGGTTGCGGCGGTGCTGCTCCATCCGTTCGCGCAGCGACGTCGGGTTGGACCGGTCGTTCTCGGCGAGCGGCGGGACGTTCGGCGGCGGCGGTGGCGGCGGCGCGCCGAGCAGCGTTTCGAGCACCCACAGGCCCCGCAAGACGACGGAGGTCCGGTTGGCGTAGGACGTCACCGTCAGCAGGCTCGCGTGGCCGAGCAGGCCGTGTCGCCGGTCGTCGTTCCAGCCGACGCGGCGGAAGCGACTGCCGTAGATCCCCTCAACGCCGTAGTGGTCCGCCAACTGCTCGTTCAGGAACGTGTAGTCGGCCGTCAGCAGTTCGTCGATGGGACGATCCGCGCGCACCTGACTCTCGAAGAACAGCTCGGTCTCGCGCACCATCGCGTTCCGGAGCGAATCGTTGAATCCGGCGAAGAGCGCGCCGTCCGGATCCTGGGAGTGGATGTTCCGCATCTGCAGCCACTGCCCCGCAAAGTCGTTCATGAACCGGGTGGATCGCCGGTCCGCCAGCAGCCGCCGCACCTGGCCGGCCAGCACGCCGGGATCGCGGAGGCGGCCCTGCTCGGCCAGTTCGAGCAACTCGTCGTCGGGGACGCTCTTCCAGAGGAAGAACGAGAGCCGGGTGGCCAGCTCCAGGTCGGTCAGCTCGTAGATGGCGCCCGGCTGTGTGTCGACGGGTTGGCGCTCGACGCGCAGCAGGAAGCCCGGCATGGCGAGCAGCGCCTCGAGCGCGCGCTCGATGCCCGCCTCGAAATCGCGCGCCGCGCGCCCCTCGCGGTAGACGGTGAGTAACGGATCAAGGTCGTCGTCCGTGACCGGCCGGCGGTAGGCGCGCCGGGCCAGCGTGCCGAGGATCCGCCGCGCGCACGCTTCCTCTGCCGCGGTCTCCGGGCTCTCCGGCCGGCACGTGAAGATGCGCTGCCGGCTGGGCGTGTTCGCCGGCACGGCGCCGTCGAACGGCCCGGACAGGTACAGCATGTCGATTCCCGGCAGGTCGGTGGGGACGTTGGGCGAGGGTGCGGAATCGGTGAAGCCGACCGAGACGAGCCGGGTCCCGGCGCGCACGGGGAGGCGGATCTCCAGCTCGTTGTCGGCGGTCATCCGGTACTCGTGGAGGCGCTGCCCCTCGACGTCGTCTTCCGGGACGGCGATCAACTGCCCGGGATCAGGGCCGGGAAACCGCCCGCCGATGTTGAAGCGCCGGATCAGTTCGTGATCGATCCGCAGCTCAATCTGATGCTCGTCTTCCGCGATGCCGTCGATCGTTTCGATCGTCTCATTCCGCTTCAGGCGGATGGCGAAGAGGTATTCGCCGTCGAGCGGGAAGTTGTGACGCACGGCGAGCCCGCCATGAGTCGCGAACGGCATGTCGTCGCTGCGCCGGACGTCGCGCCGTTCGTAACCGACCTTGTAGACCTGCATCACCGCCCGATTGTCGGGACTCCCGACCGCGGCGCGGCTGATCTTCGTCGCCGCGGCGATGTAGCGGTCCATCAGCGCCGGCGTAATCGAGAGCACGTCGGCGTTGTTGTCGAAGCCGAAACCCGCCATGTCGCTGGGCAGCAGCGCCTCCCCGTCGATCTCGAGCGCCAGCAGGTCGTAGATGGCGTTGACGTACTCCAGCCGGTTCAGCCGTCGGGAGGCGACGCGGCCCGGGTCGGGGCGTTCGGCGGCGACCCGATCGAGGGCGGATTCCAGCGCGCCGGCGAACGCGTCGATCTCGGCCTCATCGGGACGGGGGCGTCCCTCGGGCGGCATCTGTCCGCTCCGGAGCTTGCGGACGACCCTCTCGAGCGTCTCGGCGTTGCCGGCGATGTCGCCGATGTCGAGCCGGTCGAGCATCAGTCCGGCAGTCTGCAGCCGCTCGTTGTGGCAGGTAACGCAGTAGCGGTCGAACAGTACGCGCTCCGGCGCCTGCGCCGCGGCGGACAGCGGTGACAAGAAAACCGCGGTCGCGCACGCGGCCAGCGCGAGACGCACCGATAGCAGCCTCGCCATAAGCGCAAGTCTACCGCGCACCGCCGGGCGTTTGCTACCCGGGAATCGTGCCGTCCTGCTGCGATTCGGTGGGCGGAGTCGTCTTGCCGACGCGCCGCGCGGATGCTGGTAGGGTCTGGCCATGGACGTCCTCGTAGCGGTTGCCGAAAAACTGCAGGAAAGGACCCGCCCCCTCCGGTTCGACGGCCCCGTCTCCCACGTGTATGCCCCGCTCGACTACGCCTGGGCGCCGCACCGCATGTACCTGGAGCGCTACGGGCGCGGGCCGCGGGAGATTCTCTTCGTCGGCATGAATCCCGGCCCGTTCGGAATGGCGCAGACCGGCGTGCCGTTCGGGGACGTGACGATGGTGCGGGACTGGCTCGGCATCGAGGCGCCGGTGGGGCGGCCGGAGCGCGAACATCCGCGGCGGCCCGTGCTCGGCTTCGGGATTGGTCGGGGAGAAGTGAGCGGCGCGCGTCTCTGGGGCTGGGCCCGGGACCGTTTCGGGACGCCGGAGCGCTTCTTTCGGCGCGCCTTCGTGTGGAACTACTGTCCCCTGTGTTTCGTCGACGACGGCGGGCGCAACGTCACCCCCGACAAGCTGCGTCCCCGCGAGGCGCGCGAGCGGCTGTTCGCGATCTGCGACGAGGCGCTGGCCGCGACGGTGGAGCACCTGCGGCCCGCCGTGGTGGTGGGCGTCGGCCGGTTCGCGGCCGACCGCGCCCGCCCGATCGCGGAAGCGGCCGGCGCACGATGCGGCGCCGCGCCCCATCCGAGCCCGGCCAGCCCGGCCGCGAACCGTGGTTGGCCTGGGATCTTCGACGCCGCCCTTCGCGAGCTGGATGTCGACATATAGTGAGTCGTGGCCGCGGGCCGCAATCCAAGAGGGAGACGAGCCATGCGATTCGCTATCCGAAGACGGTTGTCGCTGCGTCGATCGAGGATTGCTGCCGGGGCCTTCGCGGCGTTCGCGGTGACGGCGCTGCTTGCGGCCCCGGCACTGGCCCAGGCACCCGACCGGAGCCCCGCCGCGGACTGGCCGACCTACAACCGCGACCTGGCGGGGACACGCTACTCGCCCCTCGACCAGATCAACACCAGCAACGTCGGCGAGCTGCAGGAAGTCTGGTCGTACCGCTTCCATCCCGAGGACGGCTTCATCGAAGGCCCGAGTCCGGCGGAGCTCTTCCAGCAGGTCACGCCCATCGTGGTGGACGGCGTCATGTACCTGGCCGCCGGCAACCGCGTGGTCGCCCTGCGGCCGGAGACCGGCGAGGAGATCTGGCGGCACGAGCTGAGCGAGGGGCTGGCGTCGTTCCGCGGCGTCGCCTACGGGCCGGCCACCGACGCCCACGAGGCCCGCATCTATTTCACCAGCCTGTCGAAGGTCATCGCTCTGAAGGCGGCGACCGGCGAGCGCGACGCCGCGTTCGGCGACGGGGGAGAGGCGGCGCTGCGCATCCCCTACACCGGCGTGCCGGTTATCTACGACGACACCCTGATCCTCGGATCGAGCGCCTTCGGACCGGGGCAGCTGCACATCGCGCCCCACTTGAACCAGCCGCGGGGCGGGGGAGAGCCTACGCGGGCCTGGCCGCGGGCTATCGACGCGACGACCGGCGCCCTGCTCTGGGAATTCCCGACCCTGCCCACGGAGAACGACTTCGGCAGCGAGACGTGGGGCAACCAGAGCTGGCGCAACCGCATCGGAAACAACGTGTGGGCGTTCACGCTCACCGTCGACGAAGAGCGGGGCCTCGTCTACATGCCCGTCAGCAGTCCCGGCTCGAACTTCTATGGCGGCGACCGCCCCGGTTCCAACCTCTTCGCCAACTCGACCATCGCCATCGACATCCGGAGCGGCGAGCTCGCGTGGTACTTCCAGAACATCCACCGCGAGCTGTGGGACTACAACCTGCCGCCGGCGCCCGGCCTGCTCGACATCGAGCGCGACGGCGAGGTCATTCCCGCCGTCGCACAGGTCGGCAAGTCGGGCTGGATGTTCATCCTGAACCGGGTGACCGGCGAGCCGATCCACGGGATCGAGGAGCGGCCGGTGCCCGTCGGCGACGTGCCCGGCGAGCAGTACTCGCCGACCCAGCCCTTTCCCCTCGCGCCGCCCGCGGTCTCGCGGGTCAGCGTCGGCCCCGACGACATCGTGACGCCCGACGACACCACTCCAGAACACGCGGCCGCCTGCCGCGAGCTGTGGGACACCGTCGGCTACTACAACGACGGGCCGTACACGCCCATCCGGTACCGGCAGGAAGGCACGCCGCCGTCGCTCGTATTCCCCGGCACCGGCGGCGGCGTGAACTGGAACGGGACCGCCTACGATCCCGAGCTCGGCTACCTCTTCGTCAACTCCAAGGACGCGCCGATCAGCGGCTGGATGGTGGAGAACGAAGAGTACGGTCCCGGCGTCGAGGACCAGGTGGCTTTCGTCCGCGAGGCCGGCCCGCCGTTCGAGGCCCCCATCTTCGACGCGGCCGGCGAGCGGCTCGGTGCGCTGCCCTGCTTCAAGCCGCCCTGGGCGAGCCTCTACGCGGTCCACGCGGCCAGCGGCGAGATCGCGTGGCAGGTGCCGCTGGGCATCGACGAGCTCCTGCCCGAGGGCAAGCAGCGCGTCGGCAGCCGGAACGTCGGCGGCGCCATCGTCACCGCGGGCGGCCTCGTGTTCATTGGCGCGACCGTCGACCGCCGCTTCCGGGCGTTCGACTCCCGCACCGGCGAGGAGCTGTGGACGGTCGCGTTCGACTACAACGTCGAGGCGGTCCCCATCACCTACGCGGGCAGCGACGGAAGACAGTACGTGGCGGCGAACGTCTCGGCGCCGGCCAGCGGCGAGCCGCGCGGGAACGAGCGGCTGGTAGTTTTCGCGCTGCCTTGACACCGGCAGGCGCTACGTTGAGGCCGTCGCCGTCGTCCTCGACGGCGTGAGGTTGAACCGTTGACATGCAAGCGCACACTTGCATATCATGGGCCCCTGACATGCAAGCGAGCACTTGCCTGATAATGTTCTTGTGGACGTGTATCGCGCGATCGCTGACCCTACCCGGCGGGCCATCCTGGACGAACTTGTCGATCGGTCAGGCCAGTCGCTCTTCGAACTCTGCGCACGCCTGACCATGAAACACGGCATCAACTCCTCACGGCAGGCGATCACGCAGCACCTGGACGTCCTGGAGGCCGCCGGGCTGATTAGCACGAGGCGCGAGGGAAGGTCGAAGCTCCATTGGTTCGAGGGCGGCCCGCTGAAGGCCATCACGGAGCGTTGGCCGATCTCGACAGATGAAAGGGAGTTTGAAAGATGAGAATTCACCTGGCCAGCGTCCCGGTAGACGACCAACGGAAGGCACTTCGCTTCTACACGGAAACGCTTGGCTTCCAGTTGAAGCACAACATTCCCCTGGGAGAGCACGCCTGGATCACTGTGGTATCCGAGGAGGCTCCGGAGGGGACACAGTTGGTGCTCGAGCCCGATGCCCATCCCGCGGTGCGTCCGTTCAAGAGAGCGCTCGTAGAGGACGGTATCCCCTGGACCTCCTTCGCGGTCGACGACGTCGAAGCCGAACACGAGCGTCTCCTGGCAAGAGGTGTGCGATTCGTACAGCCGCCAACAGACCTCGGGACTGTTATTGTCGCGGTATTCGACGATTCGTGCGGCAACTTGATCCAGATTGCAGAGGAGAAGTGACGGCGAGGTGCTTGCGCCGTAGAGTTTCGCGCCAGCTAAACTTCCAACGCGCCGGGCACGCTTTTGCGCCAGCTAAACTTCCAACGCGCCCGCACGGGCGCGCGTGCTCGCAAGGAGGCAGGAGTGACGACCATGGATGACATCTCGCGACGGACGTTCTTCGGTCGAGCGGCGGCGGGGGCCCTCGGGGCCGCGGCGGGAACGGCTGGTCTGCCCGGCTCGATGCGCGCTCGTGCCCAGACCCAGCGCACGGCGGCGCCGAGCGGTCCTCGCGCCGACTGGCTGGCGCTGACCGACGAGGCCGTGGTGGAACCGGAGCTGCCCATCATCGACCCGCACCACCACCTGTGGGATCGCCCTGGCAACCGCTACCTGTTGGAGGAGTTGCTCGAGGACACGAACACGCACAACGTCCGTCAAACCGTCTTCGTCGAGTGCACGTCGATGTATCGGGCGGACGGTCCGGAGGAGCTCCGTATCGTGGGCGAGACGGAGTTCGTGCAGGGCGTCGCCGCCATGAGCGCGAGCGGCCAGTACGGTGAAACCCGGGTGGCGACCGGGATCGTGGGGTCGGCCGACCTGCTCCTCGGCGACCGCGTGGCGCCGGTGCTCGAGGCGCAGATCGCGGCCAGCCCGCAGCGCTTCCGGGGCGTCCGCCATCGGGCCGCCTGGGCGGAGCCGCCCGTCGTGGCGCGGCGTCCGACCGGACCCGAGCATCTGCTTCTCGATCCCGAGTTCCGTCGTGGCTACGCGCACCTGCGCCCCTACGGACTCACGTTCGAGGGCTGGCTCTATCACACCCACATTGCAGACCTGGCCGACCTCGCGGATGCGTTCCCCGACACGACCATCATCTTCAACCACCTCGGCGGGCCCATCGGGATCGGGCCCTACGCCGGACGCCATGACGAGGTCTTCGAGGTCTGGAGGCCAGCCGTGACCGAGCTGGCCCGACGTCCGAACGTGGTGGCGAAGGTGGGTGGGATCCAGATGGTCGTTAACGGCTACGGCTGGCACGAGCGCGACCGGCCGCCGACCTCGGACGAGTTGCTCGAGGCCAACGGCGACTGGTATCGCCACATCATCGAGGCGTTCGGGCCGCAGCGCTGCATGTTCGAGAGCAACTTCCCGGTCGACAAACTGTCGTGCTCGTACACCGTGCTCTGGAACCAGTTCAAGAAGCTGACGCGGGGGTTCTCGGCCGACGAGCGGGCGGCGATGTTCCACGACACCGCGTTACGGGTCTACCGGCTCCCGCGGGTCTGACAAGGCAAGAGACGACGGTCGACACCGGAACCGCTACTCGGTCCGCAACGCCACGATCGGGTCCACGCGTGTGGCCCGGCGAGCCGGGACGTAGCAGGCAAGCGCGGCAATGGCGAGCAGAAGTGTCGGGGCGAGCACGAGCGTCAGCGGATCGACCGGGCTGACCGCGTACAACATGCCGGCAATCAGACGCCCGAAGGCGACGACGAGCACGAGCCCCAGGACGATACCCGCAATGGCTGGTCTCAAGCCGCGGGCGAGGATCTCGCGGACGATGCCGTCGGACGTCGCACCGAGCGCCCGGCGGACACCGATGTCGCGCGTCTGGTGGCTCACGATGTACGACAGCACGCCGTAGAGACCGACGGCGGCCAACACGAGCGCCAGCGCCGCGAAGCTGCCGAACAGCGCACCGGCGAGACGACGTTGCCAGATTCGATTCTCGACTCGACGGTCATAGGTCTGCACGTCCAGGAACGACTGGTTGGGATCCGTCTCCCCGACAATCGCCGTCGCCGCCCGGGCGATGATCATCGGATCGCCCCTGGTGCGAATGACGTAGTACGGACCCCTGGTCCCGACCTGGGCCTGCGCGCGATAGAGCTCGAATCCCGGCTCGCCGTCGAGCTCGTGGTGGAGTACTGGGGCCGATACGCCGACCACCGTCCACCAGACATGCGGTCGCCCCGTGCTCTCGAGTTGCAGCCGTTGGCCGATTGGATCGCCACCGGGCCAGAGCCGGTCGGCGAGACGTTGGCTGACCACGGCCGTTGGAAGCGTGTCGAATCGGTCCCGATCGTCGAAGGCGCGTCCCCGGCGGATGGCGATGTCCATCACCTCGAAGTAGTCCGGTCCGACCGAGTGGTGGTTGACGTACGGATTTCTGACCTCATCGTCCGGACCTTGTCCGGTGACGCGTATGGCCACCGGCGCGCGCGGCGCGCCGCCCATCGGCAAGTTGTCGTCGAAGGTCACCGCCGTCACCCCGGGCAGCTCACGGAACCGCGACACGACACGATCGTGAAACGCACGCTCCTTCTCGAACGTGTCGTACGCCGCCCACCCCAACTCGACCCGAAACGTCAGCGTGTTCGCCGTGTCGAACCCGCGATCGACGCTAGTGAGGCGCCAGACGCTCTGCAGCATCAGGCTGGCGCCGGCGACGAGGACCACCGCGAGTGCGACCTCTCCCACGACGAGCAGCGTCCGCGGCAGACGGTGTTGGACGCCTTCTGACGATCCTCTTGTGCCCTCCTTAAGTGCGGCGTACGGCTGCTGCGAGGCGATACGGACCGCCGGCATGAGCCCGGTGACTAGTGCTGTCAGCACCGCGACGCTCATGAGAAAAGCCGCCACGTGCACGTCCACGTCGATCTGCATCCACGGAGGAAGCTGGACCGGGACCAGCCTCGTCAGCACCCGAACGCCGGCGAGCGCCAGTACCGCTCCCACGGCCGCGCCGCCAAGGGCGAGGACGATGCTGTCACCCTGGATTGCAGGGATGACGCGCCAGCGACCCGCTCCCAGGGCCGCGCGCTCGGCCATCTCACGGTGGCGCGCGATCGCGCGCGACAGCAGGAGGTTCGCCACGTTGGCGCACGCGACGGCCAGGACCAGCGCCACGGCGCCGAACAGCAGCAGCACGTACGGCCGGATCTGACCGGAGTACATTTCGCGAAGCGGGGTGACGCGAAAGCCGAGGCCGGCATTGGTGGCTGGGAATTCGCGCTCGAGCCGGTGCGCCAGGTCATCGATGGCGTCTCGCGCTCGCTCGAGGCCGACACCGGGCGCAAGGCGCGCAAGGACGTACCGCTCGCGGACGTCACGCCGCCGATACGACTGCGGGTCGGGCGCGATACCGGCGCTGCGGAAGAGATCGGAATGCGATGGAAAGTTGAACGCGGGCGGCATCACCCCGTGAATCGTGTAGCCGGGCGCGCCGTCGAGCGTCATCGATCGCCCGACGATATTCGGGTCCCGGTTGAACTTGCGCACCCACAGGCCGTGGCTGATGACGAGTCCGAAGCTGCGGGTGCGATCGAAGCTGGCGGGAAACGTCGATCCGACGAGCGGCTCGATCCCGAGCAGGCGAAAGAGATTATGGGTCGTGATCGTCGCTTGCAACTCTTCAGGTGTCCCGAAGCCGCTGGCGTTGTACATGCCCTGATCGGTGTACATCGCGGCGTCCTCGATCACCGGAAGCGCCAGCAGATCATCCAGCTCTGGCACTGCCAGCGCGCCGCCGTCCGCGTCGCCGCGGACGCTCGTCACGCGCACGAGCCGATCGGGCTCTCTGAACGGCGGATCCCGCAGCAGCAGACTGTTAATGGCGCTGAAAACGGCGGCGTTCGCGCCGATGCCGAGCGCCAGCGAGAGAATGGCAACGGCCGCGAACGCCGGGCGCTTGGCCAGGGACCGAATGCTGTCGCGGACGTCGCGACCGAACTGGAGCCCGGACAGCCAGGCCCAACCGTCACGCACCGCGTCCTTGTGCGCTTCGACGCTGCCAAACTTGGCGCGCGCCCGTCGGCGCGCTTCCCGCGGGTCGACTCCCGTCTCGCGCACCAATCGCTCCGTTTCCATGTCGAGATGGAAGCGGAACTCCTCGTCCATCCGCTGCTCGGCCTCTTCACGAAACAGCAGACGGCGGAGAAGGGAGCGGGCGGCGCCCACCCACCGCATCACGTGCTCCGCAACACCGCGCTAAGGCCTTCCGCGAAGCGCTGCCAACTGTCGATCTCCTCGCCGAGCGCTCGCCGGCCCGACGGCATCAGCCGGTAGTAGCGCGCCCGCCTGTTGTTGTCCGTCGTTCCCCAGTCGCTGCGAATCAGCCCCTGCTTCTCGAGGCGCTGGAGGGCCGGATACAGCGAGCCCTGGTTGACCTCCAGCACCCCCGAGGACATCTGCTGGATCCGTTGGCCAATGCCCCAACCGTGCATCGGCCCAAGCGAGAGTGTTTTCAGGATCACCAAGTCGAGGGAGCCTCGAAGGTCGTCCCTCTGGGGGCGAAGGGTCACGGTCACCTCCTTGCCGCGTCTCCCAGCGCCGCCGTACAGTTTCTTCTAGCCATCTAGAGGAACAATAGCCAGAGCTCCTCTAGCTGTCAACAGGACGCTAGGAACGCGCAGGAGACAATACGCGCGATGGAAATCGAACCCTACGACGACTCCAGGCTTGATGCGGTGGTTCGGCTATCGCTGCGAGCCTGGGAACCCGTCTTCGAGTCCATCGAGAAGGCGATGGGCGCCGACATCTTTCGCGAGCAGCATCCGGACTGGCGCGTGACCCAGCGGAGCGCGGTCGAATCCGTCTGCTCGCAGGAGGATTGCCACGTCTGGGTCGCCTTGGAGGGCTTCCAGACGGTGGGATTCGTCGCCCTGAAGCTTCACCCCGAGGAGCGCATGGGCGAGATCTACATGATCGCCGTGGATCCCGATTTCCAGCGGCGGGGAATCGCGGCGGCACTCACCAGGCACTCGCTTGCCTGGTTCAAGGAGGCCGGCATGACGACCGTGGTGGTGGATACCGGAGGAGACCCAGGGCATGCTCCGGCCCGCCGAACCTACGAGTCTGCGGGCTTCCGCCGGGTCCCGATCGCGAGGTACTTCAAGAAGTTGTGAGCACGGGCGCTGAGAGGGCTACCCCTGCCGCGAGGTTACCGCTATAGTGCTTCGCACAATACCGAAAGGGCATGGCATGATACCGAAGATGTTCGCCACAGTTCGGTTGCTCATCACCGTTTGCCTGCTCGTCGCAGCCGGTGTGGCGACAGTGGCGGCCCAGGCCCCGGACCTGCGTCTCGTGACGGCGGTGGCGGACCAGGATCGAGGCGCCGTGTTCGCCCTGCTCGACGAGGGAGTGGACGTCAACCTGGCGCGGGCGGACGGCGCGACGGCGCTGCTTTGGGCGGCGCACCTCGACGACTTGGAGGTCGCCGAGCGGCTGATCGCGGCCGGCGCCGACGTCAACGCAGCGGACGACCATGGCGTCACGCCGCTGGAGCGCGCGGCGGAGAACGCCAGCCTCCCGATGATCGAGGTGCTTCTGGCCGCCGGGGCGCACGCGAACGCAGCCCAGGAGAGCGGCCTGACGCCGCTCATGACGGCGGCGCGGACCGGCGATCCTGCGATCGTCCGCGCCCTGCTCGACGCCGGCGCGAACGTCGACGCCCTCGTGCACGCCACGCGCAGCACGGCGCTGATGTGGGCGGTGTCGGAACCGCACCCGTCCATCGTCCGCCTGCTGCTCGACGCCGGCGCCGATCCGTCGGCATCGACCGTCAAGGGGTTCACGCCGCTGATGTTCGCCGCCAGCAACGGCGACGTCGAGACGGCGCGCGGGCTGGTAGCGGCGGGCGCCGACATCAATGCTCCGAGCGCGGACGGGACGCACCTGTTGCCGTTCACCATCGTGGGTGGCCAGGCCGACTTCGCGATGTTCCTGATCGAGGAGGGGGCCGATCCGAACGGGACGATGAACGGTGTTCCGGCGCTTCACGCGGCGTCGGGCGGAGTCGGCACGTGGCTGCTCGACTGGTATCGCCGGCATGGCCGCGGCGGACTGTACCGCCGGCCGGGCGCCGCCCGTCTCAGCGGTCAGGCGAGGCTGCCGATCGTGCGCGCGCTGCTGGATCGGGGCGCCGACCCGAACGGCCGGATCGCGTCGTCCGCGATGATCATGAGCTACATCGGCTACCCGAAGAAGGGCGCGTTCGAGCCGTTCGCCTGCGGAACCGGCGATCTGCGCGGCGCCACACCGCTCTGGGTCGCCGCCTTCGACATGAACGGCGCCGGCGGTCAGGTGTTCAGCCGCGGCGCGAGCCGGACGTCCAGCGGCGTCGAGATCCTCGAGACCCTGCTCGCGGCGGGCGCGGATCAGCACCTGACGACGGACGACGGCACCACGCCGCTGATGGCGGCGGCCGGGCTGGGCCGCGCCACGTACACGCCGCGCGAGCCGCGTGGCGTCCGGTCGCCCAGCGCCGAGGCGGCGGTCGAGCTGCTGGTGGAGGCGGGCGGCGACATCAACGCCGTCAACGAGGCGGACTTCACCGCGCTGCACGGCGCCGCGTTCCGCGGCCTGAACGAGGTGATCGAGTATCTCGTCGCACAGGGCGCCGACATCGACGCGCGCGACTTCCGCGGCCGCACTGCCTACCGGATGGCGGAAGGCTCGAAGCAGTCGTTCCAGTTCCAGAGCTGGCCCGAAACCGCGGCCCTGCTCGCGGAGTTGGGTGCAAACACCCGGCTCGGCATTCCGGGCACGGTGCAGGAGCGCTTGCGCGACGTCCCGGCCTTCGTGGAAAACGACCAGCCCTGATCCGGCCGGCCAACGCGGGCCCGCACGTTCCCTATCGCCATGTCGCTATCCGACGGAAGGAAGCGCGAAGACATGGACGCCGCCCGACGTTCGGCTCTTCTGGTCCTGCTTGCATTCTGCACAGTGTGGTTGGCAGCGGGAAGCGCTGCCGCCCAGGACGCGACGCTCTCCGGGACCGTCACCGACACGACCGGGGCCGTACTGCCCGGCGTCACCGTGGAGGCGCGTGACGCGGCCGGCGGTCCGCCGCACATCGTGGTCACCGATGGTTCCGGCATGTTCACGATCTCCGTGCCGCCCGGCGCCTACGACGTGACGTTCACGCTGCCCGGTTTCCACGCGGCGACGCGCGGCGCCGTGGCGGTTAGCGCGGGGGCGACGGCGACCGTCGACATGGAGCTGGTGGTCGAACTCGAGGAGCGGGTGGTCGTGGTCGGCAGCCGCGCCCAGCCTCGGTCGGTCACCGAATCACCAGTCCCAATCGACGCCATCCCGTTCGAGGAGGTGGCGAGGCAGGGGGCAACCACTCTCGACTACCAGTTGAGAAACCTGGTTCCCTCGTTCAATGTCGCCACGCATCCGATCAGCGGCGCCGCTTCGCTGGTGCGGCCGGCCAGCCTGCGCAATCTCGCGCACGACCACACGCTGGTGCTCGTCAACGGCAAGCGCCGCCATCGCTCGGCAATTCTCGTCTGGTTCGGGGGCGTGACGGACGGGACGCAGGGGCCGGATATCTCCACCATCCCGGCGATCGCCCTGCGGCAGGTTGAAGTGCTGCGCGACGGTGCCTCGGCGCAGTACGGCTCGGACGCCATCGCCGGGGTGATGAACTTCCTGCTCAAGGACAGCCGCAGCGGAGGCAGTCTCGAGTTCGATACGGGAACCTACCGTGCGGGCGATGGCGACGCGTACCGCGTGGCCGGCAACGTCGGGCTGCCGCTCGGTGACACAGGCTTCGCCAACCTAAGCCTGGAGTACGGCAATGCCGGCCCAACAGACCGCAGCGTGCAGCGCGCCGATGCGGCGGCGCTCATCGCGGCCGGCAACACCGCCGTGGCCGACCCGGCGCAGCCGTGGGGCAACACGACCAGCGAGGATGACCTCAAGCTGTTCGGCAACTTCGGGCACCTGTATTCGAATGGCCTGCAGCTCTATGGTCACGCGAACTATGCCAACCGGACCTCCGACCAGGGGTTCTACTTCCGAAACCCCAACACGCGAGCCAATATTTTCAGTCTCGACAGCGGCAGAACGCTGCTGGTCGGGGACGTACTCGACGCGCGCGACGGCATCCGGGACGGTACGGCGGGCTGCCCTACGGTGGCGATTACCGCCCACCGGCCGGACCCGGCCGCGCTGGGGCGGGTTTTCGACGACCCGAACTGCTTCACCTTTCAGGAGATAGCCCCGGGCGGGTTCACGCCGTCGTACAGCGGAGTCATCACCGACCTGTCGGCGGTCGCCGGCGTGCGGCGCGTCGCAGAGAATGGCCTTACCTGGGACGCCAGCGCCAGCTACGGCGCGCACGAGGCCGACTTCTTCATCTTCAACACCGTCAATGCGTCGCTTGGCCCGGCGAGCCCGCGCGACTTCGATCCGGGCCTCTACCGGCAGGCGGAGGTCAACCTCAACGTCGACGTCTCCTACGCCGCGTCCGACGTAGTCCACTTGGCCGGAGGGGCCGAGTGGCGGGACGAGCGTTTCACGATCGGCGCCGGCGAACGGCCCTCGTGGGAAGTCGGACCCTACGCGGCGCAGGGCTTCGTCTCCGGTTCCAATGGCTTTCCGGGTTTCCCCGACTACACGGCCGGAACCTGGACCCGGGCGAATGTCGCCCTCTATGGGGACGTCGAGCTGCGCGGACGGGATGACCGCTGGACTCTCGGCGGGGCGTTGCGCGTCGAGCGCTTCGACGTCTTCGGCGCGACGACGAACGGCAAGCTGTCAGCCCGCTACCGGCTGGCCGACGCGGTGTCCGTGCGCGGCGGGGTCAGCACCGGGTTCCGCGCGCCGACGCCCGGCCAGCAGAACACGTTCAACGTGCAGTCGACCATCAATCCCGAGACGCTGGACCTCGTCGACAGCGCCACCGTGCCGTCCACCTACCGGGCCGCGCAGCTCCGGGGCGGCCAGCCGCTCGGCCCCGAGACGTCGGCCAACACGACGGCCGGAATGGTATTTGACACCGGACCCTTCACGCTGACAGCCGACTACTTCCAGGTGGACGTCACCGATCGCCTCGCGCTGTCGCAGAACTTCACCCTCGAAGCCGACGAGCGCGCGCTGCTCCTGTCCGAAGGCATTACGTCGGCCCGGACCCTGGCCTTCTTCCGGTTCTTCATCAACGACTTCTCGACGCGGACGCGGGGGATCGACGTCGTCTCGACTTATGCGCCGCCGGCCCTGGGCGGCGGCACCATTTTCAGCTTCGCCCTGAACCACACCGACACGGAGGTAACGGAGGAATCGGACCTGCTGGGCCCCGGCGACGTGCTTGCCATAGAGCGGGGCGTGCCGGAGACCCGCTGGAACGTCGCCGTCAACCAGCGCCTGGGCCGGGTCGGCCTGCTGGGTCGGGTGCACCGCTACGGGTCATGGGTCGACCATCTCGACGCGCGGTCGGTGCGAGGGGCCGAGGCGCCCGCGCTCGCCGGCCGGTTCATCGTCGACCTCGAAGCGACCATCCCCCTTGCCCCCGACGTGTCGCTCGCGGTGGGCGGCCAGAATGTGTTGAATACCTTCTCGGACCGTATGGACCTGTTCGCCACGCAGTTCGGCCTCCCTTACAGCCAGTTCACGCCGTGGGGCTTCAGCGGCGGGTACTACTACGCGCGCGTGAACTACGCCTGGCGCGGGCGGTAAGGCCGGCGCCGGGAAGTCGGAACACATCGTGTCAGGAGCTCAACGCCTGTGAGCGCGGGCGCCCTCAGACGGGCCTCGTCGCGCCTTGTCAGCCGGGCGCCTTGCCGTTCTCGGTGCTACGCGGAGTCTCTCCACAGGCTGCTAGGCCTGAGCCTCCTGGTCTGCGGATTGCTTCCCGTCCCGGCCAACGGTGAAGCGGCCCGCCAGGACGGGCTGCTGTCCGGCAGGGTCGCCGACGCGACCGGCCTCGCCCTGCCCGGGGTCACCGTGGAGGCGCGCGACGCCACCGGTGCGGCTTCGGTTCGGAGCGTGGTTTCCGACGCCACGGGCCGGTTCGCCTTCCCCGCGCTCGCGCCCGCGATGTATGACGTGACGTTCACCCTGCCCGGCTTTGTCACGGAGGTGCGGCGGGGCGTGGCGATCGGTGACTCGGGCACGACGACGCTCGACATCGTGATGACGGCGCAGTTCGAAGAGCGGGTGGTCGTTGTCGGCAGCCGCGCCCAGCCGCGATCCGTGACCGAATCGACGGTCCCCATCGACGCCATTCCGTACGAAGAGATAGCCAGCCAGGGCCATATAGACGTCGGCGATCAGTTGCGGACCCTCGTTCCGTCCTACAACGTCAACCCGCAGCCGGTCGGCGACGCGGCGCGGATCATGCGTCCCGCCAACCTGCGCGGGCTGGCCCCGGACCATACCTTGGTCCTGATCAATGGCAAGCGCCGGCACCGGGGCGCCGTCATTACCTGGATCGGCAACGGCGTCTCGGACGGGGCGCAGGGGCCGGACATTTCCGCCATCCCGCCGATCGCGTTGCGGCAGGTCGAGGTGCTGCGAGACGGCGCGGCCGCCCAGTACGGCTCGGACGCCATCGCCGGCGTGCTGAATTTCCTGCTCAAGGACGCCCGCGAGGGCGGCAGTCTGGAGCTGCACACCGGGGGTTATGCGGCGGGTGACGGCGGCACCTATACGGTCGCCGGCAACGCCGGATTGCCGCTCGGCCGGACCGGGTTCGCGAATCTCAGCCTGGAGTACGGCAATGCGAGGCCGACCAGCCGCAGCGTGCAGCGGGACGACGCGTTGGCGCTGGTTGCCGCCGGCAACGACGCGGTGCGGGATCCGGCGCAGATCTCGGGTTCGCCCCGCATCGACGACAACCTGAAGCTGTGGGGCAACTTCGGCTACCTGTTTGACGGCGGCGCCCAGTTCTACGGTCACGCCAACTACGCGGGCCGGCGGGTCGAAGGAGGCTTCTTCTTCCGGAATCCCAACACGCGCGCCGCCGTCTTCAGCGGCGATCAGGGGCGGAGTCTGTTGATTGGCGACGTGCTGGATGCGCGGGATGGCATTCCGGACGGATCCGCGGGCTGCCCCGTCGTCCCTGTCGTCGCGGCGCGGCCGGATCAGGCGGCCCTGACGCAGGTCCTGGCCGATCCGAACTGCTTCTCGTTCCAGGAACGCTTCCCGGGCGGCTTCACGCCGCAGTTCGGTGGCGACGTGCTGGACGCTTCGCTGGTCGCCGGCATGCGCGGACAGTTCGGCGGCGGCATCCTGTGGGACGCGAGCGCGAGCGCCGGCGTCAGCGAGGCGGACTTCTTCATCTACGACACCGTCAATGCCTCGCTCGGCCCGGCGACGCCGACGACATTCGATCCCGGCCTTTATCGCCAGGAGGAGATCGGCCTGAACGTCGACCTCAGCTATCCCGTCAGCGATCGCGTGCATCTCGCGGGCGGCGCCGAGTGGCGCGACGAGCGCTTCACGATCGGGCTCGGCGACGAGCCGTCGTGGCAGATCGGCCCCTATGCGCCGCAGGGCTTCAGCGCCGGGTCGAACGGATTCCCCGGCTTCAGCCCCATCGCCGCCGGCGCCTGGAGCCGCGCCAACACGGCGCTCTACGGCGAGGTGGAACTGCGGGGCGGGGACGACGCGTGGACGCTCGGCAGCGCGCTCCGGCTGGAGGACTTCGAAGACTTCGGCACGACGGCCAACGGAAAGGTGTCCGGGCGCTACCGGCTGGGCTCCGCCGCCGCCCTGCGGGCAAGCGTGAGCAGCGGCTTTCGGGCCCCGACTCCCGGCCAGCAGAACGCCTTCAACGTCTCCACAGAGTACGACCACGAGCTGATGGACCTCGTCAACAACGGCACCATCCCATCCACGTCCCGGGTCGCGGAGCTCCGGGGCGGGGAGCCGCTGCAGCCGGAGCGTTCGCTCAGCCAGGCGCTGGGCACGGTGGTCGATGCCGGACCGTTCAGCCTTACCGTCGACTACTTCCGGATACGGCTCGCCGACCGCCTGGCGCTGACGCAGTTGTTTGCGCTGGAGGCGGCGGAAGTGGGCGGGCTGCTCGCGGAAGGGGTGACGAGCGCGCGCAACCTGCAGAACTTCCGCTTCTTCACGAATCACTTCGAGACCCGCACGCAGGGACTCGACATCGTCGCCACCTACGCGCCGCCGCGGCTCGGCGGGCGGACGACGTTCGGCTTCCTCTTCAACCGCACCGCGACCACCGTCACTCGCTTCGATCCGTCGGTGCTGGACGCGTTGCGGGTGCGCGAGTTGCAGGAGGCGATTCCGGGCACGCGCTGGAACGCCTCGGTCCGGCAGCAGCTCGGCCGCTGGGGCCTGCTTGGCCGCGTCAGTTACTACGACGACTGGTTCGACTCGCGAGATCTCTATCTCTACCACGGCGACGCGGTCGTCGACCTCGAGGTCGCGTACGCGATCAACGACGCCGCCACGCTCACCGTCGGTGGCCGGAACGCGTTCGGCAACGACCCGGAGGAAAACCCCATCGCCGGCGAAAAGGGAAACCGCTTCAGCGTGCAGACGCCGTTCGGCGCGAACGGCGCGTTCTACTACGTCCGGATCAACTACGAATGGACGTCGGGCGGGTGAGCGGGGCTCAGTCGATCAACGCGGTGTCGGGAAACTGCGCGTACCAGCCGAACCAGAACGCGCGCTGGGCCGGGATGCGCATGCGCCGCACGCTCGCGTCGGCGTCGAGGACGAGCGCGTCTTCCGTGACCCGCCAAGCCCGGCCGATGTCGTCGGCCAGGCGTTCTTCGTCGAGGTGCCGGACGAAGCGGAAGTCGCCGGCGTCGTAGACCCGGTTCGCCCCCTGCTCGCTCGTCGCCACGACTAGGTTCAGGCCCGCGAAGTCGTGGTGGAAGACACGGTTGCGCGCGAGGAAACGGGCGGTGATGGCCAACGCGGCCGGGTCGCCGCCGCCAGCCGGGTCGGGCTGGCGCAGGACGAGCACCTCTTCCTTGTTGGCGAGGCGGTCGTCGGTGCGGGAGACCGCGAACATCAGGTCGTCGGTGCCGAAGTAGCTCCGGTAGGCGACTCCTTCCGCGTAGTTCCGCCGGTGGCCGGTGTCGAGCGACAGGACGGTCGTATCCGGATGCCGGCGCCGCCACTCGCCCCAGGTGGTGGTCACGACCGCGTGCGGCGTCAGGCGCAGGTCGCCGCCCGCTAGCTCGCCGACCACCGGGATTCCTTCGAACGTGTTCCAGAGGCTCCTGGTCTCGTGGTCGAACATCAGCTTGTTCGAGCGGTAGAGCAGTCCGCTCGTCCCGAACGTCAGATGCCGCCCGCCCGCCACGCTCTCGAAGGGGATGACCGTTCCGCACAACGTGCAGTAGACGATGGTCAGCTCGATTCCGCCAAGGCTGTCGAGGGCCATCTCGTGCCAGGCGAGGATGCGCTTGGGATACGCCCGCGCTTCGCCGTTGAGCGCGATGCCGAAGACGACGTGGTTGTCAGCCAGATAGGCGGCGTCCGGGGCGACCAGAGTTAGTGGGTATTCGAGCGGCGGGATCCCGTTGACCGCCACCCCGCCCCACTCGATCTCGTCGAGCCGGATGCGGGAAGTCACTCCGCGCGGGAAGAAGTCGGCGAAGCGCGGATCGATCTGGCTGTACCACTGTCCCTTGAAGAACGCGTGGTCCGGGTGGGGATCGTACGGCTGCGACCAGATCCATCGCTGCCACGCGGCGAGATCCCCGCCGAACGGCTGTCCGGTCAGCTCCTGCAGGAATCCGATGAGCGAGAAGAAATGGACGAAGCCCTGGCCGGGCGGCCGCAGCATCCAGGCGAGATCCCACATCATGCCGGCGTACGCATCGCGCCACTGCGCCTCGATCTGCCGGAGCGCGTCCCCGCTCTGCGGGCCCGGCACGCCGGCTTCGAGGAAGAGCCGGATGTCCGGATGCTCGTCCTGGGGCGTCGGCTGGGCGCTGGCGGCTGTTACCGGTGCTAGTGCGAGCCACGCGATGGCGAACCCGCCTGCCATCGAGAGCACGGCGCGCCAGCGCCGGTTCCTTGCTTCGAGGCGTACACTGAAGTGGATGCCCACGAACGCTCGGGGGGAATCGCCGCTGGACGACGAGCGCGAACGACGGGCTCGTGCGATCACGCTGTACCGTGACGGCCGTGTCTCGCTGGGTAAGGCTGCGCAACTCAGCGGAATGCCCCTGGCCGACTTCATCGATCACCTCGATAGCCTGGGCCTAGACATTGTCCGACCGGACGAAATGACCTCTCAAGAGGCGGACGACGTCTCCGGTTGGCTCTCTTCATGAGCACGCCGGACCGATAGTCGGCCTGTTCAAGATCGCCGGATCGCGCCAGCAAGGGCTGCAACTGTAACTGGCAGGCCAGCCTACTCGCTGGCGCCGAGGCGGCGAAGTAGTTCGACGGTGCTCTCGTGGGGTCCATCACCGCGGCCGCGGAGCGCACCGCGCTGGGCGAGCGCGAGCGGCGTGCGCCCTTCGGCGTTCTCCAGGTCGGCCCGGGCGCCCTGCGCGACGAGGTACTCGACGACGCCGTCATAGCCTGCCCCGGCGGCGGCGTGCAGGGCCGTGTTCCCGTCCGCGTTGGCGACGTTGACGTCGATTCCCTGCTCGGCCGCGAAGGTGACCGCCTCCAGCATCGTTCGCTCCACGACGTCGCGATCCGGTTCCCGCCGCGTGCTCCGGACCGGCGCGCTCTCGGCGATGCGATCCATCCGGTCTACCGAGATCAGCGGATTCCGCCCCCCCAGGCCCGCCGCCGCCATCACCGCGGTTGTGGAGCCCTCTTCCACCTGCACCCGCTCGTCCCGCACCGACAGCGACCCGGGCCAGTACTTCGGATGGTGGACGGCCAGCGGGTCGGCGCCGTGGTCGAGCAGCAGCCGCATGATGTCGGGCGCGTTGAAACGGGCCGCGAGCCAGAACGGCGTGGCGCCGGTCCACGACGGATGGAGATAGAAGTCGACCGAGTCGCGCCGCACCGGGGTGGAAGTCCGCACGGGGGCATTCGCGTCGGCGCCGTGGTCGAGCAGCGCGCGGACCAGCCCGGCGTCCTTGTGGAGGATCGCCGCATGGAGGGCGGTGTAGCCGGCGTCCGCCGCGTTCGGATCGGCGCCCTGTTCCAGCAGGTAGACGGCGACGTCACGGTGTCCGCTGTGGGCCGCGACGACCGTCGCGCTCGTGCCGTAGGGCGGTTGATCGTCCACGTCGGCGCCGGCCGCGACGAGCAGCTTCGCCGAGGCGAGGTCTCCCACGCGAGCCGCAAACAGCAGTGGCGTGTAGCCGCCCTGCGGCAGCTCCGCGACGTACTCCGGGTTCCATGGCTCCGGCGTGGTCTTGACGACCTCGGTCCAGACGTCGGTCCGGGCGTCGACCGCCGTCCCGTGCCCCAGCAGCGCCTCGACCACCATGGGATGCCGCTGCGCGACCGCCCACATCAGCGCCGTCTGGCCGCGGCCGGCGGTCATCGAGGTCTCGGCGCCGGCCTCCAGAAGTGCCCGCGCGACGTCCGCCGCGCCGACCCGGGCCGCCGTCATGAGCGGCGTCTCGCCGGAAAGGAGCGAAACGTTCGGGTCCGCCCCCGCGTCGAGCAGCCGCTGCGCCATCGGGGCGCTGCCGTTTTCGGCGGCGGCCCAGAGCGGTGTCACGCCGAGGTCGTTGGCGGCGTTCACATCCGCGCCGGAGCGCATCAGCAGAGTGGCGACCTCGAGTTCGTCCCAGTAGGCGGCCCAGTGCAGCGCCGTCGCCCCGTCACCCTGGCGGGCATTGACGTCGGCGCCGTCGTCGATCAGCGTGCGGACGATGCTCCAGTCAGCGCGCTGCGCGGCGTCGGGAAGCGGCTGGTCCGCCGCGAACCCGCCTGCCACGAGTCCCAGCGTCAGCCAACCGAGGAGCGCTCCGCCAAGGGCGAGCCGCCGTCGAGCGCCGAGGGGACGCGTCATGCGGGTCATCAGACCTCCGACAGCGTGTCGATCGGCAACTGCGTCGTGCTCTCGCCCAGCCGGTCGAGCGGCATGTCGAGCTTGTCCATCAGCGTCATCAGCAGATCGGCGTTCGACGTGTCGCTCGGGTAGCGCAGGTGCCGGCCGCCCTTGAGCTTGCCGGCGCCGCCGCCGAGAACGAGCAGCGGCAGGTTGACGCCCAGGTGCCGCGTGCTGTTCGAGATGCCGGCGCCATACAGGATCGTCATGTTGTCGAGCAGCGACCCGTCGGCGTCTTCCGCGGCGCGCAGCCGCGCCAGATAGTCGGTCGTCAGCTTCGCGTGGTACGCGTTGATCTTCGACATGACGGCGATCCGCTCCGGATCGTCCTCGTGGTGCGACAGGGGATGGTGCGCGTCAGGCACGCCGATCTGCGGATACGAGCGCGTGCTCTGCTCGCGTCCCATCATGAACGTGACGACGCGCGTCAGGTCGGCCTGGAGGGCCAGGAACTGCAGGTCGAACATCAGGCCGAGGTGCTCCTCGAAGACGCGCGGCGGGGCTGACGGCTGCTCGGTGAACGACGGCTCGACGTCGCGCTGCTGCTCGGCGAGCTGGATGCGCCGCTCGACGTCGCGCACCGCCTCCGTGTACTCGTCCAGCTTCGACCGGTCGCGCGGGCCGACGGCCACCTTCAGGTCGGTCAGCTTGTCGGTTACCGAGTCGAGGATGCTCTGCTTCTGGTGCCGCCGTGCGCGGCGGACGGCCGGGTCGGCCGAGCCGCTGTCGCCGAACAGCCGCTCGAAGACCGCGCGCGGATTGTTCTCCATCGGCAGCGGCATCGTCGGCGTGCGCCATGAGATGGTCTGCGTATAGGCGCAGCTCAGCCCGGCCGTGCACTGGCCGGCGTTGGCGAACTTGTCCATCGACACTTCGAGCGAGCCGAGCTGCGTCGTCTTGCCCAGCTCGCGCGCGAGGATCTGGTCCATCGACGTGCTGGCCAGCACGTCGGTCTCGTTCTGCCCGCCATGGGGCGTCCCGGTCAGGAACGACGCCGAGGCGCCGGCGTGGACGTAGGCCCACGATGCCCGCAGCCCGGAGATGACGAGCAACTGGTCGCGGAACGGCTCGAACGGCGCCAGAATCGGCGTCAGCTCGAAGTTGCGGCCTTCCTTCTCCGGCGTCCAGTACTGCATCGCCATGCCGTTCGGCACGTAGATCGCCTGGAAGCGGTGGATCGGCTTCGCCGCACTCTTCGCCAGCGCCGTGAACGCGGGCGACATCGCATCGAGGAACGGGAGGCTCAAGGTCACGCCGAGGCCGCGCAGCACGGTCCGGCGCGGCAGCGCTTTCCTGCTGATGGTCATGCTGTCGTTCTCCCCTGCACCGCCATTGTCTCACTCCGCCGCCGCGTTGCGCATCAGAAATGCCGGGCTCTTCACGATCCCGGCGATGAGCGCCGACCAGCGGTAGTCGTCGGCCGCGGCGTCGCGCACGATGGCGCGCACGGTCGGCTTGTCGATGTGCTCCAGGCCCCGCCCGAGAGCGTAGGAGAGGAGCTTTTCGGTCACCGTCCCGGCGAACTGCTCGGGACGCTCCAGCAGCAGCGCGCGCAGTCCGGCCATCCCTTCCACCGTCCGGCCGTTCGGCATGGTGGCGGTGGCGTCGATTGCGTTGCCGAACTCGTCCCGGGTCCGCCACGCGCCGAGGCCGCCGAACTGCTCGAGGGCGAAGCCGGGCGGATCGATGGACGCATGGCAGGTGGCGCAGGCGGGCGCCTGCCGGTGGCGCTCCAGCCGTTCGCGCACCGACGTGGTGTGGCTGCCTTCGCCCCGCTCCGGCAGGGCCGGCACGTCGGCGGGCGGTGATGGGGGCGGCGCGCCGAGAATGGTGTCGAGCAGCCACTTGCCGCGCAGAACCGGGGACGTGCGGGTCGGATACGAGGTCAGGGCGAGGAGGGAGCCCTGACCGAGGAGGCCGCCGCGCTGCTGGCGGTCCGGCAGCGTGACGCGCCGGAACCGCGATCCGTAGACGCCGGGAATACCGTAGTGGCGGGCGAGACGCTCGTTGACGAACGTGTAGTCGGCGTCGAGCAAGTCCACGACGCTACGGTCGTCGCGCAGCATGCTGGTGAGAAAGAGCGTGGTCTCCTGCCGGAACGCCTCGACCAGGTTGTCGTCGAAGTCGGGGTAGGGGACGGGATCGCCCTTGACGTCCTCCAGGTTGCGCAGGTGCAGCCACTGCATGGCGAAGTCGTCGATCAGCGAGTCCGCCCGCGGATCGGCGAGCATGCGCCGGACCTGCGCCTCCAGGACCGCTGGTTCGGTCAGCCGCCCCGCCTCCGCCGCGTCGAGCAGCGCGTCGTCGGGAACGGTCCCCCAGAGAAAGAAGGAGAGGCGAGAGGCGATCTCCACGTCGCTCAGGCGGTAGGGCGCGCCGGGCGCCGTGCCCTCCGGGTCCCGAGTGATGCGAAGCAGAAAGTCAGGGTCGACCAGCACGCGCTCCAGCGCGAGCTGGATGCCGGCGTCGAAGCTGCCGCCGCTCTCCCGGCCGCTCTCGTAGAAGCCGAGGAGCGTGTCGACATCTTCCGCCGTCACCGGCCGGCGGTAGGCGCGCCGCGCCAGCCGCGAGACGATCTCGGTGGCGCAGGCCCGCTCTGCCGCGGCGGCCGCCGTCTCCGGCCGGCAACTGAAGATGGCGCGCCGACTCGGCGTGTCGCCCGGTCCGGTCACGTCATACGGACCGCCGATCCCCACCGCGCTGACCGCCGCGTTGCCGTGGTAGACCTCGTCGTTGGAGAGCAACTCGCCGGCCTGCCGCGGCTTCAGGATCCCCTCCGGCTCCCAGACGTTGCGGACGAACGAGATGCCAACGACGCGCGGACCCGCCGCCACCGGCACGCGAACCTCCAGGTTCTCGTCGGCTGTCTGGAGGTAGGCCTCCCACTCCGGATCGCCGGGCTCCGCGATGGTGAACGTCACCGGCGCGGGCCGGCCGCGGGCTTCGCCGCCCACCGTGAATCGCTTGACCAGCTCGCCGTCGATGCGGACGTCGAGCTGATGCTCCGATCCCATGCCGAGGATGTAGTCCTGCCAGTTCGTGCGGAGCTCCAGTTTGATGAGGTACTCGCCGTCGACGGGGAAGTAGTGCGGGATGGCGACGCCGCCGCGCGAGCCGAGCGGGAGGCTCTCGTCCTGGCGTTCGTCCTGTAGGAGGAGCAGCGGCACGTCGAACGTCTCGAATCCCGGGCTGGCCGGCGGAAGGCCGGTCGCGAGACGCGTGATGGTGCGCGCGGCCGAGAGATACCGCTCTAGCTGCGCGGTCGAAATGGACAGCACGTCGGCGTTGTTGTCGAAGCCGGTGTCCGAGGTCTCGTCGCCCGGCAGCAGGGGCGTCACGTCGAGGTCGAGGGCGAGCAGGTCGCGAATCGCGTTGCGATACTCGGTCCGGTTCAGCCGGTGCACGGTGCTCGTCCGACCGGGGTCAGGGTTCGCGGCGGCGGCGCGGTCGATCGCGGCCTCGAGGCGGCTCGCCACGGCGTCATACGTCGCCGCGTCCGGGCGGGCGTTTCCGGGGGGCGGCATAGCGCCGGTTCGCAGCTTGCCGATCACCCGCTCCCAGACGTCCGCGTGGCGGCTGGGGTCGTCCGCATCGACGCTGGTCGCAGTCAGTGTGAGGCCGCCGGTCTGCAGCCGATCGTTGTGGCAGGTGACGCAGTAACGGTCGAAGACCGCGCGCGGCGAGGCGTCGGCCGCCGTCTGGGCTGCTGCGGTTCCCACGGCCGCGCCAGCCAGCACGACGGCGCAGACGGCAGCCGTCAATAGCCTCCCGCCTGTTTGTCCGGCCATCCGGCGCCGACACTCGTCCCGCCGCCGCACCATCGATGCTCCTTCGGTCAGCGGACCCTTGCGGCCCGTCGAGACGACCGCGTTGAAGGCCTGCATCGTACTCGGCACCGGTGGAACGGGCAATACCTGGGTATCGGTGCCTTGCGGGACTAGAATCACCATCCGACGTGCGGACTACACCGGAACCTGACGTCGCGGTAAGCGTGGACGGCCTCACGTTCACCTACGGAGCGGGCGAGGTCCTGCATGGGATCTCCTTCGAGCTCCGGCGCGGCGAAGTCGTCGGGCTGCTCGGGCGTAACGGAGCCGGGAAGAGCACGACCATCAAGATTCTCGCGGGCATCCTGCCGCCGGGCGACGGGACGGTAGCCGTCGCCGGTCATGCGATGCCGGACGAAGCGGTCGAGGCAAAGAAGCACATCGGCTACGTGCCTGAGGCCGCCGGTCTGTTCGAGAGCCTTACCGGCGAGGAGTTCCTTGAGCTGATGGGTCGTCTTCAGGACGTCCCCGAGGAACGGCTACAGCTGCGCATCGAGCGGTTCCTGGAACCGTTCGGGCTGACCGAGGATCGCGTGCGCCCCCTCGACGAATTTTCCAAGGGAATGCGCCAGAAGATCCTGCTGTGCGCGGCGCTCCTGCACGATCCGGACATCGTCCTGCTCGACGAGCCGCTCTCGGGCCTCGACGTCAACACCGGCATCATGGTGCGGGATCTGGTGGCGGCGCTGGCGGCGGAAGGCAAGACCATTCTCTACAGCTCCCACGTGCTCGACGTGGTGGAGCGTGTCTGCGACCGCGTCCTGATCATCGAAGAAGGCCGGCTGATCGCCGATGGCTCGATCGAGAAGTTAAAGGCGTCCGCCGAGCGGGGCAGCCTGGAGGACGTCTTTCGGCAACTGACGGATACGGAAGAGGCGAGCAGCGGCGTTTCCGCCGTCATCGAGGCGCTGCGCTCGTGACGACCCTGCCCACTGGACTGCGGCACCTGGTTCGCGGACCGGCGGTCACCCGTCTGCTCAAGCGCCGCGGCATCGATCCGCGACAGTACTGGGTCCTCGTCGACCTCTTCGAGACGCTGGGCGCGCGCCAGGAACTCATGGGCCTCGGAAGTTACGACTCCGTGCGCTTCCTCGCGATCATGTGGTTCATCCTGTCGGCCTTCATCAGCGTCGTGATGGCTGCGGTGGGTGAGGCCCCGCAGACCTACCTTCTGATCTTTCTGGCGTTGACGGTCTTTCAACTCAGCGTCGTCCTGGTTGCCGAGGTCGCCGAAACCCTGGTGAACCCGGTCGACGGACTCGTCCTGGCGCATCAGCCGGTAAACGGCGCCACCTGGTGGGCGGCGAAAGTGACTCACCTGGTCCGCGTCGTGGTCTGCGTCGTGATCGGGATGAACGGGGTGCCCGCGTTCGTCGGCGCGCTGCTTTCCCACAGCGGCACGTACGCCCGCCTGGCCTATCCCCTGACCCACTTCGTGACCGTGCTGGCGGCCGGGCTGGTCGCCGGACTGCTGTGCTGCAGTCTGTATGGATGGCTCGTGCGCTTCGTGCCGGTTCGGCGTCTGAAGGGGGCCGCGGCAGCGTTCCAGGCTGTCCCCATGCTCCTCATCTTCGGGTTTCGATACCTGGATGACCTGGCCGCGGAGCTGCGAGCCTGTGCAGCCTCGGTCGGGCTGCCTGCGGCGTGGCGCGCGACCGGGGAGGCGCTACCGGGCGGATTCTGGCCCTTGGTGATGATCGCGGTCGTGGCCGTGGCGACGTTCGCGGTCGTCTTCGGGCTCCGCGCGCTGTCTCGGGATCATCTGATCCGGGCGTCGAGCCTGATGCAATCAGGGGCCGGAACCCGGCGGCGCACGCGCCGGCGACTGCCGATCGCGCGTTGGGTGGGGAGGCTCACCGGCGGGCAGGCCGCCCGCGCCGGCTACGAGTATCTCCGCTGGTTGCTGGTCCGGGACTGGCAGTTCCGGCGCAGCATGGCGATGCAGGCGCCGGGTCTACTGGTGATGCTCACTGTCCTGCTCGTCGTCGGGCGCGACCGATCGCCATTTGGCCCGGAGTTCGCCTTCACGCACTTTCTGCCGCACCTGCTGGGCATGCTCGTGCTACTTGTTTGCCTGCTCCTGGCGTACGGGAACGACTACAAGGGCGCCTGGTCGCTTGCCATCGTACCGGACGACCGGTTCCGCCCGTTCGCTCGCGGGATCCACGCTGCCCTCTGGATCCTCGTGGTCCTGCTCCCGAACGCCTTCTTGCTGCTCGTGCTCGCCTGGTCCTGGGGCTTCGTCGATGCCGTCCTGTTCATCGCCTACTGCACGGCCGTCTCTTCGTTCTATCTGGGAGTGGGGCTGTGGCTGATAGGCGGGGTACCGTTCGGCAGGCCGATGGATCCGACCCGCAACACCCTCGCGATGGGGGCCATGTTGGTTCTCTTCATGGCCGTGGCTGCGGCTGTCGGGATCCAGTACGTGTTGTTCCGCTGGGTCGCCGCGGTGGCCGCGATGACAATTGCCGTAGCCGTCGGGGCCGGCTTCCTGACGTCCATCACGCTGGACGACTTTGCGAAACGGATGCGGGAGAGTCTGAAGCCCGCCACGCCGGGATCCATGTTCCGCTTGACGTAAGACGGACGCGGACCGGGCGGTCAGGAGCCTGTGCCGCAGAAGTAGCGCGGGCGAACTCTTCGCGGCCCGCCAGGGCGCGCTAGCTCTCCGGGAGCGCGAAGGCGACCAGCCGCGGCCCGCCGCCGATGGTGAGCGCGATGTACTGCCGGCCGTCGACCAGGTAGGTCATCGGCGTCCCGATGGCGCCGCTCGGGAGGTCCACCGACGCCAGCTCCTCCCCGGTCGCCTTGTCGTACGCCACCATGCGCGGTCCGCCGTCGGAGCCGCCCGCCGTCAGGCAGTAGATGAGCAGCGTCCTCGTCAGCAGCGGCCCGTTGCTGCCGTTGTCGCCGCCGAGCGGCGGCAGGTTGAGGTCGCGCAGCAGCGGGTGGTTGCGGTAGCGGTCGCCGTTACCGGTGGGCACCCACCAGACGTGGTCCCCGGTGTTGATGTCGATCGCCGTCATGCGCGAATAGGGCGGCTTCAGCAGCGGAAGCCCCTGCGGCATCTGCGGACTCTGCCGGATGGCGCCGCGGCGGGCGAGCCGTTCGGCCTCCGGCGCGCCGTGCGTGAAGCGCATCGTGGCGCCGAGCGCCGGGTCCGGCGCATACAGCGGGATCACCGTGGCCTGGTTGCGCGACGGCACGTAGAGCCATCCCGTCTCGGGATCGATCGCCGCGCCGGCCCAGCCAGCCGCGCCGCCGTCGGGAGGCCGCATCAGGGTACCCCGCGTTTCGCCTTCGATCGGGCGATCCAGCGGCGTGAACAGCGGTCCGAGCCGGAAGCCCTCGACCGCTTCCATCGCCATCTCGCGGATCCCCGGCGGCACGCCCACGAGGTCGTCGAGGGTCCCCCCCTGTTAGTCTAACGCCGCCGGTTCCGTCGGGAAGGGCTGCGTCGGCGACGGCACCTCGCCCGGCATGTTCGTTTCCTGCGGCACCGGCCGCTCCTCGATGGGCCAGATCGGATCGCCCGTCACCCGGTCGAAGACGTAGACGAAGCCCTGCTTGCTCACCTGGGTGATCGCCTTGATCGGCGTGCCGTCGACGACGACGTCCACGAGGTTCGGATGGGTCGGGAAGTCGTAGTCCCACAGCCCGTGGTGGACCGCCTGGAAGTGCCAGACGCGCTGGCCCGTCTCCACGTCCACCGCGATCAGCGTCTCCGAGAAGAGGTTGTCCCCGAGCCGGTCGGCGCCGTAGTAGTCGTTGGTCGTCGTCCCGGTGGGGAGATAGACGTGCCCCAGCTCGTTGTCGCCGGCCAGCATCGACCAGACATTGGCGTTGCCGGAGTAGCGCCACGATTCGTTCAGCCAGGTGTCGGCGCCGTACTCGTCGGGACTGTTGGGGATGGTGTGGAAGTCCCACGAATGCTCACCGGTCCGCACGTCCCACGCCCGCACCCAGCCCGGAATCGCTTCCTTCGTGATGCGCCGGTCGGCGATCTGCGAGCCGTGGATCACCTTGTCGCGGACGACGATGGGCGGCGAGTGGATGCCGTAGAGCAGCGCGTTCAGATAGTCGCGATCCTCGCGGCTGGCACGCGGCAGGCCGACCATCGCATCGACCATGCCGCTGCCGTCGGGCCCGAAGTCGGGGCACGGCCGCCCGGTCCCCGCCTTCACGCAGACGACATAGCCGTTGCCGGTGCCCCAGAAGATTCGCTCGTCCCCTTCCCCGTCAGTCCAGTAGGCGACGCCGCGCTGGCGCCACGTGCCGGTCATGGGGGTGGTGCCCTCTTCGTAGCTCTTCGGATTGAAGACCCACAGCGTCTCGCCGGTCGTCGCGTCTACCGCGACCCCCTGGGACAGCGGCGTGTTGAAGTAGAGAACGCCGTCCACCATCAGCGGCGTCGCCTGGAAGCCGGTGGGGCTCGGCAGGTGGCCGGTCCGGTAGAGGTCGGGCGTCTCCGCGACGAGTTCCTCGACGATGGCGTCAAGCGGCGCCGTCCACTCTCCGCCGCCCGGCGTCGTCTTGCTGACCTGAAGGTCCACCGACAGCCACTCCCAGGCCAGCTCGAGGTCGGCGAAGTTGCCGGCGTCGATCTGATCGAGTGGCGAGTACTTCCTGCCGCCGATGTCGCCGGCGTAGCTGCGCCACTCACCGTTGGAGGTGTCGTACGTCTGCCAGGGGCCGGAGTTGCCGCCCTGCTGGGCGTACGCGGCGGTGGCCGCCCAGTGCGGCGCGGCGAGCAGGAGCATCACGGCGAGTGAGAGCGATTTGCGCATAGGGAACCTCGATTCCGGCTCGGAACGACAACATTCAATCACGATCCCGTCGGGATCGGGGCAGTACTTCAGCGCCGCTCACAAGAGCCGAGATTCAACCCTCCGCTGGGTCCTTCTCGGCCGCAAGCCGTTGCGCCTCGCCTTCAATCTCGTGCATCAGCACTACCAGGTCCAGGACATCGTGGCTGGCGACGGAACCCAGAAACCGGTCCGTGTCGCGCTCGATGATCGGAATGACGCCCAGCGAGTGATCCGTCATACGCTCCAGCACGTCGTCAACCGGCTCATCGGGCCAGGCGCGCGGAACGTTACGGCGCAGCAGGTCCCTCAGGGGTGTATCCGCCTGCGAGCGTTCGTCCAGACGGTGGAGTCTTGCCAGCGACACGACGCCCACGGCAGCATCGTCCTCCACGACGAGGTAGTCCGATTGGTTCGGAACCGTCCATTCGTTCAGGAAGTCCCTCACGGACAGCTCGGGAGCGGGGTAGGCGCGCGTGCGGTCCATGATGGACCCCACCAGGACCCCTTTCATCGCGTGCCGGGCGAACGACGGCGGCACGGCCGACGGAGGCGTCGCGCGCTCCGGATCCTTGGCCCGGCGGGTGGCCAGACCGATCACGGAGGGCATCACCAGGATGTACCCGAACATGATGAACGCAAGGAGCGAGAAGACCTCGCGGGTGATCATGCCGGTCTCGAGCAGAACAAGCAGGAGAGCGATTTCGGCTACACCCTTGGCCATCAGCCCAACGGCGAGGACGACCGGGGTGTCGAGCCGCGCCAGGTAGGTGCCGATGAGGGCGCCGGCGAACTTGCCCCCGATCGGGACGGCCGCCACGGCGATGATCGTGGCGGCGGGCAGCGCGGTGAAGGACAAGTCCAGGTACAAACCGGCAGACGCGAACAGGAGGGGCACGAAGAGTCCGTCCGCAATGCTCCGGATGCCGGGCATGATGTCCCTGCGCATGCGGTGTGGCAGCCCGGAATGCGCGGCGCCGAACAGGAGCGCGCCGAGCGAGCCGTGGAGGCCGATCCGTTCAGCCCCCGCGACCACGACGAAGAGGCTGCCGATCAACAACCCGAACGAGAGCTCGGACACGTGCAGCCAACGTTGGAGAAAAGCGATGGCGACGGGAAGCACCTTCGTCGACAGGAACCACGTGACCACCGCGAAGCCGATGATCTGCCCGAGCAACTGCAATACGCCGCGAATGCTCGTCTCGTGGACGGCCTCGCCGATAGTTACCCCGACCAGGAGCAGGGCAAGCACTTCCGCGATGATGACGGTGGTGAAGATCCTGAGCCCTATCAGCTTCTTCAGAATCCCGAGGTCGGCCAGCACCTTGACCGCGAGACCCAGGCTGGACAGCGACAGGATCCCGGCAACCGCCAACGCCTCGTCGAACGCAAGCCCCAACGCGAACTCCAGGCCGAAGAGGTCGGACGTGACGACCAGAGACACGAGAACCGAGATCGCGACCGATACCGTCGCGGCAACGAAATAGGGACCGCGGATGGTGGCCTTGAAGCCCGGAAGGTCGAGCTCGTCGAGGCCGATGAGGAAGAAGAAGACGGATACGCCGACGCTGAGGAAGACCTGAAGGTCGTCCGTCGGTTCGACAATGCCGGTCGCAGGCCCGAGCAGCACGCCGGCCAGCGTGTACGCCACGATGGCGCTCAGGCCAATCCGCCCCAGGACGCCTTCGCTCAGCTTGGCAGCGACGACGAGGAGGCCAACACGGAGCAGTGCGTCGATGCTCATGAACGGGGAAGCACTTCCGCGCCGGTCAGGCCGAGGTGATGGTCCGTCGCCCAGACGGTCCGAATGCCGTGGCGCGCCATCAGCGCCAGGCTGGAGGCGTCGACCCAGGTCAGGCGTGCGCCGCGCAGTTGGTTCAGCATGCGCCACGTCTCGTCGCGGAGATCGGGGTCGGTGTCCAGGACAACCAGCCCGTCGAGGTTATCGATCAGGAGCCGAAATCGCCGGGCTGCCTCTTCGCCGTGCCGGTGAAGGAACCAGGCGTACGCCTCGGCGCAGACGAGTACCGAAGTGAACCAGCGCGGCTGCGGCCCTCCGAACAGGACCCGTGCCTGCTCGTGATGACGGTCCCGGGTCGTGCGGATCGCGACGAAGATCCCGGTGTCGAGAAACACCGGTCCACCGTTCACGGGTCGTCGTGCCCGTAGACGACTTCGTCAACGGTTGTGCTGTCGTTCGGATGGCCGTCCAGATCGCCCGCAAACGCCATCCACGGCTTGTTGCTCGGTTCCCGCGAGACCGTTTCCTGCAGGCTCCGGCGGCACAACTCGGCAAGCGAGATGCCCTGGCGCTTCGCGAGCTCCCTTGCTCGCTCGTACAGCTCCGCGTCGACCGATATCTGGGTCCGAATCATGTTATCACTTTAACATTTTATGATAACACTACTCCCGAGCCTCGCGCCATTCCCTCGCCAGCCGTTGCGCTTCCTCGATCTGCGCCGGGGTCATCCGCGCCTCCAGCATGTCGAGCGTCGTTCGATCGTGCCGGTCGTTCTGCGACACGGCGAGATAGAGCCACATCGCCCCCTTGACGTCGTCCCGGGCCACATCGCCGCGTCCGAAAGAGTAGAAGAGCGAACCGAGCATCCACTGTGCGGCGTCATGTCCCTGTTCGGCCGCGCGCTCGAACCAGTCATGGGACTCGTTGTAGTCCAGGGGCACACCGGAGCCACCGCTGTAGGCGAATCCGAGGTGAAACTGCGCGTCGGCGCTTCCCTGCTCCGCCGCCCGCAGGTACCACGCGGTGGCGGCGTCGTCGTCCATCGCAACGCCGTTGCCACTTTGGTACGCCTGTCCGAGCTGGACTTGCGCTTCGGGATCCCCCTCCTCGGCGGCGCGCCGAAGCTCCTCAATGTCGGGCGGATCCCACGTGTAGACCGCCGTGTCGGCCGGACGCGCGTCCTCGCCCGTGACCGCTTCCCGGATGCGCGTAGTAAACCAGTCCGGAAGACTGTTCGAGCGAGCCAGGATCAGACCCTCTTCGTCAACGAGGACGTAGACCGGGACCCCACGCAGGTCCCAGGTTCGCCGGATGTCGTTGTCGGGACCAACATGCCAGTTGACCCACGGCATCGACTCCCGCTCCAGAAACCGGTTGACCGTCTCGAGCTCGTCATCGATGCTGATCGCCAGCAGGGTGAATCGATCCGCCGGCAGCTCCGAGACCAGCTCGCGCAACTCCGGCAGCGCGTCGATGCAGGGCGGACACCATGTCGCCCAGAAGTCAATTAACACGACCCGGCCCCGATGGGCCGAGAGGCTGTCCTCGGCGCCGTCGAGCCGGCGACCCGCGATGTCCAGCGCGGTACCCCCTGGAGTTGCGTGCCGTATGGCCTGGATGAGGTCCGCCTCGGCTTCGGAGAACGTGCGAGGCGTGAACGCTCCGACCGGACCGCCCGGTGCGCCGGCGGAAAGGGCCGGCGCGGCAGTTGCGCCGTCGAAGAGCTCGTCCTCCACGCCGGCACTCAAGCCCTCAGCCGCATCGAGCGCACGTTGTCGCCAGTCGTTCCGTTGTTCTTCGTCCAGCCGCAATGCGTTGGCAGACCGCATGAAGCCGGAGGCCACGTAGTACTGCGCCATCGCGCGCAGAGATGGACTCTCGGCGTCGGCCGCCGCCTCTTCGAAGAACCGGTCGATGTCAGGCGTCGAGGACCGGCCGTCCGGCATGTGGAACCGGCGTGCATCCATCTGCCTCAGGATCGCTGGCCAGCGCCGGGAGTTTGGCGCGTGGGCGAGAAGCGCCTGTGCGCCCCTGGCCATGTGCTGGCCGGCATCCGGCTCGCCGACCGTCCGTATGACCAGGAACTCCGCGGCTTCCGTCACTCTGTCGTGGTCGCCGCCGGCGTCGATGATCGCCGTCGCCGCGGCGATGGCCGGCCGGATGTCCGGACGGTCGGCGAACGCCTCCATGATGCGAGCGTTCCGTTCCTCGGCGGGCAGGCCGGCGGCGATCTCGCCCATGCGCTGACTCCAGGCGTTCTGCAGGTCGAGGTATTCCTCCACCACCGCCCAGTCGGGGTCGATGTCGGTTCGCGCCGAGGCCGCTCCCCGAATCGAATCCGGCGGAACCGCCATCCCTGACCGCGCCACGTCGTGCCGGGCGGCGACCAGCAGGAGCCCCAGGAACAAGGGCGGCAGCACGATGACGGCCGCCATCCAGGAGAGCCGCCGGTCGTTGGGAGTCCGTGCGTGCTTGTCCGCCATGACGTCCCTCCCGGAGTTCATCATTGCGGTAGTGCGTACGCGATGAGCCGCGGCCCGCCGCCGACGGTAAGGGCGATGTACTGCCGCCCATCCGCCATATAGGTCATCGGCGTTCCGATGGCGCCGCTTGGCAGGTCGATCGACGCCAGTTCGTCGCCGGTCGCCTTGTCGTACGCGACGATGCGCGGCCCGCCGTCCGACCCGCCGGCGGTGAGGCAGTAGATGAGCAGGGTCTTGGTCAGCAGGGGACCGTTGATGGCGTTGTCGCCGCCCAGGGGGGGCAGGTTCAGGTCCCGCAGCATCGGGTGATTGCGGAAACGGTCGCCGTTGCCGGTCGGCACCCACCAGGCGTGGTCGCCGGTGTTCAGGTCGATCGCGGTCATCCGCGAGTAGGGCGGCTTGACCAGAGGCAGCCCCTGCGGCATCTGGGGTCCGCGCGGCGCGGTGCCGGAAAGCCGCTGCTCCTCGGGCGCCCCGTGCGTATAGGTGACGGTGGCGCCGAGGGCCGGGTCGGGCGAGTAGAGCGTTATGAGCGCCGGGCGGTTGCGGGACGGGATGTAGATCATGCCGGTGTCGGGATCGACCGCGGCGCCGGACCAACCGGCCGTGCCGCCCGGCGGCGGCCGCATGAGCGTGCCGCGCGTCACGCCCTCGATGGGCCGGTCGAGCGGGGTGAAGAGCGGGCCGAGTCGGTAGCCGTCGACTACTTCCAGGGCCATCTGCCGCAACTCCGGCGTGAAGTCGATCAGGTCGTCGATCTCGATGCCCTGGTAGTCGAACGCCGCCGGCTTCGTCGGGAACGGCTGGGTCGGCGAGGGGACCTCGCCCGGCATGTTGGTTTCCTGCGGCACCGGACGCTCCTCGATCGGCCAGATGGGCTCGCCCGTTTCCCGGTCGAAGACATAGACAAAGCCCTGCTTGCTCACCTGCGCGATGGCGCGGATGGGCTGCCCGTCGACGACGACGTCGACCAGGTTCGGGTGGGTCGCGAAGTCGTAGTCCCACAGCCCGTGGTGGACGGCCTGGAAGTGCCAGAGCCGGTCGCCGGTCTCGACGTCGACGGCAATGAGCGTCTCCGAGAACAGGTTGTCACCGAGCCGGTCGGCGCCGTAGTAGTCGTTCGTCGTCGTGCCGGTGGGCAAGTAGACGTGCCCCAGCTCGTTGTCGCCGGCGAGCATGGACCAGACGTTGGCGTTGCCCGAGTAGCGCCAGGAGTCGTTCAGCCAGGTGTCGACGCCGAACTCGTCGGTGCTGTTGGGAACGGTGTGGAAGTCCCAGGCATGCTCACCGGTCCGGACGTCCCAGGCCCGCACCCAGCCCGGGATCGCTTCCTTTGTGATCCGCCGGTCGGCGACGTGCGAGCCATGGATCACCCGGTCGCGCACGACGATGGGCGGCGAGTGGATTCCCCACGGCAGCGCGTTCAGGTAGTCGCGCTCGTTACGGTCGGCGCGCGGCAGGCCCACCATGGCGTCCACCATGCCGTTGTCTGTTGTGCCGAACCCCTCGCACGGCTCGCCCGTCTTCGCCGCGACGCAAACGAGAAAGCCGCTGCCGGTTCCCCACAAGATGCGCTCGTCTCCCTCGCCGTCGGTCCAGTAGGCAACGCCCCGCTGCGACCACGGGGCGCTCATGGTCGGCGTTCCCGCTTCGTAGCTCTTCGGGTTGTAGACCCAGAGCGTCTCGCCGGTCGTCGCATCGACCGCCACGCCCTGCGAGAGCGGCGTGTTGAAGTAGAGAACGCCTCCCACCATCAGCGGAGTCGCCTGCAGGCGCGAGTACCCCGGACGGTGACCGGGACGGTAGAGATCCGGCGTGTCCTCGACCAGGGAGTCGACAATGTCGTCCAGCGGGGCCCACCATTCGCCGCCCCCGGGCATCGTTCGGCTCACTACTCGATCCACGGTCGTCCACTCCCAGGCGATCTCGAGATCGGCGAAGTTGTCCCGGTCGATCTGGTCGAGCGGCGAGTACTTCGTGCCCTTGACGTCGCCGGCGTAGCTCATCCACTCGCCGTTGGACGTGTCGTAGGTCTGCCACGGCCCATCTGATCCCGCCGACTGGGCGTCCGAGGGCGCGGGTCCGAAGACGAGCAGTGCCGACAGCAGGGCAAGTGGGAACGACTGACGCATGGCGTGACCTCCGTTAGTGGCGCAGTTGCCGGACGCGCGATGGCCCGGACCGCTGAATCTCTCTGATGCCAGCCATCCTACACCTGTCGCCCGATGACCGGGAGGTGGGGCTGCGTTGAGGCGGAGGTCAGGTGGGCCGGTACCACGTCCCGCGTCCATGGCCGTGTCTGGTCAGATGGCCGTTGCGGGTCAGTGCCTTTACGTGATCCTTGATTGTGTTGCGGCTGGCCCCGGTCGCCTCCGCGGCGGCACGAATGGTGACGCGACTGTGGTCTCGGGCGATCCGCAGAATGCGTAACGATAGCTCGGGCAAGTCGCCGAGCATCAGGCGTTCACGCTCGATGGTCTCTTGTAGGTGCTGCTTCTGCCTTTGCAGCGCGGCCAGAAAATACCCCAGCCAGGGACTCCAGTCCGGCGCGCGGGTTCGGAGCGTTCGCTGGGTGCGGCGCAGAGCCAGATAGTAGGCGTCCCGGCTCTGTTCGACGACGCGTTCCAGGGAGGAATAGGAGACGTAGCCGTATCCGGCACGCAATAGGAGGAGGGTCGTCAGAATCCGCGAAAGGCGGCCATTGCCGTCCTGAAAAGGATGGATGGCGAGAAACGTGACGACGAAGACGGCGATGGTCAGCAGTGGGTGCAGGTCCGGCGAGGGGCGCGCCAGGCCGGCCTGCGTCCACGACAGCAGATCGGCGGTCAGCCGGGGCGTGTCGAAGGGCGCCGCGGTCTCGAAAACGACGCCCAGTCGCGTGCCGTCGGGGCCGAACGCTTCCACGTGGTTGGGAAGCGTCTTGTAGGCGCCGCGGTGGCGTTCGTCCTTCTCCGAGTACTTCAGCAGGTCGCGGTGAAGTTGCCGTACGTGGTTCTCGGTGAGGTCGATGACCTCCCAGGCGGCGAACACCGTGTTCAAGGTGTCGGCGTACCCAGCCACCTCCTGTTCGTCACGCGTCGCGAACGACCCGACCTCTACCTCGGAGAGCAGCCGCTCGACCTCCGCGTCGCTCAGCTTCGCCCCCTCAATGCGCGTGGACGAGCCGACGCTCTCGATCGTTGCCACCCGTCGCAGGCGAGACAACCTCTCCGGTTCCAGGCGGCCTAGGGCGAGCCAGGCGCCCTTGAATTCGTCGATCTCTGCGATGAGTCCAAGGATCTCCGGAGTGATGCGCAACGACGACACGTTAGGTGTGCCATCCATTTGTCCATCCGTTTCCATCCGATATTGAGCTTGCCATGCTTGCCATCCATTTGTCCATCCGTTTCCATCCGATTGGCGTTCTCCCGTCACCCGGGGCTCTGGTCAACGACGGCTCTCTCGACTAGCATGCGTTCATGGCGGGAGAGCCATTCGACGTCAGGGTTGCGCCACGATGGAAGGCAAACGGGTGGGTGTTGTCGGGAGTTCTGCTCCTCGCGGTCGCAGCGCTTCAGATTGGCGGTCTGTCCGCGGTCGTGGGGACGATCCTCGGTGGGGAAGGACCAGCACCGGTCTCGGCCGCGCACCTGCCGCCGAGTGGAGCTACGGCGCGAGGTGATCTCGAAGCGTCGTCCCGGCGCGCCGAGTTCGTCGACATCGAGCTTGCCGAAGGCGTGACGCCGGTCCGCGCTTGGGTGGTCCATCCGGATCAGCCCCGCGCCCCCATCGTGATTGTCCTTTCCGATCTTTACGGGCTGTCGAACTGGGTCCGGAGCATCGCCGACGCGTTTGCGGCGGAGGGGTTCCTCGCAGTCGCTCCCGATCTGCTCACTGCCGCTGCACCCGCGGGGAGCGACCACCCCTTCTTCCTCGAGGAGACCAGGGTCGTGCCTACGGTTTCGAGGATCTCGTCGCGTGAGCTGACGGTCCGGCTCGACGCGGTTCGATCCTGGGCGCTCGATCTGCCGGCCGCCAGCGGACCTCTCGGGATGGTCGGCTTCGACTGGGGCGGGTCGGCCGGCTTGGCCTACGCGGTCGCGCAACCGGGCCTGGATGCGCTGGTCGTCTTTTACGGGGCCGCTTCCGGCACGGCATCCCACTACGAGCGGATCAACGCACCGGTGCTCGCCCTCTACGGCGGCGACCTCAGGACGGCCGAGACGGTGCCGCGGGTGACGGCAGCCATGGCCGCCGCGGGACGTTCTTTCGAGCCGATCGTCTACGAGGGGGCGACCGTCTTCCTGAAGGCCCAGGAAGGCCTGGACGCCAACCGCCGCGCCACGGAAGACGCGTGGCCCCGCACCCTGGCGTTCCTCCGGGAGCACCTGGCCGATTAGCGGCTCCCTTTGGCTGCACCCGAGCGGTGAGCCAACGCTGCGGATCGGTCGAGCTGGCGCCGCAAGCCAGGGCCGTCAAGGCCCGATTGACACCCCTCCGGGCGCGGTTTAGCATCCAGGGATCGATGGCATGCTGGTACGAAACTGCCCTGATTCCGGGGCATGAACGGCCAGCCGGCGGGTGCTGACGACGTGAGCCAGACGTATCTCGCGACGCTCGTGACGACAGCGGTGCTTGCCCTGGGCTTGGCCGCACCGCGGGCCGCGGCCGCCCAGTCCGAGCTGACCGACCACCGCGCCCTGCTCGACCGCTACTGCGTCACCTGCCACAACACGGCGATGGTGACGGGCGCCGGCGAACCCGCCTCGCCGCTCGTCGCGCAACTCCGCTCGGTCGGCCTCACCCTGGACACGCTGGACGTCGCCGACGTTGGCGCGCACGCCGCCGACTGGGAGCGCGTGGTCCGGAAAATGCGGGGCGGCGTGATGCCGCCGGCCGGACGTCCCCGGCCGGACGCCGCCGCCGCCGGGCGCTTCCTCGACTGGCTGGAGGGCGAACTGGATCGGGCTTGGGCGGTCACCGGCGACCCGGGCCGAACGGCGACGTTCCACCGCCTGAACCGGACCGAATACCGCAACGCCATCCGCGACCTGCTGGCGGTCGAACTCGAAGCCGACGACCTGCTTCCGGCCGACGACGCCAGCTTCGGCTTCGACAACATCGGCGGCGTGCTGCGGATGTCCCAGGCGCTTATGGAGCGCTATCTCGCCGCGGCCCGCACCGTGAGCCGCCTTGCCGTCGGCAGCCCCCCGCCGGCCGTCGCCGCGGACACCTACGAGGCGGCGCAGGACCTGTCGCAGCACGCGCGGGTCGAGCGGTTGCCGTTCGGGACGCGCGGCGGCCTGCACATCGAGCATCTCTTTCCGCAGGACGCGGAATACGAGGTCCGGATCCAGTTGAGTAACGCACGCCGTCTGGCCGAGACGCACGATCTTGAAGTGACGATCGACGGGGAGCAGGCAAGGCTGATCGCGGTTGGCCCGCCGGCCGAGGGAGTGCCGGAGAATCCGTACGCGCAGGCGTCGACGATCGACCTGCGCCTACCCTTTGCCGCCGGCCCCCGCGAAGTCGGCGTCACTTTCTTCCGGAAGCCGGCGGCGCTCGTCGAACAGGTGCGCGAACCGTTCGCGAACCCGCGGGTCGCGGGCAACGCAGGTGGCCTTGCGGGCGCGCAGCCGTTCGTCCAGAGCGTGACCATCACCGGCCCGTACGATGCGACCGGCGTCTCGGAGACGCCGTCGCGGGCGCGAATCTTCACCTGCCGGCCGGCGTCCGAAGCGGGCGAGCCGGCCTGCGCGCGCGAGATCCTCACGACGCTGACCCGCCGGGCCTACCGCCGGGCTCCGACCGCCGAAGAGTTGGGCGTCCTGCTCGACTTCTATGAACAGGGCCGGGGCGGCGGCAGCTTCGAGGACGGGATCGAGTTGGCGCTCCGTCGCCTGCTCGTCAGTCCCGAGTTCCTCTACCGGATCGAGGTGGACCCGGATGGCGTCGAGCCCGGCGCACCCTACCGCGTCCGGGATATCGAGTTGGCGTCGCGGCTGTCCTTCTTCCTCTGGAGCAGCATCCCCGACGACGAGTTGCTCGACGCAGCGGAAGCGGGGCGGCTGGGCGACCCGGCCGAACTCGAGCGGCAGGTGCGCCGGATGATCGTCGACCCACGCTCCGAGACGCTGACGACGAATTTCGCGGCGCAGTGGCTGCAGTTGCGGAACCTGGAGACGACAGTGCGTCCGGGCGATCCGTTCTCGGTCGCCTTCGACGAGTCACTCCGGCAGAGCATGCTGCGCGAGACGGGTCTGTTCGTCGATGACGTCATCCGGGCCGACCACGGCATCATCGAGCTGCTGACCGCCGACTACACGTTCCTGAACGAGCGGCTCGCGGAGCACTACGGCATTCCCGGCGTGACCGGCAGCCACTTCCGGCGGGTGACACACGCGGCCGACAGCCCGCGCCGCGGGATTCTGGGGCACGGCAGCATCCTGACCCTCACGTCGCACGCCATCCGGACCTCCCCGGTTCTCCGCGGCAAGTGGATTCTCGACAACCTGCTGGGCACGCCGCCGCCCGACCCGCCGGCGAACGTCCCGGCCCTGAATGACCAACGGACGCAGGCGAAGCGGCCGACCCTCCGCAAGCGGATGGAGGAGCATCGCGACAACCCGGCGTGCTCGGCCTGCCACGCGATGATCGATCCGACCGGCTTCGCGCTTGAGAACTTCGACGCGATCGGCCGGTGGCGGGAAGTGGACGAGTCGTTCTACCCGATCGATCCGTCGGGGGTGTTGCCGGACGGCCGGTCGTTCGGCAGCGTGGGCGAGATGCGCGAAGCGCTCGCCTCCCGGCCGGAGCAGTTCGTCACCACCGTGACCGAGAAGCTGATGACCTACGCGCTCGGCCGCGGCCTCGACTACTACGACATGCCGACCGTCCGCCGCATCGTGCGCGAAGCGGCGCCGGACTACCGCATCCAGTCGGTGATCCTGGGTATCGTCACCAGTGATCCGTTCCTCATGAGGAGATCGCAATCATGATCGTCACGCACAAGTCCCTTTCCCGGCGGACCGTGCTGCGCGGACTGGGCGCCACCGTAGCCCTCCCCCTGCTCGACGCCATGGTGCCGGCCCTGTCGGCCACGGCGCGGGCGGTCACCGCGCCGGTGCCGCGGCTGGCGTTCTTCTATGTGCCGAACGGCATCCTTCCGCGCAGCTTCCATCCGGACGGAAGCGGCGGGTCGGGCTTCGAGCTGACCCCCGTGCTGAGTCCGCTCGCACCGTTTCGCGATCAGATGACGGTGGTCACGGGCCTGAGCAACTCGGGGGTGGTCAGCCCGAACGAGGGCGGCGGCGTGCACACGCGGGCGCACGGCGGCTGGCTGAACGGCATCCTCCCGAAACGGACCGAGGGGGCCGACATCCGCGCCGGCAAGACGATCGATCAGTACGCGGCGGACAAGCTGGGGGCTGACACCGCGCTCCGCTCGCTGGAGCTGACGACCGAGTCGAACTACCAGGTGGGCAACTGTGAGAACGGCTACTCGTGCGCCTACCGCAACTCGACATCCTGGCTGACGCCGACGACTCCGCTGCCGCACGAACGCGACCCGCGCGTCATCTTCCAGCGGCTGTTCGGCGACGGCGGCAGCGTCGAAGCGCGCTTGGCGCAGATGAAGACCGACCGCAGCATCCTCGATTCGGTCACGGATTCCGTGCAGCGGATCGAACGGCGGATCGGGGCGCAGGACCGCGCCACCGTCGACGAGTACCTGTCGTCGATCCGCCAGATCGAACGGCGTATTCAGCGGACGGAAGAGACGAACACGACGACGCCGCTTCCCGCCGTCGATCAGCCGGCGGGCGTGCCGGACGACTACGAGGAGCATGTTGGCCTGCTGCAGGACATGCTGGTGCTCGCCTTCCAGGCCGACATCACCCGCGTGAGCTGCATGCAGATGGCGCGCGAGACGAGCGGCCGGACCTACCCGAACATCGGCGTGCCGGAGGCGCACCACACGGTGTCGCACCACCAGCAGGATCCGCACAACATCGCGCAGTACACGAAGATCAGCCAGTACCAGATGACGCTCTTCTCGAAGCTGGTCGAGAAGATGCGCAACACGCCGGACGGTGACGGTACGCTGCTCGATCACAGCATCCTTCTGCATGGGGCGGGCATGGGCGACGGCGATCAGCACACGCCGTACAACCTGCCGATCACGTTGATGGGCGGCGGCGCCGGCCAGCTCGACGGCAACCGGCACCTCGTCTACGAGATGCACACGCCGTTCATGAACCTCGGGCTGACCCTGCTCGAGAAGGTGGACGTGAAGGTGGACCGAATAAGCGACAGCACCGGGCCGCTGACGGGGGTCTAGGAACATGTTGAAGTCGTCAAGCGGTTCGCGGGCAGTCCCGGTTGCGCTGGCCGCGCTCGCGGTGCTGGTCGCCGGGTTGGCGGCGAGCCCGGCGGCGGAAGCGGCCGGCAACCGTGACGTGCCCCTGATCGCGGCGGTCAGGGCGGGCGACGTCGATGCGGTCCGCGCGCTGGTCGGCGACGCGACCGTCGACGTGAACCAGGCCGAGCCGGACGGCGCCACCGCCCTGCACTGGGCCGTGCACCGCAACGACCCCGCTCTGGTTGACCTGCTGCTCGAAGCGGGCGCCGACGTAGCCGCGATCAACCGGTACGGCGTACAACCGCTGGCACTCGCCGCCGAGAACGGCAGCGCGGCGATTCTGGAGGTATTGATCGACGCCGGCGCCGATCCGAACGCAGCGCTCCCGGAAGGCGAAACGGTGCTGATGACGGCGGCGCGCTCTGGCGACGCCGACGCCATCCGGTTGTTGCTCGTGCGCGGCGCCGACCCGAACGCGCGCGACGAGTACCGCGGCCAGACCGCCCTGATGTGGGCGGCGTCCCGGAACAACGCCGCCGCCATCCACGCTCTGGCTGAGTTGGGCGCCGACATCCATGCGCGGACGGAGACGGGTGGACGGCCTCCGAACGGCAGCCGGATGTTCTACGCGCCGCATCCGACCGGCTTCACGGCGTTGATGTTCGCGGCGCGCGACGGGCATCTCGACGCCATGCGCGTCCTGCTGGAAGCGGGGGCCGGCATCAATGACACGCTGTCCGACGGCCAGAGCGCGCTGGTCGTCACGGTGGCGAACGCCAACTGGGAGCTGGCCGACTACATGCTCGACCGGGGCGCCGACCCGAACTTGGCGGACGCCGGCTGGAACGCCCTCCACCAGTTGCTCCGGACCCGCCGGATGAACACCGGCTTCGGTTTCCCGGCGCCGATTCCGACCGGCAGCGTCGACAGCATCGACGTGCTGAAGAAGATGATCGCACTGGGCGGCGACGTCAACGCCCGCATGACCGTCAACGGCATGAAGGACGGTCAGCGTAACCGGCTGAACCGACTGGGGGCCACGCCGTTCTTTCTCGCCGCAAAGGTGACCGACACGGAGGCGATGCGCGTCCTGATCGATGCGGGCGCCGACACGCTGACGCCCAATGCCGACGGCACGACACCGCTGATGGTGGCGGCCGGCGTCGCCATCTGGAACCCGGGAGAGGACGGCGGATCGCTCAAGGGGCAGGAGGAGGAGGTGCTCGAGGCGGTCCGGATCTGCGTCGAGCAGGGCGCCGACGTCAACGCCGCCAACTACCGGGGCATGACGGCGCTGCACGGGGCCGCGTTCCGGGGCATCAACAGCCTTGCCGACTACCTCGTCGCGCGGGGGGCGGACCTCGACGCGCGGACGGTCCACGGCTGGTCTCCCCTCGCCGTCGCCGAGGGCTTCAGCTACTCGGACTTCTACAAGGCGCAGAAGCACACCGCGGCGCACCTGCGCGAGCTGATGATCGCCCGGGGAATCGACACCGAGGGCGAAGGCCACGAGATCCCGGGGTCGGTCTGCTACGACTGCCTCCAGACGCGACCCGATCAGATCGAGGAGCGCACGCAGTGGGAGGCTGAACTCGAGGCGGAGTTCACGGCGCAGCTCACGTCGGATTCCCAGCCGTAGAGCGCGGACGAAGCTACCGCGGCGCCCGGCCGAACGGTGAGCGCAGCGCCCGTCCCTGTTCGTAGAGGGTGAGTGCGGCCGCCATGGCGCGAGCGATGTCCGGCCGTCCCGCCTGCTCGGCGGCGGTGATCGCGCGGCGCTGGCGCTCTGCCGCCTCGGAGTAGCGTCCCGTCTCCGCGAGGGCCATCGCCACCGTCTCGTCGATGGTCGGGTTCGGCGGCGCCTGGAGCAACGGCGCGGCGAGTACCATCGCGCGCTGGCCGTCACGCGCCGCGTCGTCCGGCGCGGCGGCGAGGATGCGGATCAGCAGGTCGATCAGCCGGAGTTCGTCCGGATGGATCGCGATCGCCTCCTCCAGCCGGTCGCGCGCCTCCCGGTAACGTTCAAGCTGCGTGAGGAGCAGCCCCAGGCCCAGCCAGGCGTCGGGGAACCCCGGTGCTACCTCGACCGCCCGTGACGCTTCCGCCGCCGCCTCGTCAGTCCGTCCGACGGCGCGATACGCGTCAACGAGGCCGAGCCGGGCCTCCAGATAGTCGGGCTGGTGGCGGATGGCCGCGGCATAGCGATCGATCGCCTCGGCGTGCCGGCCGCTCATGGCCAGAAGCACGCCGATGCCGACGTAGGCCCGCGCCTCGGTCGGGTTCAGCCGAAGGGCCGCCTCGTACTGCTCTCCCGCACCTCGGGTGTCGCCGGTGGCCAGCAGCGCGTCGCCGAGTTGCCGTCGCAGGTCCGCGTCATCGGGCGCCTCGGCCAGTCCTTCGCGGAAAATCGACACCGCTTCGGCCGGCCGGCCTTCGCGCATCGCCGCGGCCCCGCGGTTGCCGTAGGCGCGCGGGCTGCGGAGCAGGTTCTCGTAGGCCGTCATTAGCGGATCGGGCGGCTCCGGCGGGTCGCCGCCGCTCTGGTTCAGGTACTCGTCGGCCCTGGCCGGGTCTCCTGTTTCGCGATAGGCGGTCGCCAGGGCATAGTGGACGTTCCAGGCCGGCGGACCCGCCGCGAGCGCCCGTTCCAGGTAGTCGATCGCCCGCGCGGGCTCGCCGCGGGCGAGGGCGGCGCTCCCCGCGCCGGAGAGCGCCGCGGCGGAGGAGGAATCGATGGCGAGCGCCTGCTCGAAGAGCGGCTCGGCTTCCTCGGGGCGGCCCTCATCCAGGTACATCTCGCCCAGACGCACGAGCGACGCCAGGTACGAGGGGTCTATCTCCACGGCACGCTCGAAGTAGCGGCGGGCCTGGGGCTGGTCGCCGGTCGTCCGGTAGAGCTGCGCGAGGTAGTACGGCCACCGCATCTCTCCGGGCGACTCGGCCGAGGCGTTCAGGAAGGCCGCCGCCGCGGTGTCGTAGAACCGGGTGGCCATCAGGATCAGGCCGAACTCGCCGTAGGCCTCGCCGAGAGCCGCCGCCGGCGCGGATTCCGCCTGGGCGCGGAGCAGGGCGTCGTGGCTCTCGCGGACCTGGACCTGGACCGGTTCGGGCAGCTCGGAGAGGTCCGGCAGCTCCACCGGCGGCGGGGGCGCGTCGACTTCCGGCGCGTCCGCCGGCGAGGCGTCCGGAGCCCCGGACGTCGGATCAGCGCCGCCGGCGGCGGTGGACGAGGTCTCGACACCGGGGGCAGCAGTGTCGCCCCCCGGGGCGCACGCCGCGCCCAGCAAGGCCGCGGTCACCGCCACTGTCGCCACGAGCAGCGCCGGCAGCCTGCGATCGAGGATCCTCATTGTGAGCGGCCCTCGCCCTGGGTCAGCGTCGTGTAGCGGCCGGTTTCCACATCGTCCCATTCCTCGGTGCTGCCGTCGGGCCAGGTGATCCGCAGGCGCGAAACGCCCGACGCGCCGAGCCCGAAGAGCACCCGCGGGTCGTTCGCCGAAGCGAAGCTCCCGTCGGCGCGCGCCCGCCGCCGCAGCGTCGACCCATCCTCACGCACCACGGTTACCCAGGCGCCGCTCAGATCCCGCGGCGGGTCGCCGCCGACCAGCCTCAGCCCCAGCCAGCGCGCCCGATGCCCGACCTCGTTGATCAGCAGCCGAACCGGGCCGGCGGCGTTGGCCACCACCACGTCGGTGTCGCCGTCGTTGTCAATGTCGCCGAATCCTGCGCCGCGGCTTACCTCGGAGAGTTCGAACACGTCTCCGGCGCGCGCGGTCGCATCCTCGAAGCGGTCGCCGCCCAGGTTGTGAAACACCTGGTTGCGCTGGTCCAGCGGGAAGGGATTCTCGCCGCGCGACTCAAAGTTGACGACCACCGACCCGTTCACCGCCAGGATGTCCAGCCACCCGTCGTTGTCGATGTCCAGCCAACCGGCGCCGAAGCCCGTGTAGGGCAGGCTGGGCGCCCGGATGCCGAGTGCGGCGCTGCGTTCCCGGAACAGTCCGGTCCCGTCGTTGACGTACAGCGTGCTGCCCTGCCCGGTCAGCTCGGTGATGAAAAGGTCTTCGTCGCCGTCGTTGTCGAAGTCGCCCGCGCCCACGCCCATGTCCGCCTTGGCGTTGCCGCCCGCGCCGAGGGCCGCGCCCCAGGGCAGCGCCATGTTGCGGAACGTGCCGTCCCGCTGGTTGACCCACAACTGGTTCGGCGTCTGGTCATTGGCGACGAACAGGTCGAGCCAGCCGTCGCCGTCAACATCCGCGGTCACCGCGCCGAGGGCCGGTCCGTACTCGCGCGCCAGCCCCGCCGTCGCCGTCACGTTCTCGAAGCTGCCGTCGCCCTGGTTGCGGTACAGAACGTCCGGATGCGGCCGGCTCGTGCCCGGCGCACAGTAGTCGGGCGCGCCCGCCCGGTCGTAGCACTGGGTGTGGGTCGCAAGCGTGTAGTTCAGGTAGTTGCCGACGAACAGGTCGAGCCAGCCGTCGCGGTCGTAGTCGAAGAACGACGCGGGAACGCCCCACGCCGGGTCGTCGGTGCCCGTCTCCACCGAGACGTCGGCGAACGTCCCGTCGCCCCGGTTTCGGAACATCTGGTTCGGTCCGAACCGGGTCAGGTAGAGATCGATGTGGCCGTCGTTGTCGTAGTCGCCGGCCGCCACGCCCATGCCGTACCCGCTGGAGGATATTCCCGCCTCGCGCGTGACGTCGGTAAACCTCAGCATCCGCGCACCGTCGGGAGAGACGATCAGGTCGTTGCGGTACAAGCGGTCGCCTGGCGGCTGGCCCTCCGCCGGGCCGATGAGCGGCGCGCCGTCTCCGAGCAGGACCCCCTGCACGAGGTAGACATCGAGGTCGCCGTCGTTGTCGTAGTCGAGCAGGCCGAGGCCCGGCCCGGTCATCTCCGGCGAATAGAACCGGCCGGTCATCCCGTTGAAATGGACGAAGTCGAGGCCGGCGTCTTCCGCGCGTTCGGCGAACCAGCCGGCGGATGCTGCCGTCTCTTCCGGTGGGGCCGCGGCTCCCGGCGGATCCGCACCTGGAGCGGGCGCGCCGGCGCCCGAACCCGCCCCGGTCCCGCAGGCGGCCAGCGATCCGGCCAGCGATCCGGCCAGCGCGAAACGGAACAGCCAGCGACCGGCAGTCGGAAGCATCGGTAACGTACTCTATCAACCCGCGCGTACCGGTGAAGCCGGTCGCGGAACCTCGCGGCGTGGCCAACCGTCTATGCAAGTGGAGCGGCTCGAGGCACTGGAGCGGGGCCGAGGAGTGGGCCGCCCGTGATATGATCAACGATCCCCGGGACGGGTCCGGGTAGTCGTGCGAGGTTCATCGATGATGACGATTTCGAAGAGATTTTCCCTGCTTGGTCTTGCCGCGATGGTCGCGCTCGTGTCGCCGGTTCCGGCGTTCGCGGGTGAGGCTCCCGAGGAGCCGACGTTCAGCAAGGACATCGCGCCGATCCTCCAGCGAAGTTGCCAGAAGTGCCACCGGCCCAACTCGTTGGCGCCGATGTCGCTCATCACCTACGAGGATGTCCGGCCGTGGGCGCGCTCCATCAAGTTCCGCACCGGCCTGCGCGACAAGCCGGGCGTGATGCCGCCCTGGTACATCGAGAAGAACATCGGCATCCAGGAGTTCAAGGACGACTGGTCGCTGAGCGACGACGAGATTCTCACGATCGCTCGGTGGGCCGACAACGGCGCGCCGCAGGGCGATCCCGCCGACATGCCGGAGCCGCCGCCGTTCATCGACGTCGACGAGTGGGAGATTGGCGAGCCGGATCTCGTGGTTTCGTCGCCCGAATTCGAGGTGGCGGCGGAACAGCCCGACTGGTGGGGAGCCCTCGGCACCGTCGAGTCCGGACTGACCGAGGACCGCTACGTGGCGGCGATCGAGTACAAGGAGCGGAACGACATGGAGCGGGGCGTCCGCTCCGACACGGTCGGCGGATTGTTCGTGGTTCACCACTCAGCGCTGTACATCAAGGGTCCGGAGGAGGACGACGCGCTGGTGAGTTGGCCCGTGCATGAAGTCGGGCGCAACGCCGACGTCTTCGACGAGAAGGCGGGCCGGCTGCTCAAGGCGGGTTCGCAGGTGATCTTCCCGACGACCCATCTGCATGCGAACGGGACCGACGTGCGGGCGCACCTCGATGTCGGCTTCAAGTTCCACCCGAAGGGTTACCAGCCGGAGAAGGAGATGCAGTTGCTCTTCTTCGGCAACGGGCCGGATCTCGACATCCGGGCGATGGAAAAGAACCAACGCGCCGAGGCGTACCTGACCCTCCGCGACAACGCGAAAATCAGCGTTTTCGAGCCGCACATGCACGCGCCGGGTGTCCGGATGTGCCTGGAGGCGATCCACAACTCCCAGTCGCAGATGCTCAATTGCGCCGGCTACGACCATAGCTGGGTGCGCGTCTACAAGTACGCGGACTCGGCGGCTCCGCTCCTGCCGAAGGGAACGGTGCTCCGGCTGACCGGTTACTTCGACAACTCGCCGACCAACCCGAACGTACCGGATCCGCGCAACTGGTCCGGCTCCGGCCACCGCTCCGTCGACAACATGTTCATCAACCTGATGCAGGCGATCTACATGGATGACGAGGAGTTCGCGGCGGCGGTCGCGGAGCGCGAGGCGGCGCTCGAGGCCAACGGCGGGACCGATATCGGCTGCCTCACCTGCGACACGCTGGCTGACGAAGACACTGCCGGCGGCGGTGGCAACTAGGACTAGGTCACGTCATCTGAGGGTCGGCGTCCCTTTCGGCACAAGAGTGCGGGAGAAACGTATGCCTGATGCCTTGAAGCCGTCCGCAGTAGCCCTGGTTGCGTTGGTCGTCGCGTTGGCGGCCGTCCCTGCCGCTACCCTGCAGGAACGCTACGACTTCGGACAGACCCTCTCGCCCGCCTACGAAGGCTGGGAAGTGAACGACGACGGATCGTTCAACCTGGTGTTCGGCTACCTGAACCGGAACTGGGCTCAGGCGCCGTACGTGCCGGTTGGTCCGGACAATTCCTTCGAGCCGGGGGAGCCAGACCGGGGTCAGCCCACCTATTTCCTGCCGCGGCGCAACCGCTTCGTCTTCAAGGTTCCGGTTCCGGCCGACTTCGGCGAGCAGGAACTGGTCTGGACCGTAACCGTGAACGGGACCACGGAGAAGGCCTACGCCACGCTGAAGCGCGACTACTACATCGACGACCTGGTGGTGCAGGCGAACTACGGGGCCGGCGGCGCGGCCGGGACCACTCCGGAGCTGCCGGACAACCAGGCTCCGACGCTCGACATCGAAGGCCCGGCGCAGCGGACGGTCAGGGTTGGCGAGCCTCTGCCGTTGACGGCGGTTTCGACGGACGATGGAAAGCCGCGCGCGCGGCCTCTCGGCCGGGCGTCGACGAGGGTCCAGCTTGCGCGGCCGATCACCACCGACACCGCGACCGGTCACCGGCTGTCATGGTTCGTCTTCCGCGGCCCCGGCGACAACGTCACCTTCCACCCGGAGCAGATCAGCGTCTGGGAGGACACGCGAGACGGCATGAACTCCCCCTGGGCGCTGGGCTTCCTGACTCCGGATCCGCCGGAGGACGGCCGCTGGACAGCGGAGGCGACGTTCAGCGCGCCGGGCGACTACATCCTGCGCGCCATCGCGCACGACGGTGGCCTTGCGGCGACGGCCGACCTGACAGTTTCTGTCACCCCCTGACCGTAGACTGGGGGGTATGGATCACGCATCACGCCACGCGGGTGCGCCCGCGTCCACGCCCCCTCGTCGCTGGTCCTCCCTGACGGCTTTCGCCGCGCTCATCCTCCTGTTGACTCTCGCGGCCGAGGTTGCCGCGCAGCGGCGCGATGGCCGGAACGACGAGCCGCGCGGCACTTATCTGGGCACCCTCAGCGCCAATCGCTGGTTCCCAGATTCTGTCGCCAGACTACTTGACCGCCTCGACCGCCATTGGACCCGAGACAGGGCCGCGGATTCCACTGGCCGCCGGAACCGCTGGTTCGGTTCGAGCGCGAGAATCTACAGTCGCGACGGCAGGTATCTCGGCAAGCTGAGCGCCAACCCCTACGATCCGGATTCGATCGCGAACCCGTACGGCCGCTACGGCAGCCGCTACAGCCCCGACAGCGTCAACAACCCCTACAGCCGTTACGGCAGCCGCTACAGCAACGAGAGCCCGCGCAACCCCTACGCGACGAGGCCACCCCGAATCTACCGCGGCCGGGCGCGCTAGTTGTCGTCGGTAGCGGCCCGCTCGGCGACGATCTGCCCGTAATCCTCGTCGGTCAGGTACACGACGTTGACGTGAGCGTGGTACATGTCGTCGTAGCTGCGCTGGCCCCAGCCGACCCACTGGGTGGGATCGGGGTTGGCGCGGTTGCCGGCGGAGTTGTCATGCCAGGCCGTCAGCTTGATGATGGTGCCGGCCGGCAGGACCGGAGCGGAATCCTCGGTGTAGACGTAGTTGACGTGCCAGTTGAAGTCGAAGCGATCGACGTAGTTGATCATCTCGGTCCGGCCGTCGGGATAGATCGCCTCCATCGCCATCGCCTTGCCGCGAATATGCATGTGCGGCTGAAAGTTCTCGAGGCGCGCCGGGTGGCGCAGCGGGATGAACGCCTCGTGCTCGGTGACCTCACCGGGTGGAATGTCGAGCGTCTGCATCGCCTGCCGCACGCCCATGGCCTGCGCGTAGACCCGGTACTTCGGCACATAGCCCTTTGGGTAGAGCCAGATACCCAGTTCGGTCGAGTCGGTGATCTCCTCCCCGACCGAGTGGTAGTGCAGATCGAAGCGGATGCGCGAGTCCGCCTTCAGCAGCTTGCCGGTGTTCTCGCGGAAGATGTCGCCGATCTTGCCGACCGCGAACTCCGTGAAATAAGAGCCGGTCCCCGGGACGTCAACCGCCGCCTCGAAGTCGTCCGGATCCTCGTCCTGCATCAGGTAGGTGACGGCATGATGCACGATCGGCCGCCCCACCAGGGAAGGACGCACTTCGAGCGCCTTTACCCAGCGATCCTCGGTCAGCCCGGTCTCGACGATCGGCTGGTACCACTGATCCTGCCCCTGGGCGTCCTGCGTCCAGGGCGTCGAGCGGACCACGAGATCCGGTTCGCCCAGTTCCTGGTACTTGTCCGCCAGTCGCCAGATGTCGCCCGCCGGCCACTCAATTGGCGGCGGCATGTCATTCGGATCGCCCAACGGAGCGCCCGCGTCGACCCAGCGGACCACCGCGTCGATCTCCTCATCGCTCAGTGAAATGTCGTTAGCGAACTCGCGGACGCCGACCGTCGGATCGATGTGCCACGGCGGCATGATGCGTCCCGCCACCTTCTCGCGGATGGAGCGCGCCCACGGCCGCACCTCCTGATAAGTGACGAGCGACATCGGCGCCATGCTGCCGGTTCGGTGGCATGCCTGGCAGCTTCGCTGCAGGATCGGTGCGACATCGCGCGCGAACGTCGGGTCATCCCCGGCGGTGATCTGAGCGACGGCCGAGGGCGCTGCGGAAGCCGCAACGAACAGCGTGACCACAGCCACGAGCGCAAGAATCTGCATCTTCATCGATCCATCTCCAGCGTTACGGCGATTTGCGTTCCGGCGGCCAGTGTCACTCTACACGAACGTCGACGTACGCGTTGGTCCAGCAGCACTGGAAGCCCAACGCCATTATCGCACCCGGGCCACCGGAATCGTCCCAGGCCAGAAGGCGCAGAATGTAGTCGCCGGGCGCGGCGAAGCTCACCGTCGTGGTAGCGCGGTCGTCGCCACCCACCTCCGGTGAAGGCTCGGCGAAGGTGACTTCCCCGGGGCCGCGATACTTGCTCCAGGCGAGGCCGAGCATCGGCGGCTGGCCAGTGGGGCGCTTCATGACACCGTCGTCGGTCGCCGTCACGTCGAGGGTTAGTGGCTGGCCAACGGACGCCTCCAGCGACTGCCGCGCACCGGTCGGTCCCTGCCCCGATGCCCCTCCGGGGAACACGACGACCGGCGGTCGGTTGTCACTCGTTATTTCATGGAGGGCGTCGATCTGCCATTCAGGGCGGATATGCCCCGGCACGGCATAGGTCTCGCCCGCCGAGGTCAGCGACCAGGTGAGCGTTTGATTGTCGAAGTCGGCCGGAACGACGACCGTAAAGATGCCAGTCTGGCGGCGCGGCATCAGGTGCGTCGGCTGGCCGCGGTCGGCGGGACCCGGCTCGAAGCGGTTGTCGGGGCCGATCGGAATATCCAGGGTGGCTTCGTAGTTCCGGTTGAAGTAGCCGAACGAGAGGGTGTACGTGCCGTCGTCGTTCGGAAACCAGCCCTCAAAAACCGGACTGACGCTCTGGCCGACATCGTGAGGGATGGGGACGTCCCGCGCCTGCGCAGCAGCGGGCGCGGCCGGAAATAGAGCGGCCAGAACCAGCGCCGCGGCGAGAGGGAGCGTCCGGTGCATAGTCATCGACAGTATAGTGTCGCCGTCGAATCTGGTGAACGGAAATGGCGGCTTCCGGGCGGTCTTGAGGTTCCAGATGCGCGAGGCCACTTCTTATTAAATGTAATCGCCTAAGGATATATTAAGAGTGCCAGCCAAGAAGTCCTATAGTTACTTATAGTGCCTAGAAGTTTAATAATAGCCGCCAGTTTCGTTGATTCCGGTTGACACTTCCTTGCGGCACTGCGGATAATGGCACGGTTCCATCTGGCTTTTTTCGCGGTACCGGCGTGACGTTGGGGGACGTGTCGACAATGTCCGGAATCCCGCGCGTTCTTGTGGCGTTCGTGGCGGTCAGTGTGCTCGCGGCACTGGCGGCTCCAGTCGCCGCCCAGGCGCCTGCCGCCGCCACGGCGCCGGAAGCGGCACGGGCGGAAACCGCCACCGCCCCTGACGAATACCGCGCCGTCCTCGACCGCTACTGCGTCACCTGCCACAACGACCGCCTGAATACCGCCAACCTGTCGCTGGAGAGTCTTGATGTCGCGCACTTGGCGGCGGGTGCGGAAACGTGGGAGAAGGTGATCCGCAAGCTGCGCGCGCGGGAGATGCCGCCGCCCCCCCGCCCCCGGCCGGACGACGGGACGTATGTCCGCTTCGTCAACTGGATCGAGACCGAACTCGATCGGGCCGCCGTCGCCGACGTGAACCCCGGCACCGAGACAATCAACCGGCTTAACCGCACCGAATACACCAACGCGATTCGCGATCTGCTGGCCCTCGAGATCGACGGCCGCGAGCTACTGCCGGCGGACGATCAGAGCTACGGTTTCGACAACATCGCGGACGTGCTGTCGCTCTCGCCGGCGCTGCTCGAGCGCTACATGCTGGCCGCCGGGAAGATTGCGCAACTGGCGATCGGCGACCGGTCGATTCGTTCGACCACGGCGGTCTACAGCACGTCGCCGGTCCTGCTGCAGCACGACCGGATGAGCGAGCTTCACCCGTTCGGCACCCGCGGCGGTTTCGCGACACGCCACTACTTTCCGGTCGACGGCGAGTACGACATTCGCGTAACGCTGGAGCGGACGCACGGCAACGCGATCAAGGGGTTGCAGCGGCGCAACCGGCTGGAGGTGCGGCTGGATCGCGAGCGCGTCGCGGAGTTCACGGTCGGGGCCGACGGCCAGCGCGAGGCGTGGAACGCGGTCTTCAACCTGACGCCGTACGAGCGCGACGCCGACAACGACCTGCGCGTCCGGATTCCCGTGGGGGCCGGCATGCGCGAGATCGCCTTCTCGTTCGTGCGGACGAGCGCCATCCCCGAGGGCGTGCTGGAGCCGGTCAGCGGCGCGGAGACCTACCACTACGCGGGGGACCGCGACGCACCGGCGGCGGTCTGGATCGTCGAGATCGAGGGCCCGTTCAATCCGAAGGCGCCCGCTTCGGATGCGGAAGCGACCCCGAGCCGTCAGCGGATCTTCACCTGCCGCCCGGCCGACGCGGCAGCCGAGCCGGCGTGCGCGCGCGAGATCCTCGGCACGATCGCACGAGGCGCGTTCCGGCGTCCGGTGAACGAGAGTGACGTCGACGCGCTGATGGCGTTCTACGACACCGGGCGCGCCAAGGGGAGTTTCGACGCCGGAATAGAGTTCGGGCTGCGCGCCATCCTGGTCGACCCGGAGTTCCTCTTCCGGGTGGAGCACGATCCGGCGGACGCCGCGCCGGGCGAGCCGTACGCCATCAGCGACCTGGAGCTGGCCTCGCGCCTCTCGTTCTTCCTCTGGAGCAGCATCCCGGATGACGAGCTGCTGGAGGTCGCCGCGCGGGGCGAGCTGCGCGGCGACGGCGCGCTCTCGGCCCAGGTGGAACGGATGCTCGCCGACCCGAAGGCCGCCGCGCTGACCGACAACTTCGCGGGGCAGTGGCTGTTCCTCCGCAACATGCGGACGGTGAAGCCGGATCCCCTCGCGTTCCCCGAGTTCGACGGCAACCTGCGCGAGGCGTTCACGCGCGAGACCGAGCTCTGGTTCGAGAGCCAGATCCGCGATGACCGGAGCGTGCTGGAGGTGCTCACTTCCGACTACACCTACCTGAACGAGCGGCTCGCGAAGCACTACGGCATTCCCGGTGTCCGCGGCAACCATTTCCGGCGCGTTGCGATGCCGGCCGACAGCCCGCGCCGCGGCGTCCTGGGGCATGGCAGTGTCCTGACGGCGACGTCGTATGCGAATCGCACGTCGCCGGTGAAGCGCGGCGTCTGGGTGCTCGAGAACCTGCTGGGAGCGCCGCCGCCGCCGCCGCCCGCCGATGTGCCTGGGCTCGAGGATTCGGATTCGGTCGTCAACCCGGCCGATCCGGAGAGCCGCCCCCGCTCGGTCCGCGAGCGGATGGAGCGCCATCGGACCGACCCGGTCTGCGCGAGCTGCCACGTCAGGATGGATCCGCTCGGCTTTGCCCTGGAGAGTTTCGACGCCATTGGCGGCTATCGTGAGCTGGGCGTGGAGGAGACCTCCGGAACGCTGCCGGACGGGACCGAGTTGACCGGTCCGGACAGCGTGCGCGAAGTGCTTCTCGCAAGTGAAGAGGAGTTTGTCGCCACCGTCACCGAGAAGCTGATGACGTACGCGCTGGGGCGCGGCGTCGAGTATTACGACTATCCCTGGATCCGGCGCATCGTGCACCAGGCGGAGCCGTCCGGCTATGCCTGGTCGTCGCTGATCGCCGGTATCGTCGAGAGCCCGCCGTTCCAGATGAGAGAGGCGCGAGAGCCATGATGATCACCAAGACCCACCTGCCGCGTCGCACGTTTCTGAGGGGCGTCGGCGCCACGCTGGCCCTGCCGCTGCTCGACGGAATGGTGCCGGCGTTCACTCCGTTGCGGTTGTCGGCCGCCGCGCCGGTCAACCGCCTCGGCGTCGTGTACGTCCCGAACGGTGTCCGGATGGACCAGTGGACGCCCGATGCGACGGGGACCGGCTTCGAACTGAAGCCTGTGATGCGGTCCCTTGCGCCGCATCGCGACAAGCTCATCGTCCTGGGCGGGCTCGCCAACAAGCACGGCGATGCGCTGCCGGGCGAGGGAGCGGGCGACCACGCGCGCGCCGCGGGCGCGTTCCTGACCGGCGTGCACCCGAAGAAGACGGCGGGGGCCGACATTCGCGCCGGCGTCTCGATGGATCAGATCGCCGCGCGCGAGCTGGCCCAGGAGACGCAGCTTGCCTCGCTGGAGTTGTCGCTCGACTCGAAGGAGCCGCTCGGGGCGTGCGACCCCGGCTATTCCTGCGTCTACGCCAACACCCTCAACTGGCGGAGCGAAACGACGCCGCTGCCCATGGAGAACAACCCGCGCGTTGTCTTCGAGCGGATGTTCGGCGGCAGCGGGTCAACCGACCCGGCGGCCCGCATGGCGCGCATGCAGGAGGACGGAACGATTCTGGACGCCGTCTCCGAGAAGCTCGCCAGCCTGCGTCGCTCGCTCGGCGCTCGCGACCAGCGGAAGCTGGACGAATACACCGAGGCGATCCGCGACGTGGAGCGCCGCATCCGGATGGCGGAGGAGCAGGGCCTGAACGATCTGTCGGTCGCGATGGAGCAGCCCCCCGGCATTCCCGGCTCGTTCGAGGAGCACGCGAAGCTCATGTACGACCTGCAGGTGCTCGCCTACCAGGCCGACCTCACGCGCGTGATCACCTTCATGGTGGCGCACGAGACGAGCAACCGGGCCTACCCGGAGATCGATGTCGCCGACGCCCATCACCCGCTGTCGCACCACGGCGGTGACGAGGAGAAAATCGCCAAGCTGCGGCGCGTCAACGCGTACCACGGCGACCTGTTCGGCTACTACATCGACCGGCTTGCCGCGACCGAGGATGGCGACGGTTCGCTGCTCGATCACTCGATGACCATCTATGGCAGCGGCATGAGCAACGGCAACACGCACAGCCACCACAAGCTGCCGATCATGGTGGTGGGAGGCGGCGCCGGCACACTCAAGGGCGATCGCCACGTCCACTACGACGACGACCCGCCGGTGACGAACCTCTTCCTGACGCTGTTGCACAAGCTGGGGGTCAAGCCGGAGTCGATCGGCGACAGCACCGGCGAGCTCACCGAGTTGACGGACCTCTGAACGCGCCCATGAGAACCTGGTTGACCTGCCGGCGCGCCTTTGGGTGTGCCAGCCGGTGTGCCGCCTGTTGCGCCGGCCTCCGGCCGGCATCCGGTCGTGTCCGGCCGGGGGTCATGGCCGTGGCAGCGGCGCTCCTGCTAGCGGCCCCGGCCGGCGCCGCCGCGGCGAATGACGACGTGCGCGTCGTCGCCGCCGTGGAGCGCCAGGACTGGAGCGCCGCGCACGCGCTGATTGCCGACGGCGCCGATGTCAGCGCCGCGCAGCCGGACGGCGCAACCGCCCTTCACTGGGCGGCGCACTGGGGGCATGCCGAGACGGTCGCGCGGCTCGTCGAGGCTGGTGCGAAAGTCGACGCGCTGAACGATCTGGCCGTGCCGCCACTCTGGATCGCCATCGACAACGGCAGCGCCGACGTTGCGGTGCAGTTGATCGACGCCGGAGCCGATGCCGCGGCGCACCTGCCGTCCGGCGAGACCATGCTGATGACGGCGGCCCGGATGGGTTTGACGCGCGTCGCTTCGCGCCTGATCGAAGAAGGCGCCGACGTCCGCTTGGCGGAGCACGAGCGGGGCCAGACGGCGCTGATGTGGGCTGCGGCCGAAGGACACACTGGTATCGTCCGCCGCCTTGCCGAGTCGGGCGCCGCGGTCGACGCGCGGAGCGCCGGGCGGTTCACGGCGCTGATGTTCGCGGCGCGCGCGGGCGACGTCGATGCCGTCCAACTTCTCCTCGACGCGGGGGCCGACATCGAGGCACGATCCATCGACGGCAGCACGCCGCTTGTCATTGCGAGCCGAAGCATCGACGCGCTAGCCGCCATCGAGTGGACGGTTATTCCGAATGCGAGCGGGCACGAGGCGACGGCGCACTACCTGATCGAAAGCGGCGCGGATGTGAACGCCGCCGACCGGCGCGGCCGGACGCCGCTGTTCGGAGCGGTGGAGCGCAACCGTCTCGATCTGGCGCAGATGCTCCTAGACGCGGGGGCCGAGGTGGACGCGACGATCGTGGATCCGCCCGCCGCGCTGCGGGGTGACTACATCGGCCTGAGGGTGCTGAAAGGCGCCACACCGCTCTGGGCTGCCGCGCGCGAGGGGAAGCTGGAGATGATGCGCCTGCTCATCGAGGCGGGCGCCGATCCCCATCATGCGAACGCCTCCGGCACGACCGTCCTGATGGTTACTTCCGGCCTCGGCGAGAACGACGCCCGCCGTCCGCCGGATCACGTTGTGGTCGAAGCGGTCACCATGCTGCTCGATCTGGGCGCCGACGTGCATGCCGTCAACCGCGGCGGCCAGACCGCGCTTCACGGCGCGGCGTCGATGTGGGAAGACGACGTGATCCAGCTTCTCGTCGACCGCGGCGCCGACGTCAACGTGGAGGACAGCCGCGGCCGGACGCCCCTCCACCTGGTCGAGTACGGCAACGCCAATGCGCCGTCCGAGAGCACTGCCGCACTGCTCCGCCAGCTCGGCGCCGCGGAACCGGTCGTAGAGCGGTAGGCTGACGTGAGGCGCTAGCTACGGGACGGGCTGCGAGACAATCCGGAACGGCCGGCGCACGTCGGCCACCTCCGTCGCATCCTGCAAGACGCGAGCCAGCGCCACATACCGGCCGGGCGGAAGATCGTGCACCTCCACGACCGCGGTGGCGCTGCGTCGGTCGCCGCCCGAGCCCTCCAGCCGGGCCTGCCCCCAGGCGAGAATCGACCCGGTGGCGCCGTCCACCACGTCGACCTCGACCCGAGTGCGATCCCAGAACGCCGGCGAGTCGGCGTACAGCTCCGTGAAGGCCAGCAGACGCCCGCTTGAAACCCGGGCCTCGACCTGGGTGGGGATCTCGCCCGCCGGCGCCGAGGTCCAGTCGGCAAGCATCAGGTCGCCGGCGCTGAGCGGCCCACCCGACATCCGGTCCGCGCGCACCGGGTGCTCCACGCTGCCGCGCCGCCCGGCGGCGTCGATCGCGGCCAGTTGCAGAAAGTAGTTGCCGGGCTGCTCCACACGCACAATGAAGTCGACCTCGAAGACCGGTCCGTCCGGCTTCTCCACCAGGTTGGGGACAACCTGCACCGTCGCGTGCGACGCCACGGCTCCTTCGCTGTCGCGCAACAGGTACCCCATCGACAGGGCCTCCGGCACGCTGCCCCCGGCGTCGAACTCCGCGCCGACCAGGATCGCCATCCCCTCACCGTCGCCAGCGTCGCCGCGATAGGCGTAGGTCGCGACGCGCAACGGCAGCTCGCGGACCGGCACGGGCGCCCGCAGGAGGCGCATGATGCGCTCTTCCTCGCTGGGTCCGGCCCCCTCCGGCGGGACGTGGACCCCCCGGTGCGAGCGGACGCGGGCGCCGTCGCGCCGCACGGACACGTCGATCTCGTGGAACTCCCCGTCCCGGTCCGACGGAAGCATCTCCACACCGAGCAGGTAGTAGCCGGAGAGCTCCCTCTCCAGCCGGGAAAACAGCGGGCCGGGGTTGTAGAACGCACGCAGGAGGCTGCCTCCCGTCATCGACGCCGCAGCCATCAGGCCCTGCTCCTGCACGCGGCGGCTCGCCGGGCCCAACTGCAACCCATAATCCTCGGCCGGCGGCGCCTGTTCCACGACGAAGGCATCCGGCTGCCCCGAGGAGAGCGCGACGGACGTGTCAGCCAGCGGCTCGTCGAGCATGAAGATGTACAGCGTCGTTCGCGCGGCGGCGGCCAGTTCCGCCATCCTCTCCAGGCCCAGCTCCGCTCCGGCGATCACGAAGCCGCCGGAGATCCACACGAGCGCCTTGGGGCCCTCTACCCCCTGCATGGCCTCGAGGATGGTCTCGATGCCGTGACGTGTGGCCTCCGACCGGCGTCTCCTCTCCTGAAGGACCTCGTATTCGATAAACCCGTTGTCCTGCGGAGGGATGCCCAGACCCGACATCCCTGCGACCGCGCGGCGGACCCGGTCGTGGTCCGACGTGAAGTCGATGTAGACGCCGGGCTGCGGCATGGCCACGACGGAGACCCGGTCGCCGGGGCTCAGGCTGTCGACGAACTCGGCCGCCGCGCGCATCACGTGGCGTCCCTCTCCCCACGGAATGCTCTCTTCGTCGACCAGGATCACGATGAGCCGGCCGGGGTCCGCGCCGGCGTTGGTCGTGTACCCGGCGTCCGCCCCCAGGGAATCAACCGGGAGGGAGTCTCCCTCGGCCGCCCGCAACGAGATGAACTGCGCCTGGACGACGGCGCGCGGCTCCCCTTCGACGGTCACCGAGAAATCCGCCGCCTGCAGGTCGGGAATCGGGTTGCCGTCGCCGTCGATGACGGTGGCGTCCACCTCGATGAGCTCGATGCCGCTCCGGAAAGTGGGGAGCTGCTGGGCCGGTAGCACCACGCTCAAGGCGCATGCAGCGATGATGAATACGCCGAGCCCCACCTGTCGATGGTGGTCCATGGAAACCCCTCCCGCCTACCATACGTCACCGGATGTCCGCATCGGAAGCCTCGGCCGGTCCGGCGCGCAGCGCTGCACCCTCGGAGACGCTTCCTTCCACTGTTTGACACAAATATGGTGGTATTTTGTGTCAAACGATGGCAGGATCCAGTTGATGGCGAAAACGCGCAAGGTGCAGGTCACGCTGGACGAGACGCAGTACGAGTCGCTGCTGCGGGCGTCAAGGGGGCGCAAGCTGGCTGCGGTCGTGCGAGAGGCCGTGGCGAAGTACTGCGTCGAACCGGATACGCAACACCGCCGCCTGGAGGCGATTGACAAGCTTTACCTGCTCGATCCGGTTCCCGCTCCCAAGAACTGGGCGGAATGGAAGCGGGAGTACGGCCGTCTGAAGACCAGGTTCGGCGCGGCCGACGCCGGAGCAGACGATGAGCGCCGGTGAGAAGGTCTTCGTAGACGCCAACGTCTTCATGTACCTGGTGGGTAGGGACGCCGACCTGCGCCAACGGTGCCGTTCCACCCTGCGGCACCTGGTTGAGCGCCAGGTTGCGCTGGTTACAAGCGCCGAGGTGCTGCAGGAACTGCTGCATCGCTACAGCGCGCTGAACCGCATTGACACGGCTCGTGCGGTCCATGACGCGGCGATCCGCATCTGCGCCGAGATCCTGCCGGTGACTGAACAACACACGTCATCCGCCCTTGATCTGCTCCAGCGGCACGGGCAACTGTCGGCACGTGACGCGCTCCATGTGGCAACGATGGAAAGCCGGGGTATTCGCCGGATTCTGTCGGCAGACCGGGACTTCGATAAGCTCGACGTGGTTGAACGCGTCGATCCGGCCACCCCGGCAGCCGGAATGTAGCCTGCCCTTCATGCATCCAGCCAATGGTCGACGGGAGTCGACAGGAACGTCTCGAGATCGATACCGTCACCGCCGACGAGGAGCTTGCGCGTCGGCCGGAAGGCCGTGGAGAACGCCGCCATGCCAGGCAGGGAGTCAGCTGCCCGCCCGCTCTTGACTTCGATCGCCACCAGCCGGTTGCCGGCCCGGACGACGAAGTCCACTTCCCGGTTGCGCTCGCGCCAGTAGTAGGTCTCACAGTTGCCGGTGGCCGCCGCGTTGGCCAGATGCGCGCCAACCGCGGATTCCACGAGGCGGCCCCAGAACGCGTGATCCTGCCGTGCCTGCTGCAGCGTGAGCCCCGCCTGCGCGGTAACCAGGGCGGTGTTGAAGACCTGGAGCTTGGGGCTCGACGCTCTGCGCCGCGCGGTGTCGCCGGCATATTTCTGCAGCCCGACGATCAGGCCGGTGCCTGCAAGCAAGTCCAGGTAATGGGCAAGCGTGATCGTGTTGCCGGCATCCTGGAGCTGACCGATCATCTTGTTGTAGGACAGGATCTGGCCGGAGTACGCACACGCCAGATCCAGCAATCTGCGCAGCAGGGCCGGTTTGTCTACCCGGGACATCAGCAGCACATCGCGGGAGATGATCGGTTCGATGAGCGAGTCGCGGACATAGCGCGCCCAGCGATCCGGCTGGCGGATGAGCGGCGCCGCTCCGGGATAGGCACCGTAGAAGAGGTACTGCTCCAGGGACCAGCCGAAGGCCGCCCGCATCTCGGTGAAGCTCCAGTGCGGCAGGCGGATCATCTCGAAGCGCCCGGCCAGGCTCTCTCCGAGGCCACGCTGGACGAGCAGCGGAGCCGAGCCGAGCACGACGACCTTCAGCGGTAGGCCGGTGCGCGTATCGGCGTCCCACAAGTACTTGACCGCTTCGGACCAGCCGGTCACCTTCTGCACTTCGTCGAGTACGAGGAGCGCGCCGCGTGCTCCCGCCTCGGCGGCGAGACTCCGGGCGGCGCCCCACTGCTGCTCAATCCAGTGCACGTCGCGCAGCGTCGGCTCATCGGCACTGGCGAAACGGGCAGGCAGTCCGGATTTCCGCGCCGCGTGCTCGACCAGCGTCGTCTTGCCGACCTGACGGGAGCCCGCGACTATCTGGATGAAGCGGCGTGGTTCCAGGAGACGGTTGATCAGCTCATCGACGTAGGGCCGGGAATAGCTGATCGACGGTTTACTCATTATTATGAGTAATTTTACTCACAATAATGCGCGCGCTCAACCGTCGGCGGAAACCGCCTGCTACGGACTTCGGGCGCGCGAGGCGGGTTGGCGGCCCCGATCTCAGGCGGTCTCCCGCGCCAGCCGCGAGAGATTGGTCTTGTCGATCGTGACGTCCATGTCGAGCGTCAACTGGCGGGGCGTGCCGGTGGGGACGACGATGAGACCCTCCGGGGCGAAGTCGCCGGTCCGCCGCGGATGGACCCCGCGCGTGTCGTAGGGCGCGACTGTCGTGTAGAGATCGTCGCAGAAGGCGTCCTCGATAAAGAACTGCCAGGTGAACGCCCGATCGCCGAACGGCGCGGTGAAGTGGAGGTGTGGCGGCCGCGGCCGGTACCAGCCGGGAAAGACCGTGTCGAACCGGACCTCGCCGCCCGGTGCGGAGATCTGCCGTCCGCGCAGGTAAGTGGCCCCGCGCGTGTCGGGCAGGTCCTCCACGATGCGGCCGTTGTCGACGCCGGAATAGATGCCAGAGGCGTCGGCGCTCCAGATGTCGACGGGCAGGCCGGCGATCGGTTCGCAGTTCGTCGCGTCGCGCAGCACGAGCCGGATTGCGAGCGGCACGCCGTCATGGCCTTCAGTGACGTCCTGACGGACCAATCCCGTATTGACGTAGAACGGGCCGTCCTCGAAGTCCGGGGTGACGGTGCAGATGCCCCCCGAGCCGCTTACGACCCGCGGGCGGTCCGGCTCCGCGCAGCCTGTCGCGACGGCCGCCGCGGTCAGGGCGCCCGCCTTGAGCAGAGAGCGCCGTGTCATGCCGTAGCGCCGACGGTCTGGAAGTCGTGCCATCTTCTTTCCCCTTGCGGGTCCTTCTTCGGTCCCTGCCCCGCACGAGCGGACCCGATTGTTCCGACCGGCCGGCTGACCGCATTATTTCCGCATCGGCGCCGTGCGTTCAATGGCCGGTCGGCTGACCGCCGGGCGGCGACGTGGTATACGGTACGCCTGTTCGCTGAACGCATCCGGGGAGGAACCATGCGCGCGCAAAGAATCGTCGGGATTCTGGGAGTGATCGGCATGCTGGCGGTTGCCGTTGGCGTGGCGGCGGCCCAGCCGGGAGGAAGCGGTGTCGAGCTGACCGTGCTGTCGAGCCGGGCCGACACGGTGACGGGGCCGGAGGCGCTGCTGCGGATCGATGTCCCGGCGGGCGTCGCGCTCGACAACGTCCGCGTGACCGTGAACGGCGCGGATGCGACGGTGGCCTTCCGGGCCGACGCGGAGCGGCATCGGCTCGTCGGCCTGATCGAAGGCCTGACCCCGGGCTCGAACCGGGTGTCGGTGACGGCCGCCGGCGCCGGCGCCGGCGCGACCGCACAGGACCAGAAAGCAACACCCGATCACGCACCACTGAATTCAGGTCCGCAAGAAGAGCCAGTAGACTTGGAAACACAAGGCT